>CAYYIQ010000266.1:0-4089 GCA_964472005.1 uncultured Bdellovibrionales bacterium | reverse complement strand
AGATCCACCTCACATTCTCTTTCAAGCTTTCGCAATCTTATAATATTTAATTTTACTTCGTCATTTGAAAGTTCATCTAAATTCAAATCAAACATCTTTTACGTCCCTTAAAATACTTCCGTTACATCGCACTCAGAGAATTGTAACACGGGTGTTTTTCGGATCTCGACGTTTGTCTGTATGAAGAATTTGAATACCAATTAGACTGAGAGGTGCAACGAGCTTGGACATTCTTAATCTGAAAGGAATGTGCTTATCAGATGCGCGTTTAAGCACTTTATAACTTAAGGCCAGTCGATCACGCTAAAAGCTGTCAATAGAAAAAGCAAAAATAATTTAATATTTTTTAGTTTTTTCTAATTTTTATTGCCGCCGCTATTTCGACTTGCAAACAGCCTTACCCTTCCTAAAGCTAGGTGGAGCTTGCTTTGAGGATAAGCCTATTCACAAGTCCCACCCCCCATTTTGTTTTCAGTTTTTAGTAATAGTTCTTTCATTCGCCGACTTCTTTTTTTTTTACTACCCAAGAAGTAAAAACGAAGATGCATACTTCCTAACTCTCTTGCAGATTGCGCAATATAAAACTCGGGAATTGTTTTTAACTATCAACGTAGAAATTATCACTTCAAAACTTAAATATATTGGTGGCCTACTAACGGTGGTGGTGGCAGCTTATCCCTCATAGCCTTAGAGATGATGTGAAACAGAGACTTTAATTTTACCTGCCTATATTGTTATTATGAATGGTGAGTTTACATCAGTAATTACAAGTAAAATATTGCAACCAATCAGTTTTTACTGTCTAAATTTGGAATAGGTTCGAATAGATTACTTTTTTTTCAAATCCTCTGTATGCGTGGCTTGTTCTGTGGTTTAGTATCTTTGTAGATAATTGTGGCGGATTAATTTTATAAATATTATCTGACCTACAAAATGCTATTTTCAAACTTTCTTTAAATTACTTTTAAAAAAGAGATCATATTCCTAATGTCTAATTTTGTTCATTTACATCTTCATAGTCAATATAGTGTCCTTGATGGGGCTATCAAGATTAAAGATTTAATCAAAAAAGTTCAAAGCCTAGATCAGAAATGCGTAGGTATGACCGACCATGGTACGATGCATGGGATTATGGAGTTCTTTTCCGTCGCAACGGCTGCGGGAGTTAAGCCCGTACTTGGTTGTGAAGTTTACCTTGCCGGTAAGGGGCGTTTTATAAAAGAAAGCGGGCAAAGAGATACCTATCATTTAACTTTACTTGCAAAATCTAATTTGGGTTATCAAAACCTTTGTAAGTTAGTTTCTCTTGGTTTTATGGAAGGTTTTTATTTTAAGCCTAGAATAGATCATGAAATATTAAAGATATATTCAAAAGATTTAGTATGCCTTTCAGGTTGTGTCGCAGGAGAGTTAGCGGAATATACTACGAAGGGAGATTACGAGGGTGCTAAAAGAATCGCACTTCAATATTATGAAATCTTTAAGGATAATTACTACCTTGAAATTCAGCCTCATCGATTTCAGGCTCAAATACTCCACAATCAAGTTGTAAAAAGACTCAGTGACGATTTGGGAATACCTATTGTTGCGACTAATGATTGCCACTATTTGAGTAAAGAAGATCATCATTCTCAAGAAGTTTTGATGTGTATTTCGATGCAAAAATTAATCACCGACCCTGATCGGATAAAACACGACGAGTCGGAGTTGTATCTGAAGTCATACGATGAAATGAATTTGGAACTTCCAGATTTTTACGAAGCATTGGCGTTGACAAATCATATTGCCGAATCTTGTAATGTAGATTTTGATTTAACAAAATACTACATGCCAAATTATGATGTTGGTGAAGAAGATTTAAATACTGTTTTTATACGCATGACCAAAGAAGGGTTGGAGGGTCGATTAGAAAGCGATGGGTTATCGTCTGATACCGAACTTTGCGATACCTACCGTAAGCGTTTAGAAATGGAGCTTTCGTGCATTCTGCAAATGGGATTTCCTGGATATTTTCTTGTCGTTTCTGACTTTATAAAATGGTCTAAATCTCAAAGAATACCGGTCGGTCCAGGTAGAGGAAGTGCGGCGGGTTCATTGGTCGCCTATGCGTTGTCGATTACGGAAATTGATCCGATTAAGTACTCTTTGCTATTTGAACGATTCCTTAATCCCGATCGCGTCAGTCTGCCTGATATCGACGTCGATTTTTGTATCTTCGGTCGTGAGAAAGTTTTGGAATATGTAAGTACGAAGTATGGGACTGATAAGGTTGCCCAGATTGTTACTTTTGGAACTCTAAAGGCGAAAGCAGCTATTAAAGACGTCGGGCGTGTTCTTGGTTTTAGTTATGCAGAGATGGATAAGGTTGCAAAATTGGTGCCTGCACCACGACAGGGGTTCGATTATCCTCTGAGAGAGGCAATCGAGATGGAGAAAAAACTTAAAGATTACGCGGAAACTGATGGTAAAGAGCTTATCGATCTTGCTCTTAAGTTGGAAGGGCTTTCAAGGCATACGTCAACGCACGCTGCGGGGATTGTTATTTCAGATAATCCGATTGTGGAATATTGTCCACTTATGCTCGATAAAGAAGGTCAAGTAGTCACTCAGTATTCGATGAACTGGGTTGAAAAAATTGGATTGGTGAAATTCGATTTCCTTGGACTCAAAACACTCTCTGTTATTGATAAAGCGTTAGTTTTAATAAATGAACATCATGGTTTAACAAAAGAGGATAAATATCATTTAGATATTAATACTATTCCTCTCGATGATAGAAAAACTTTCAAGTTAATAGCGGCTGGTAAAACTATCGGTGTCTTTCAACTAGAGTCAAGTGGGATCACGGAAATGGTAAGTAGGTTAAAACCTACTTGCTTTGAGGATATTGTTGCGATTTTGGCATTGTATCGACCTGGTCCGTTAGATGCTGGAATGGTGGATCACTATATAGATCGAAAACATGGAAAGGAGGTCGTGAAATACCAGCATCCGACCTTAGAACCGATATTAAATAATACCTATGGTATTATTCTCTACCAAGAGCAAATCATGCAAATTGCGAGAGACATGGCTGGTTATTCGCTTGCAGAAGCGGACATGCTTAGACGAGCAATGGGTAAGAAAAAGCCAGAAGAGATGGCTAAGCAACGACAATTTTTCTTAGATGGTGCGAAGAAAAATAAAATCCCGGATGCCGTCGCAGTGGAAGTATTTGATCAGATGGAGACATTTGCTCGTTACGGTTTTAACCGAAGTCACTCGGTTGCGTATGCGATGATATCTTATCAGACTGCTTTTTTGAAAGCGCATTATCCTAGGCAATTTATGGCCTCTTTAATGACATTCGAAATGACAGACACTGATAAAACTTTAAAAAATCTAAACCAGTGCCAGGAGATGGGGATTTCTGTTTTGCCTCCAGATGTGAATAATGGAGGAATTGGATTTTCGGTGGTTAAAGATAAAATTGTTTATGGTCTTGCTGCGATTAAAGGCGTTGGTGAAAAGCTAGTTGAGAAGGTGTTAGAAGAGAGAAAGAATGGGAAGTTTCTTGGAATATTAGAATTTATTACCAGAGTCGAAAAAGATGGCATTGGTAAAAAATCGTTAGAATCGTTTATTAAGTCTGGTGCATTCGATTGGACTGGCATTCCAAGGAAAGAAATGTTCGATAACATTGATAGCCTAGTGAAGACGGCAAGTCGAATTAACGAAAGGAAATCGTCAAGTCAAATAGGACTCTTCGACAGTCAGGAGCCAGAGACTCCAATCGATTCAATTTGCATTCCTGACACGGCTCGCACGGAGTGGCCATCAAATGTTAAGCTTTCAAAAGAAAGGGAGGCACTAGGTTTCTATTTATCCGGCCATCCTTTGGAGAGGTTTAAATCTGAATTATCACGACTTAAATCAATTAATACATCAGCACTTAAACAGAAAACTGAATCTGGAAATGTTTCGATCGCCGGCATCGTGACGTTCTTAAAGTTGAAGAATACTAAAAAGGGGGACAGATATGCGACGTTTGTGCTAGAAGATCTTCTTGGTACTTTGGACGGCACGGGATTTACGGTTGCCGGGGCTTGT
>CAYYIQ010000265.1:0-4121 GCA_964472005.1 uncultured Bdellovibrionales bacterium | reverse complement strand
CTTCAGCGACGTCAACGTCTCTTATTTGACTCGCTGCAGCAGAGACATTTTCAGACATGCTGCTAGCATTATTTTTTGCAAACTCAAGCCGCGAAGCGTTATACATCTGCATTCCGGAAACAGTGTTTATAGCGTCTTTAACGACGTCTGGCGTCATGTATCCAGGGCCATCAAGACGCAATCCGAGACTTTCAGTATCCAAATCATAATCATTAAGAATAATTTGAGAATTAGGATCTGAACTATCCCCAACCTGAATTGCAATCTTTTCAGAAGATCCAAGTAAGGTCATACCATTAAATTTGGTGTTTTGTGAGATTCTATTTATTTCCGAACCTAGCGCAACGTATTCTGCGTGAAGAGGTGAGATTTGTTTATGAGAGATAGTTCCATTTTGGGACTGAATGGAAAGCTCACTCATCCGAACCAAAATATTTGAAATCTCTCTTAATGCTCCCTCGGTAATTGAAACTAGAGAGAGACCATCATTTATATTGCGGATAGCCACATTCGCTATACGAGCATCCGCACGAAGATTTTCTGCGATTGCAAGTCCTGCCGCATCATCACTTGCCCGACTAATCCGCAAACCTGACGAAAGTCGTTCGTAGGTCCTGCCCAAAGCCACAGTAGAGCTTCGCAAATCTTTCTGCGCACGTAGAGCGGAAATGTTTGAGATAATCGTGATGGCCACAAAGCGCTCGGTTAAACAATCCTTGTTAATAAAATGGAAAAGAGATTTTGCTCTTCACCATGGACACTACCTGTGTCCAGTTCGCCTCCGACATTCCTAGTCTTTTGACGAGATATCTTAATAAAGTCGGCTAATTAGCGATAAAACTAAAGAAACCGAGTTGCTTCTCAAGAACTCTTAAGTCTCTTAAAAAAAACAAAAAATAGTATTATTTGAACGCCGCGAAATAGATCGAGTTTTTATTAAACGTTAGGTAACTAGCCAAAATAACAGACAATATAGGATCTCGGGAGATTGAGCCCTTGGGTTTTTAAAATGTTTGCACTTAACCACTCATCTCGATCTCTAAAAATCCACGGGGATATCCAGAACAAAACAAGGAGGAAAATACTGTAGAAATAGAGGTGTTTTCAACTTTTCCTTCAGCGCCTTCGAGCTATGTGTCGGGGAAAATCCCAATTCCGAATGGGGTCTTTTTCAAAGTTTGCAAACTAAAAAAACTCTTAAGTGACCCAAAATAAGTCTAGGATCTTTGGATAGGCTAATTCAGTGAAAGGAGATTCGTCAGCTGGGAAAACTAAATATTAACTTCAGATCTTTGCACGCAAGAAGATAAAACTAGAAATTACTACTCTGCTAGAGGGAGTCGATCAAGGCATGGGCGATAGCTAAAATTAAATATTTGCCGCATTTGTCGAGACTCCCAAGATAGAAAAAAAAGAGGAGCATCTGGTTCTTCACCGAGCATTCGTTGTTGAAGTTTAAAAACTTCCTCTTTCTCTTCCGCATTCCTTGAACTCTCTCGCATAGAAAGAAAAAGTTCCTCATTCAATGGATTATAGCGATATGCAGCTTCTAAAAATTTACGCGAGCGTGAATAGTCGCCTATACTTTGAAAGCGATCTGAATAAACGCAAGAAGTAAAAAAAGATGGTCCTAAAAGCTGATGGTGCCTTTTTAAACCCTGGATTAGTTCTTTATGTTTTTTAGCTTGTTGAGATTCCATAATTAAAATTTCTGCGTTTTTTGCGTCTTCAATTAGCGTACGCAATGAACGGTGAAGATCAACACGAGAGTTGGCATGTACGAGACGCGAAGAACTAAGAATTCCCTGAGCATGTGTAGAACGTCCGAGAATTAAAGCTGCACGTATACTTAAGCTTAGCGCATGCGGTGTCAAATATTCGATTGGAATACATTCGAGGAAACGAGTCCCATTGAAGACATCACCGACATTCATCAATCCAGTCGCAATATGCAACACGGCACGAGATTGCGCTGCCCCACAATCCTCCCAATTAAACTCTGGAAATATTTCATCCAATGGTATTCTGCGTAGACAATTGCGAATAGCAAAAGAGACATAAGAGTAGTCGTCTTTTCCTTGATGGGTTATTCCAGCTCTATTCTTGCGATAGCAATATAAAACTTCTGACATTTTTTTAAATTTAGCTGTTTGGGCGATCCGGAACCAAAATTCAGCATCCTGTGCCTTCTTAAACCTAAGATCAAATCCGCCAACTTGAAAATAAAGAGACCTGCGGACCAACGCTCCGATTGAAGTAAGTCCCCGCCCAAATAACAAATTCTGAAGAAATTTACCTTTAAAGCCAGAAACATCTTCTGGGATAAGGCTCTTTTCACTTTCTCCGCTCCCAAGATCAACCACCTCTAGATCTGTATACGCCACGTCAGTTTTCGGACTATCATCGATAAATTTTAGATACGTCGAAACTATTTCGGACGATGGCAAATCATCGTCGTCTATCCATAAAACATATTCACCAACAGCGGCCTGAACGACAGAGTTTCTTGCAGAAGGTCGTCCACGATTCACCTCGTGAACTACCACTTTTAACATAGGATGTTGGTAATAGTTAAACAATTCTATAGTTTCTGGATCATGTCCATCAACAACAATTACGACTTCAGTTCTGTGAGTGAGTTGGGGAATGATTATAGATAGTGTTTCTGCCAGTAACTCCGCTCTTCCAATCGTGATAATACCAATACTAATTTTAATATCGTTCTTTTTCTTTTGCTGAAATGCATCTTCGAACGGTAAGCGCTTAGTATTACTTTCGTCAAACCAACTTCGCATACAATTCTCCTTGAGCTAAGTTGTTCGCTGGCTGAAAATCTAATGCTTCATAGGTTTCAGTGTAAAGCCACGAATCATCCGAAAGTGATTCTTTCGCACGAATGGCTAGTTGCCTATCGATCACACCAGCTCTGTTCACCTGCGTATAGATCGCCTGTGCAACATCCGTAATTGTGCGATAGGGGATGGCGCCAGGAAAATGTCCATTCCAAACACACTTTCGACCCATCAATGCAAGTTCAACAACGGTACATGAACCTGCATCGTGAGGTACCAGTCTGAGACCCAACGCACACTCGTTATATATTTCAGGCATTTTACTGAATGGGACAGTTATTGGAGAGGCGTAGTGCACGATGAATTCAACATCTGGGAACATACGTTTGAGTTCTGGGAGATAATTGAGTCCGTAAAATTCAACGCGATCACTTCTAGTATGCGAAGCATAAACGTACACCTTATCTCCTAAAGGGGTCGGCTGAAATAGAGCCTCATCTTTCGGAAATATATTATAACGAAGATATTTAATTCCCACTCTATCTAGATCATCTGCGATATAACTTGAAGGTGCGATATGATAAATTGGGTTAATTCTACTGCGCTTTAATTGGATAATTCGGTCCAACACCTGAAGCCTCATTGCATCACTGCCACCCCAAAGTAAGATAGCTACACTTTGATGTTTTTCTATAGCCTCAATATCTTCTTCTCGATAACATCCATAAAATAGAGCCGGAGAATAGGGATCATTGTATTCACCTAGGCTGTGTTTAACGACTAAATGCTTGCCAAATTCTTGAATGTCATAAGAAGTCCTCACCTGTTTAACTTTCATAACGGCCCGATGAAGATTGCGTTCTATAATTCACTACCTTACTCTTAAAAGCTTTACTCTCTTCTTGAACTGCACGTGAATACCGTCCTTCTTTTTGTCCATACAGAATATAATGTTCAAGACCATCCTTTAGAGATCCTTTTTTTATCGCAGTTGCGACATCTGGATAAAGAGACAAGTAATAGTCTTCATCAAATGGAGTATTAGGAATGGCAATTCTACCTTCAGGCTTACCGTATTTAACGTAATGGTGGTAAGCTGATTCAACTTGCCCCAAAAATATTGCTTTCTTTACATCCCGATAACGCCGCAAGTAATCTGACTCACAGAAATTTGAAGCAGAAATATTTGATTCATAAGGGTTTGAACATGGCTGTACAGAATAAGTGGGTGAAAGGTGATCACAATCTATGTTCCAATTAATTATAGAACATTGCGCGCTAGGGGCGCGATGGTAAAATGCTCTATCGAAATCGGGCCATTTTTTATCG
>CAYYIQ010000264.1:0-4126 GCA_964472005.1 uncultured Bdellovibrionales bacterium | reverse complement strand
AATGGTCTTTGAATCCTCGGGTAGTTAGAAACTTATTAAAACAGTTTAATGTACTAATTTGAATTCTTTTAGCACGAAGTCTAATCTAGTTTAGCTTAAGAAGAACAACTGTCTGTAATTATGGGATTTTCATTGAAATATTAATTTTGAATTTCTTGACCTTTTACTTCCTCAAGGCTCTAACAGCACGCGATTTGATTCGCTATCTATGATCAGTATTATTGCGGATAGACGAGTTTACAACAGTTAAGTTAGGGCCCGGTAGCCAAGTGGTAAGGCAGAGGTCTGCAAAACCTTTATGCGCCGGTTCGAATCCGGCTCGGGCCTAAATACTTTTGGATCTGCAATGTTCATTCTGATACAGGATTTATATCTACTAGGTCTCTGTTATCTTTAGATGATCTCAATAATATCTTTCACTTAATTATCCATCTGCTGGTATGAGAAGGAGACTTCCTCTCTTGTCTCAGTTCATACACGGCATCATTCTAATCTAGACAGTAGTTACTTGAAGTCATTACTTTCCATTGATAACTTCTAGGCATCATTTTGTTTAATCAATAAATACGTGTAAAAACTTGAATTTTACTTTTTAGTGGTATATTTCATGCACTTATTTAGAGGAATTTGTCGGAGTGATTTAGGTCTGCAGACTAAGGCCGTCTTAAGTTAAATTACCCTTTTAATTATTGTTACGATTTTCTCTAGTCGTTCTGGGGTTACTTTGAGTATTGCCACTTGGTAATCACAATGACGAAGCTCGCTACCACGATTAAGGCACGTATGTCTTATATGCTTTAAACATCTTGAGATGTAGGTTGCCCATTTGGTCGACTTACTTAGGTAAGTGGTCCGAGTTCTCATAATCCGAGAGCGGTGTATAATTTTTTTTGGGATGCGAATTATTTTAGTTTTTTGTGTCTTTTTGAATGAGTTAATTTTTATATATTTTAGGGTGAACACACTATGGCTTATATTGTAACAGAACCATGCATCGGTACTAAAGATAGATCTTGCGTAGAAGTCTGTCCGGTTGATTGTTTTTATAATTACGAAAATAAGGAACTAAATACCAAAGCAGGAAAAGATGCTGCTAACGAGGGTGACACTGGCATGTTGGTAATACATCCTGATGAGTGTATCCATTGTGGTGCCTGTGAACCAGAATGTCCCGTGGAAGCTATTTACGAAGATGATAGTGTTCCAGAAAAATGGAAAGAATACGTAGAAATTAATACGAAAGTTACAGAAGAATATAGTCAAGATGAGTTAGATGCTAATCGAGTAACTGCAAAATAGAGGAAGGATTTATGCCAAGTCTGGTAATTTTAGGTGCACAGTGGGGAGATGAAGGAAAAGGTAAGGTTGTTGATTATCTTACTGAATCAGCTGAATTAGTTGTTCGCTTTCAGGGAGGTAATAACGCTGGGCATACGGTAATTGTTGATGGCAAGAAGACTGCGTTAAGAATTATTCCTTCAGGTATTCTCCGTTCAAATACAAGATGTTTATTGGCCCCGGGTGTTGTCCTAGATCCAGAAGTATTTGCAGGTGAAGTTTCGGACTTGGTCGCAAGTGGTATCGAGATTTCTCCAAAAAGATTGGGTATCGCAGCAGAAATATCATTAATTTTACCTTACCATAGAGCGGTAGATCTCGAGCAAGAAAAATTGAGAGAAAGATATGGCCGACAAATTGGCACTACTGGCAAAGGTATTGGGCCAACCTACGAAGACATGGTCTCTAGGAATGGAATACGTGTTTATGATTTGTTGGATGAAGAACGATTGAAATCTCTCGTTACCGCAAACGTAGCTATAAAAAATAAATATCTAAAACATGTTTTAGAATCGGATCTTCAATTTGATGCCGAAGAAATTCTAGAAAAATTAATTGATCAGGCTAAATTAATTAGACCTTTAATCACTAATGTCAGTTTAGAGTTGGCAAACGCAAGAAAAAGAAATTCTTTAATTTGTTTTGAAGGTGCTCAAGGTAGCTTGTTGGATATTCATCATGGAACATATCCTTATGTAACTTCCTCATGCTTAGTTGCAGGTTATGCGTGTGCTAGTTCTGGTTTTAGCCCTAAGAATATCGATTATATCGTAGGTATAACGAAAGCTTATGCGACGAGAGTTGGTGCAGGTCCTTTTCCATCTGAAGATCCTACTGCGGATGGTGATCGCATGCGTGAAGTTGGAAAAGAGTTTGGTACCGTAACAGGTCGTCCAAGAAGATGCGGTTGGATAGATGTTGTAGCTTTGAAAAAAGCGATTCGAATCAGTGGTATAGAGTCATTGTTGGTAACGAAACTTGATGTGCTTTCCGGATTTAAAAAAGTAAAAATTGCGACAGAATATTTTATTAATTCTAAGCCAATTGAAGATCTTCCAGTAAGTGCTTCGGAATTAGAACAAGTCGAAGTGAAATTTGAGGAACTTGATGGTTGGGAAGAGGATATCACTGGCGTTAAAAGTTACGATGATCTTCCACTAAACGTAAAGAACTTCCTAGAACGTCTAACTACGCTCTTGGAAATTCCAGTCTGTGGATTCTCGGTGGGCCCTGAACGCAACCAAACCATTATTACTGATAGAAGCCTTGTGAAGGCGTGTGGAATGAATTTGTAATTAGTAGATAAATAGTAGGGCGGATATGGCAGCATTAGCTGAAATGAAGAATCCAGTAGATGATCAAAATACTATCACGAGTATATATAGTGATCTTCCTCCAATTTTAATTATCGATGATGAAAAATCAATTGTTGATACATTAAGGGGCGTTTTAGAAGATGATGGATTCAAGGTGTCGACAGCTCTAAGTGGAGATGAGGGAATCGCCTTACTTAAATCAGAAAAGCCATTCTTGGTTTTCTTAGATATGTGGATGCCGGTGAAAGACGGAATCGAAACTCTACGTGATATCTTACAGTACGCGCCAGAAACTCAAATTGTCATGATCTCTGGGCATGCAACCATTACAAACGCGCTAGAAGCAATGAAAGCAGGTGCTTTTGATTTTCTTGAAAAGCCATTTGCAATAAAGTCGGTAACCGCAACTGTAAAAAAAGGATATCAACGATTCCTGGATGTAAAAGGAAAGGACTCACGAGATTTCTCAGATCCGGCTTTTGTTCAAAGTACAATCGAAAAAACAGAAGTTTTACAAGTCCTATCAAAACATCCAAGTTTATTAGGAAAATTTAAGGCAGGTGCTAACTTAGGGCAAAGAACTATAAACACTAGTATCGTACTTTATGGGCAATGTTTGCATAGTGGAATAAAAAGTGGGTTAGTTCTTGAACCATTACCACTCAATAGTGGTATCCATTTTGCGCATCTTGGTTCAGAAAGTTCAGTGCCAGCATTCGCGAGTAATGTACAATCAACTGCTCTTGCAACAACTTTAATGTCTGAGCAAGTTAGTGCTTCCACGATCGAGCATCTAATGGCGACCTTGAGTGCGTATCGCATTTCAAACCTTTTAATTAAATGCAATGGGGAAGTTCCAATTTTCGATGGTTCCGCCAATGCTTTTTGTGAAGCATTAGAGAATGTTGGTATCAAAGAGCAAGGTGGTGAGTGGTATGAGTATGTACCTGATTCTAAAATTACTTATGTACCTGAAAATTCTACATCAAATGAAATCTTAACAATAGAACCTTCAGAAGAGTTTATTTTCTCTTATCACCTAAACTACCCTAATCCGGTTGGTGAGCAAAACTACGAATTCCGATATACTGGACCGAACTCTTTCAAAGAGGAAATTGCTCCGGCTAGGACATTTGGTTTCATGAAGGATATTGAACATATGCAACGGATGGGACTAGCGGCAGGTGGCCGTTTAAACAATTTTATCTTGATTGGCAATGATGGCGTAGTTAATACAGACTTACGTTTTGTAGATGAACTTTCGAGGCATAAAATATTAGATCTAATTGGCGATTTGTCACTTTTGGGGAGACCTATTCGCGCAAAAATTACAGCTTCTATGACAGGTCACGCTGACAATGTCGGTATTTTGAAGCAAATAGTACAAGCCGAACCAGCTATTCTAACTTAAGGCTATGGATATTAATTTTGTACCGCCCCTCAGCAACAAAGTGGTTAGCGCCACACTCATC
>CAYYIQ010000263.1:0-4137 GCA_964472005.1 uncultured Bdellovibrionales bacterium | reverse complement strand
TCACATGGACAAACTATTTTCCATCAAACTTTGGATACCCGACACCCGTCAACTTTACAAATTGTTTCAGGGAGTGTTATCGCAAACTCAACGGGAATATTTACAGTCACCAATTTTAGAGAAGCAGACATTGCTGTTGGAGGTCAAGGCGCTCCACTCGTACCCTATGTTGACTATTTACTCTTCAAAGACGCAACGCTTCCTCTTGCAGTGAACAATCTTGGCAGTATCTCAAACTTAACCTTGATTACGAAAGACCCTAGCAACATGATTGCTTTTGACACCGGGCCCGCGAATATGCCAATTGACTATGTCGTAAAAAAAACTACTCGGAATCAGAAAAAATTTGATGTAAATGGCGAGATGTCCAAAAACGGTAGTATTATTTCCCAAATGCTCGACGAAATGATGACGAACCCCTATCTTGCGAAAGAGCCGCCGAAAGCAGCAGGTTATCAAGAATTTGGTCCATCATATTGCGATGAGTTATCTCTAAAATTTCCAAATCACAGTCCCGAAGATTACATTCGTACTGCTTTAGAATTCTCAAGCACCTCAATAGCAAATGCCTACAAAGACATTGTCTTAAAAAGGTGTCCTGATCTTAAAAAAATTATTTTCACAGGAGGGGGATCAAAAAATCCAACTTTGATTAGCAGTATTAAAGAGAAGCTTCCAAAAACTATAAAAATTGAATCGCTTTCAGAATCCAATTCCACATTTTCAAATGCGAAAGAAGCTATGGCTTTTGCAGTTCTCGCAAATGAGTTTTTGGCTGGTCGTCCCGGAAATGTGCCAAGCGTTACTGGAGCAAAAAAACTGGCGATTCTCGGGCAACTTTCGTGTCCTTTGAGATCTTAGACCGATATTAAACTCCACGAATAACACTGGAACTCACCTACCGATGCTTGGACGCCGGGGCAACTTGGGCGCCCGGGTACAACAACCACTCCAAGGCCAGTTGAAATAGTTTTATCATGTTCTCTTAGGATCCGCACCGAATAGAGCCAGAGGCCTGCCGAGTTACCCCTCATTGAGACTTGAAACATTTCGACCATTAATCTTGATTTTTTTAGTAACAGGTATATCTTAAATACAGATTTCTATTTTTGAAAGATTGTTGTTTACCTAGCCTACTTAAAGACCAGTCATTCAACTATTTTATCTGAGTTTGTAGCAAACTAAAGGCCCCATTGCTGATCGAATTAACAGGTCCAATTCCTTTACTTACTGTTAAAACTTAATCTGCCCTTTTTCATCTTTAGATTCTCTCGAGTAGATATCCGACCTTTCTGCACTCTCATTTTTTGTTATATTAGCTTGACCAACAAAGGAGCGTGCCGAAAGGCGTTCAAATATGGTTTTTAGAAGTATAAAAGAGTATGGAAATGAACAAAACATTAGGAATTCGTGCTACCGGTGGAGTTGCTCCTGGGATCAACGCTGTAGTAAAATACGCGTTGAAGTCATACAAAGCTTTCGGGTTCGATCGCATTGTCCTGTTTCGTGATGGGTTCAAACCCATGCAAAGCGGTAACTATGACGATGCTCAGATCCTTCCATTTTCGGATGAGGTGTTAGCCGACTTAGATAAACGCGGAGGATGTGTTCTCGGCAACTTGAAACCTGGACTTCCAAAATCGGAAGAAAGCTATCGATGTATTATCGAAGGTTTGCGACATTTTGGCGTCAACTACCTGCTAAGTCCAGGAGGAGACGATAGTATTTTAAACGCAACTAAGATCCAAGGTTACGCCAAACAGTATAAACACCAACTTTTCCAGGCGATTATCCCTAAGACGATCGATAACGATGTTAATTTGGATCCGTTATTGCCCTATTCCGAGCAAGCTCAAACCCTAGGCTTTGATACCTGCGCAGAATTTGCGACCAATGTGTTTAACGGATTAAAACATAATTCATCGTCGCTTGAGCGCTATTATGGATACACCTCAATGGGTCGCCATAGTGGACGTCTTGCCTATGAAATAGCTTCTCGAGGAAGTGCTGACTTATTGTTAGTGAAAGAAATGTTTGCACTTTCATGGGAGGAAAGTAAGCCAGGTCCATTTTATCAACTTGGATTTTATGATTTAGCTGCGATAATTTTAATGTCGCATCTAATGAAACAAGCCGATCATCGGTCAAACGTCCCTTTTGAACATAGCGTCGTTTTAGCAGAAAACATCGTTGACATATTCCTACCGGGAACATTTGGCAATAAGGTCTCCCTACTTGACGGAAATCCAAATCTTGCAGAAGCTCAAATCGGTGATCGAGTTGCCGAGCATCTTCAAGACTATCTTCAACAATTTGGTAAAGGGCAAAAAGTGACTTGGGTAACGATGGATGCCTCAGCTCGCGGTCAGAACCCTAATCCCAATGACCAAAAGTTAGCTTTAACTTGCACAAGGAAAGCTCTTGAGTTGTTGGCAAAAAACGAGGAGGAATCTGTAGTATATTGTCGCCCAGATGGTACTACGCATGTCGCACCATTCTCACAGTTTATCGACCAAAGCGACAATGGCATCGTCAGGATGCTTCCCGAAGAAACCGTTGCGAATATCAAAACGAAAAACGTCTTTCTCCCCGAGCATATCTGTGATGGAACACTTGATAGGATTGTTCATGTTGCAGGCATCAAACGCAATACGATTCTGCCCGTTGCATGGAAGGCCGCAAATGCACTCTTCCCAACTCGATAAGCGAGACCTTACCCAAAACAGTCAGATTTTTTAAGTGATTTAATCCAGTAGGAAGAATTAAAACTTCTTCCTACTGGAAATGTTTTTAATTGAACGCCTTACGGATTAAATTTAAATGTCTAATTGAGTTTAGTAAAATTGAAATACGTGACGAGGGCAAGTCGCCACGTATCTAACCTCTAAATAAATCGCTTTATACGACTTACTCTACGATCGATTTCCCAAGCAAAGCATAGCTTCCGCGGTTTCGATACATTTCGCTTTCGCACTCAACCAACGAAAAGCGACAAAACTCTGGCATGAAACGAAGCAATCTTCTTGCACTTTCGATTGCTTTTATTTGGTCGCCTAAGAACACGACTGTTGTCAGGTCACACCTGAACGGATCGATAAATTCCCATCCATCCACGCCGACTGCTTGCTTCACCGTATTCGAACGACAAGAAATCGACGCGTCAAAGTACGGAGGTAGCGTTGTTGGAGAAATCTCCACGCACCAAAGTGAGCACTTTGGTTTTGCTATACGAATTTGGCACCCTTCGTCGGACACCAAAAGAGGTAACAGAAGACGGAAGTTTTCTTCCGCATCAACTTGCGCACTGCTATAAAAGCGAACGGCCCCTTGAGACAATTTTGCCATTTGGGCATTTCGTCCAGCACCCTTCAACAGCTCTTGGCCACGGCTCATCCAATCGTTCATAATCATCAAATCCTTCTTAAGAAAAACCACTACGTGACAACCCTCGTCTACGTATGAATCTCCTACCCGGACATTCATACGCACTCGAAGATGAAACTACCCAATTAAACTAAGAAAGAGCTGCTCAGCATTTGGTTTGAACTTCTGTCCACCACTGATCATTTTGAAGACAGATGACCGTACTATCTTAAAACAGTTTATGCTCACTATTATGTATTTGATAAACGAATTGATATCAAATACTATATAAGTTCCATCAATTTTATGTAAATCCGCCAACTTATAGCACTTTTCAGCTATAGACCTAACCTGGACTAAATCAGATGCAAGAAAAGTTATTTCATTATTGGGACATACTTAGAGGAAATTATTGGTTCATTCCTTTTCTTTTCTGTGCAGTCGCATTGCTTTCATCTTTTTTGTTTCCCTATATTGATCGTCAGATCATCACCAATGCGATCAATCTGCCACAAGCTCTTTATCTACCGACCACGACTTTAAGAACTGTTCTTCCAGTGATAGGTACGAGCATGCTCTCTATTACCGGAACTGTTTTTTCAGTAATAATTGTCGTGCTTTCGCTCACATCCGCGCAATTTGGGCCCAGACTACTCAGAGTCTTCATGAATGATACCGTGACTCAAGTCACCTTAGGGCTTTTTATCTCTACCAGCCTGTACTCCCTACTACTGTTACCTCACTTAGAAATTTCAGACGGTAGCTCCGATCTTG
>CAYYIQ010000262.1:0-4156 GCA_964472005.1 uncultured Bdellovibrionales bacterium | reverse complement strand
GATGGGTGGATTAGTCTTAAAGTTCTTAAATTGATTTAACTATAGATTTTTATAATTAAACTTAAGTCATTAACTTTTAATTTGACAATGTTCTAGTAAAGGATTAAAATCTAATTATGAAATTCAATTCTGGACATTACGCCAAAGTTCCGGCTCAAAAATACAAGGCATTTGTACCTGCGCTACTTTCAGATCAGGAATTGCTAATAAATGACCCGCAAATACCAGTACTCCTAGAAGAAGCCAACCTATATTTGGGTGAGCTAGGTGCCTACTCTAATTTAGTTCCAGATATAGACTTTTTTATTCAAATGCATGTCAGGCGTGAAGCGGCTACTTCTAGCGAAATTGAAGGAATTCACACATCAGTTACTGAGGCAGCTATGGATAGAGAAGACCTTGATCCAGAGAAGAGAGACGACTGGGAAGAGGTTCAAAATTATATTCGCGCCCTGCACTGGGCTATCGAAGAACTTAGTACTAAACCGTTAATCGTACGTTTGATAAAATCTGTACACAAAATTCTTCTTGACGGTGTTCGTGGACATAACAAGCGACCCGGCGAGTTTCGTAACAAGCAAAACTGGATTGGTGGTAGCTCACCCCAAGATGCAACTTTCGTGCCTCCAATCCACCAATCTATCCCTGATCATATGAAAGATTTAGAAAAATACTGGCATGATAAAGAGAAGCAAATTCCCGAGCTAATAAGGGTAGCTATTTCTCATTATCAATTCGAGACCATCCACCCATTCGAAGATGGTAACGGGCGGACCGGACGCTTACTAATAATCCTGCAATTGATAGAAGCTGGCTTCCTAACCAAGCCAGCTCTGTACCTTTCAAAATTCTTTATTGACAATCGCCAATCATATTATGATTCTCTATTACGAGTTAGCACACATGGAGACCTAGAAGGATGGGTAAAGTTTTTCTTGAAAGGTATCGCTACTACGGCTAAAGATGGTAAAGAAACACTTCAATCAATCATTGATCTAAGAAAAAAATATGAAAACCTTATCGAGGGAGGCATTGGTCTTAAGCGTCAAAAAGCGGCCAAGAAACTTCTTTTGCAACTTTTTTCCAAACCGGTTGTCACAGTAAAGGATATCGAGACGATTCTTGGTGTGACAACTCCGACGGCAAATAAGTTTGCAGAGGAGTTTCAAGAAATAGGGCTTTTCAAGGAAACGACGGGCTTCAATCGCAATCGGATATTTAAGTTACATGAATACATTAATCTCTTCACAAAATAAATATGAACAATCACAATACACAAGTTAATTTAATATGGAACATTGCTGAGGTTTTACGTGGCAGTTGGAAACAGCATGAGTATGCTGATGTAATCTTGCCTCTTTTAGTCTTAAAACGTCTTGATTCAATACTTGGACCCACCAAAGATAAAGTACTTGATCGTTTTAATGATATATCTGGCAAGGTTGATGTCGACCCTATCTTAAAGAGTGTAAGCAAGGTCGAGTTTTACAACACCTCGCCCTATGATTTTAAAAAGTTGACGGAAAATCCAAGTCAAATTGCTGTTAATTTCAAATCATACTTAAACGGATTTAGTCCGAACATACGCGACGTATTTGATAAATTTGACTTTAGCAAACATTTGGAACGCCTCGAAGGGGGAAATCTATTGTATTTAATTTTGGAAGAGTTAAATAAGGTTAACTTGCATCCAGATAAAGTAGATAACCACGCAATGGGCTCAATTTTTGAAGAGCTACTTCGTCGCTTTTCAGAGATGTCAAACGAGACTGCCGGAGAACATTACACGCCACGGGACGTGGTGAGTCTAATGGCAGAATTGATGCTGTCACCAGATAAAGATAAATTTAATCAATCTGCCCACAAAATTGTTACTATTTACGATGGCTGTTGCGGAACGGGGGGGATGCTGACTATCTCTAAAGATTATATTTTGAATGAAATTAATCCAAAAACTGATGTTTATTTGTTTGGGCAAGAGCTAAACCCAGTAACATATGCTATTTGTAAATCGGATATGTTAATCCGGGGCGAGGATCCCGACAATATTAAGGGTGGTGAAAAAGACCATTCTAAAGCCAGTACGTTATCAAATGATCAGTTTTTTGGACAAACGTTTTCGTACACCATTGCTAACCCTCCATATGGAGTAGATTGGAAAAAAGACCGTTCAGTCGTAGACAAAGAAGCTAAACGTGGTTACGGTGGTCGATTTGGTGCCGGGACACCGAGGGTGTCAGATGGACAATTGTTATTTTTGCAACATATGATTTCAAAAATGCAGCCTGCTCACGAGGGTGGGGCACGGACCGCGATCATTATGAACGGCTCGCCTTTATTTACAGGTGATGCTGGTTCTGGAGAGTCAGAAATTCGACGCTGGTTAATGGAAAATGATTTAGTCGAAGCGATCATCGCTTTACCGGATCAAATGTTTTATAACACAGGGATTGGTACCTATATTTGGATTATCTCAAACCGAAAACCAGCAGATCGTAAAGGAAAAGTGCAATTAATTGATGCTCGTGATTTATATCAGAAAACCCGCAAGAGCCTAGGACAAAAACGAAAATCAGTCAAAGAAACCAAAGATGAAATTTCAAAGCTATACCTAGATTTTAAACCTAGCGATAAAGTTAAAATATATGACACTACCAATTTTGCTTTTCGCCAAATTACTATCGAACGCCCTCTAAGGCTAAGGTTCGAAATTAGTGATGAAAGTATGGGAAGATTGAAAAGTAATCGTACGTTTTCAGAAGATTCCCCTAGTCGTAAAAAAGGTGAGGCCGGAAAAAAAGAAAATCTGGAATGGCGAGAATTGAGAAAGAATATTTATAAAGTGCTTGAATCAATGCGGGGGCAGGTCTGGCAGGATCGCCAGGAGTTTCTAGCTGATTTAAATAAAAAATTTAATGCATCCGATCTTTCACCTAGTAAAAAAATTATAAAAATAATTTGGCAAGAGATTAGTGATCGAGACGAGCAGGCAGAAATCTGCACAGATGCAAAAGGTAATCCAGAACCTGATACAGACTTACGCGATAATGAAAACGTCCCTTGGGGCAAGGATGTCTATGAGTATTTTGAAGAAGAGGTGAAACCCTATGTTTCTGATGCATGGATCGATGAATTAAAGGTTGACGTCCAAGATGGCAAAGTTGGCCGGGTCGGCTATGAAATTCCTTTTACTAGGTATTTTTATACCTATATACCACCGCGATCAGTCACAGAGATTGAATCTGACATTGAAACAATTGAAACTGAATTATTGGATCTATTAAAGAAATTATAAATATGATCGATCTGTTAAAAAAGAAATCAACTGAAACCTATTCCGAATACAAAAATTCCGGGGATGAGTGGTTAGGCGAGATTCCAAAGAACTGGGATGTTCAAAGAATTGGGCATCTTTTTGAGTTTCGGACATTGAAGGTAAGTGACAAGGATTATGAGCCACTCTCTGTCACTTATGGCGGGATAAAACCCCGAGTAGATACTGCTGCAGTGTCTCAAGATGGAACAAAGCGAAAGATGGTAAAAAAAGGTGACCTTGCTATTAATGGTCGCTCAGACCGAAAAGGCGCAGCTGGTATTGCTTTGCAAGATGGTTCTGTTTCACTTATTTATCATGTGATGAAGCCAATAGCTGAAGAGGTTGCACCAAAGTTTTTCCATTATCTAATTCGCAGCCAGGTTTTTTCTGAAGAATTTTACCGTTGGGGAAGAGGGATCGTGGACGATCTTTGGACTACCAGAAGCAACGAAATGAAGAAAATTTCCGTAGTACTACCTTCATTTGAAGAGCAACAAGGGATTGCAGAATACTTAGATGAAAAGACCGCTACGATTGATGCAGTGATTGCCAAGAAAAAACAACTCATAAAACTATTAGAGGAAAAGCGCGCCAGTATCATAAACGAGGCGGTAACAAAAGGGCTTGATCCAACTGCAGAATTGGTTGATTCTGGTGTCGACTGGATTGGTAAAATCCCCAAAGATTGGGAAGAAACTTCATTAAAATGGCTCTCAAGGAGATTCTCGGGCGGAACTCCAGATAGAAATAATTTAGAATATTGGAAAGAGGGAACAATACCTTGGTTGAATTCTGGGTCAGTAAATCAAAGACTAATCACAAAACCGAGCTCTTATATAA
>CAYYIQ010000261.1:0-4197 GCA_964472005.1 uncultured Bdellovibrionales bacterium | reverse complement strand
AACGCCACCGCCCCTTTGTTTCTCAACATTGTCTTTCGTATAACAGGGAAGGGACGCGATAATATGAATAGAATTGTCGTGTAAGAATTGTGGCAGATCACGCTGACCATCTTCATAGAAGACCGTTAGGTTACAACGATCAATTACATGCAATCCCATTTCATGCGCCGTTTTTGCTAAGAGTCGAAAACTTGGACAAAGTTCCGGAGCACCACCAGTAATATCAAAAGTCTCAATCCCTGATGAATTTCTAAGAAGTTCAATAATTCGCAGCGCAACATCCTCTTTCATTATCTCGGTGCGTTTTGGACCAGCTTCAACATGACAATGAAGACAGGCTTGATTGCAAAGTTTACCAACATTTATCTGGACGGTAGTTAGTTTTTGCCGAGATAAATCTAGACCATGTTTTTCTACTGTGCTCTCAAAGTGGAAATTGTTCATTATTATACCTTAAATAAGACCCAACCAATAGAAACGAGATGGGCGAAGTAATAAACTAGGCTATCAACTAGATAAACAAATATCATTGGTCTATTTTCTCTGCCACTTGAGAAATTTTTCAGCTAACTTTAAAGCACTCGCAGACGCCGTTGCACGCTTCCATTCTCCAGCAGTGTATTTATTTGCCTCTGCAAGAGTCGGGTAAATATGGATCGTGCCTAGTATTTTATTTAAGCCAAGACCGTGTTTCATCGCAGAGACAAATTCTATCAATAAATCCCCCGCATGTTCACCAACAATCGTCGCCCCAAGAATCTTGTCACCTTTCTCTGGAGTAAGCACTTTGATGAATCCGCGATCACTGCCATCCGCGATTGCGCGGTCAAGGTCGCTAAGATCATAAGTCGTTACACGATAGGCAATTCCCTGATCTTTCGCTTCCGTTTCACTTAAACCTACCCGTGCAACTTCCGGATCTGAAAAAGTGCACCATGGAATAACGCTATAGTCGGTGCGAAATTTCCAAAAAGGTGAAAGCAGCGCATTAAGTGAGGCAAACCACGCCTGATGGGCCGCAGTGTGAGTAAACTGAAAAGGCCCGGCGACATCTCCACAAACGTATATGTTCGGAACAGTCGTTGTCAGAAACGAATCATGAGAAACAGTTCCGTTTTTCTCGACCTCGATTCCCAACTCTTCAAGGCCAAAACCCGTTACCCGTGCCTTTCTCCCGAGAGACAAGAGGACTCGATCAAATGGAATTGTTTCATTCCCGCCTTCTGTCTTAGCAATAAGCGCAGATCCAGCCTCATTTTTAATAAATTCACTAGCCTCATGATTGCAGAGCACAGTGATGCCTTCTTCACGAAATTTTTCAGTAATAATTTGAGAAACCTCAGGGTCTTCTTTTGGTAGAATTCGTTCTCCACGTTGAACTAATGTGACCTTTGAACCAAGTCTCGAGAACGTCTGTGCAAGCTCGACTCCAATTGGTCCACCGCCAACCACAAGAAGCTTTTTCGGAAGTTCCCGGATTGACCAAACCGTATCGCTAGTTAAATAATCGATCTTATCGAGACCTGAAATAGGTGGAACAAACGGCGCCGCCCCAGAAGCAATAATAATCGCACGAGTTGTTAACGTTCTATCTCCAACTTTCACGAGGTAAGGTGAAACAATCTGCGCGTCCCCCTTAATGCATTCGACACCTAATTTGGAATAGCGTTCAACCGAATCGTGCGGCTCTATCTTTTTAATTACGGAGTGAACTCTGTCCATCACTGTCGCAAAGTCAAACTTAATTTCAGCACTATCAAAACCAAATTCTTTAGCTCTCTTAGCAAGTGATAAAACCTTAGCAGATTTAATTAAGGCCTTGCTAGGCACGCATCCCGTATTTAAACAATCGCCGCCCATCTTATCTTTCTCGATCAATGCAACTTTGGCTTTTACCGCACTCGCAATATAAGACGACACAAGACCCGCAGAGCCAGCCCCGATTACAACAAGATTGTAGTCAAAAGAAGCAGGTCGTTTGAAATGTTTGAGTTTCTTTCTTCCTCGCATAAATTCAACCACTTTTTTCGCAATTAGCGGCAAAAGACCAAGGATAATGAAGGAAATAATGATATTAAAAGACAGTATTCCCGAAGCAGATTCAATCTTACTCAGTTGTGTTCCCGCATTCACGTAGGCGAAGGTACCAGCGAGCATTCCGATCTGGCTTGCAATAAAGAAAGTAGACACCTTTATCTTAGTTAAGCCAAAGAGAAGGTTTATCGCAAAAAAAGGAAATACCGGAATTAACCTAAGAGAAAAAAGATAAAAACCACCTTCTTTTTCGACACCACGATTGATTGCATCAAGTTTGGACGAGAATTTTTTCTGAACATAATCTTGAAGTAAGTATCTTGAAGCAAGAAAAGCAATTGTCGCTCCAATTGTGCTCGCGAAAGAAACAATTAAGACACCAGTCCACAAACCAAATAGTGCACCACCAGCAAGTGTCAGGATCGCCGCGCCCGGAATAGAAAGAGCGGTAACCAAAATGTAAATGATAAAGAAAAGAACAGCCGCAGCCAAAAAATTATTCTCGATCAATGCCTGTAACTGTGCTTGTTCGTTCTTTAGATAATCAAGGCTAAGGTAATTAGTTAGATCAAAATAATAGACCCCAAAAATTAGTGCGGCAATTATTAAGATAGATAGTCGTTTCATTAGGAATCCTTAATTTTGTTTTAGCGAAATCGAGACTGTGCTTATTAGTGGGGTAATATTGAAAAATCTTACAATTTTAAAATTGTAACGAGAATTATTCTTTAATTTCGGGCTGTTCCGTAGACACGGAAATGTTCTTAAGCCCAGCACTAGTGCTTTGACCGGTGTTATCGGAATCCGCCATAATCGCTAATGAGGCAACAGCAGGAGGTTCTTTTCCAAATACTCTCCGGTAGTCTTCAAGTATATTAACATTCTCAGAAAACCATTCACCGATAGTTGCAGATTTGTCTTTAAGAACAATCATCTGAGAACGTTCTGTATATGGACTAGGAAAATGTTTTTCCGCAACGTCATTTGTAGTCCAAACATAATTCAAACTTGAATCCGGAGGGTACTTACCTTTTAATGCTTTGATCGCACCATATTTTGCACGATCAAGGAATGAAGCATTTTCTGGATCATACTCAAAAAAAACATAAACTCGGATCGGATAATCATCTCCGCCTTTTGTTTGCGGATCAACTTTCTCGATCCCTTTATCTACTTTCCAAGTCCAGTTCATAAATGGACTTTTGTAAGGATCAAATTCTTTCTTGTAGATAAGACCAGACGCTGATCCTTCACTTTTAAGTGAAAGCGCGGAATTTTCATTCTCACTTGTGACTTCGTATTTGGAATGATTGGGAATCTTGTCGAAGTAAAGCTCTTCCCAGTTATCCAAATCTTTAAAATTTTCCACAATCGTAGGCTCTGCTAAAAGTTTTGTCGTGAAGATGGGGGCGACAAGAAGCAGTTGAAGGATTGTTGAAGTTTTTAATGTGTTAAATTTGTTATGGTTTATCATCGTTTTTCCTATCTTAGATTAATGAAAAAATTTAAATTTGTAAGAAAACGCCACTTGTCACGTACTCGGTAGCGGCACACCGCCATCAAGTTAAGAAATTTAACCACAGAGCAACCAGAGATATTTAAACCAAGAGTGGAACTATAAATTGCTCTAATCGGCACTTTTATTTCAGTCAGTCATCTAGAAGTGTCAATTTCTGTATGAAATCCTCTGGTTGCTCTGGTTGCTCTGTGGTTAAATTTCTAAATTTGCCTATGGGGCGCGACTGTCTGTTTGTGTAAGTAGTTCGCAGTTTATTACATCAAGCAAAACAAAAGGTATGTTTTTCAACAAGGTTTACTAATAATTATGATTAGTTCGTGGTTGCGCAATCCTAAAAGATTCTTCCGTAGCCTTCCTAATTGCGCTATTGCTTTGACATGGACAGCGAAAATAATAGCAAAAGATCAAATCTGAATGAAGCTGAAGTCATCCGCGAGGGCAGCTCATTTGAAGCCGAAGAATTAGTAAAACAGTATACAGCATCTCTATTAAAGGGTGCTTTAAGTCTGGGATTTCCAATCGATGATGCAAAAGATTTAGTGCAATCAGTCTGGGGCACATTTTTCGCAACTGGAAAAAACTTCGAAGGTCGATCACAAGTCAGCACGTTTCTATTCGGAATACTCTATAACAAAGCAAAGGAA
>CAYYIQ010000260.1:0-4209 GCA_964472005.1 uncultured Bdellovibrionales bacterium | reverse complement strand
CTAGTTGCTTACCGAAATCATCGATCCGCACAATGATAACTTCTTTTTCGCTAACACTTGCTGGGTCTTCTTCTGACCTTACTTTGCAGACCGAACGTGAAAACTTGCACCCGATCATTGCAAAGAATGGGGAAACGACAAGGCTTAGTCCAACTAAGGTCGAAACGTAAGTTGCCAGTGATATTGAAATAAGGCCAGAGGCCGCAGCGGTGGTTAATAGTACGAAAGCAAATTCACTGCCCTGGGCAAGCAGGGACGCTAGTAGTGACGCATTTGCGACTTCAATTCCTAGTACTCGAAATGCCAAATAGTTACCTACAATTTTTGCAGAGATAAATGCAAATAGGATGGTTAGGAGGATTGGTCCGTTGGCCCAAGTGCTAGCTAGATCGAAATTAATACCGACTGAGAGAAAGAATAGTGAAAGTAAAAGGGATCTAAACGGTGCGACTTCTCCTCTAATAAGATAGGCGTAAGAACTTTCAGATAGCGCTAATCCTCCAAGAAACGCACCGAGGGCGAGCGAGAGTCCCAATTGCTCGGTAATAAAAGACGAAAGAAATACTATTAATAGAGCCGAAGCCGTAAAGATTTCGTCGTTTTTAACCGCGATTAAAAGTTTAAACGTCGGCTTAAGCGCATATTTACCTAATAGGATAATTGCGGTACCGAAGAGAATCATTTTTACTAAAGGTTCTAAAAGGGTTGAAAAAGAAAACCCTTGAGAATGATCCGCTGCAAAAATTACCATCAATAGAATCGCCACAATATCTTGAAAAACTAAAACCTCCGTAGCTCGAGAGCCCACGGGAGATCCACTGTCCTTGTTGTCAGATAAAAGCTTAAGTACTAGAGCTGTTGATGATAAAGAAAGTATTAGACTTAACGCGAGTGCAGATTTCGGGTCGAGACCGAAAAAATACATGATCAAAAAAAGGATTGCACTACTAAACGAAGTTTGTAGAACCCCAATCCCAATAAATTTTTTCCATGTGTTTTTTAATTGAGTCAGGGAAAGGTGCAATCCGACATCGAACAGAAGAAAACTGACACCGATTTCACCTAAGAAATAGATGCTATGTGAACCATCCTCTATTAGTCCAAAACATTGGGGACCGATTAAAGCTCCGATCACAAAAAAACCAATAATGGGACTCGTTCGCAAAACACTTGAAGCGACTAGACCTATTATGCCAGAGGCAAGTAAAATTACGGTTGGGAGAAGGGAAGATTCTGCGGTCATAGGTATCTCTTATGAATGTTAGTGAAGGCCGTTTGTAGAATTAAAGAAAATGAAGCCTATAGAACTATGTTAATACAAATTTTTACTTGGTTGTATCGTCGTCGCTGCTAATTGTGCGAGTACTTATTAATTCCATTGCGTAGCTTTCGCCCCATTCCTTCAATAGTATTAAAATTGGCTGTAAACTTTTTCCCACTTGTGTAAGCTCGTATTCAACTTTTGGAGGAACTTCCGCGTATACAGTCCTTTTAACTAGTCCACAGTCTTCCAAATCTCGAAGTTGTTTTGTGAGCATTCTTTGGGTGACGCAACCGACTTTTCTTTTTAATTCGCTAAAACGGAAAGTCCCTTCAAGTAGGTGGTATAGAATTATTCCTTTCCACTTTCCTCCAATTAATTCCAAAGTCGCTTCGACCGGGCAGGCCGGTTTGCTATAGCTGCCGTGTCTCGGCATTCTTGTAGTGCTGGTATCCATTATGTGCCTATAGTCCTGTTTTTTGGGTACTTGTGCTGTTCGTATATACTGTTAGTATCGTCTAGGTTGATAAGGAAATCAAGCAATGAGCTTTTCCATACTTCCGTAAGATTTAAAATATAAACAGGTACGACTTATTCCGACGGGATAAGCACCGCGAATTATCGGCCAACGCAGGGTCGATACCAAAAAGGGAATTAAAATGAGAGCGATAGGTTATAGGCAAGCAGGACCAATTTCAAACGACGATTCACTAATTGAATTTGAAACCGAAATTCCAACTTTAGGAGTTAGGGATTTGTTAGTCGAAGTTCAGGGAGTTTCTGTCAATCCCGTAGATGTTAAAGTTCGAGCAAGTAGTAATCCAGATGGTGGAGCTAAGATTATTGGTTATGATGCGGCTGGGGTTGTTAGGGAAATCGGCAGTGAAGTAGAAAAATACAAAATTGGAGATGAAGTTTTCTATGCGGGTGACATTACACGTCCTGGCACGAATTCTGAAATGCATCTGGTGGATGAACGCATCGTAGGATTAAAGCCTAAAAGCCTTAGTTTTGCAGAGGCCGCCGCTTTTCCTTTAACTTCGATTACAGCATGGGAGCTTCTATTTGATACGATTGGTATTAAAGAAGGCGAGGGGGATGGAGAGAGTCTTTTAATTATTGGTGCTGCGGGTGGGGTAGGATCAATCTTGATTCAGTTGGCTAAAAAGCTTACTGGCCTAACAGTTATCGCAACAGCCTCACGCCCGGAAACAATCGAGTGGGTTAAGCAAATGGGTGCAGATCATGTGATTAACCACCATAAATCGCTTGTGGATCAAATGAAAGATCTTGCCATTGAACCTAAATTTGTTGCGTCGCTTTCAGGGACTGAAAATAATTTATCAGCAATAATCGAATTGATAAAACCAAGAGGCCACGCCGTTTTTATTGATGACCCGGAATCGTTAGATATGAAAGCCGGAAAATTAAAGTCGCTAACTTTTAGTTGGGAGTTTATGTTCGCTCGTTCGATGTTCAAAACAACTGATATCGAAAAACAGAATGAACTTTTGAATCGCATCTCAACCTTAATTGATAGTGGCACAATTGTTTCGACTGTTAAGAACAAATTTGGGAAAATTAGTGTCGAATCACTTAAGATGGCCCATGCTGCGCAGGAAAAAGGCAGTGGGATAGGTAAAAACGTTTTAGAAGGCTTTTAAAACGATCTTGAAATTGCATGCTTATAAAACGAAGGGGCTTAATGCTTTTAAAGTTATAAACGAGGTTGTCGGAGCGGTAAGATGTTCCTGTGATCTCGCACTTTAAAGATATTGTAAATTGAGCAAATATTTAGAATGCTAAAATAGAATAAAACCAAATGGTTCTTACGTCATAATTTTAGATCTTAATTGAGTCCATAAAGTAGGTTCAAACAAGTTCACTAGCTTTATTTCTCTAAACAAACTATTTTCAACTCAGAGAAATTTTTTAGGGAGACATCTAATCAAATAGATAAGATTTAGGTAAGCTATGATTAAAACATTAATAGGTATTTCATTGAATGCATTAGCAGGTTTTCTTTATGCTATTGCTTTGAAATATTTTGTGTTGCCTTCAAAGGTTATTTTGACTGGAACTGAGGGGATCGCGACAGCTCTATCGTATTATACAGATAGCTTTTCACTTTTCATAGTCCTATATTTAATCTTTCAGGGGATCTTGTTGACGTTTGCGTTTATGCAAGTGAGCAGAGTTTTTGCATTTCGTTCATTAATAGTAGTCGGAACCGTTGTGCTTTCTCTCTCGCTATTACCAGATTTGCAATTTGCGCAACCTGAGCCTCAAAATGAAAGAATTATCTTAGTGTTATTTGGTGGGATTCTTGCTGGGGTTGCAAAAGCATTGGCTTTTACCCATCGTGGTTCAACTGGTGACGAAGATATAATTGGCGCCTATGTAGCTTCAAAATATCTTAAGCCAGTTGGATCTGTCGCGATTGTTGCAGGAGTTGGTTCAACGACTTTTGGATTGGTTATGGACTTTCTAAAAAACGGAAATTTTGAAGCTGTGATAAATACTTTGATGTATACTTCGATATACATTTTTATTTCCGCGGAAACTCTCAATAATATATATCGAAAATTTCAAATAAAAATGCTTGCAATAATTACGAAGAAGAAAGTTGAAGTTGGAAATGCTATAAATTCATCTTCCAAGCACCGAACCTTTACAATTCATCGGGCATCGGGTGGAAGGACTAACGAGGATTTCTCAATCGTTAGAACCATCATTACTCAGGAAGAACTGCCGCAAATGGTAGAGGCAATTGAGTCAGCGGATAAGGACTGCTTTTATTACTATCACGATGTCGAAGGTATCTCGAAGAGATACTATATCGCGCCGATTGGCTGATAAGAACGCTTTAAATTCAAGGGCTCTATCTGAGAGTAAACGCAAATTTGTAGCGTTAGAAGAATTATTTTACCTAAACTTTACCAATTTGC
>CAYYIQ010000259.1:0-4244 GCA_964472005.1 uncultured Bdellovibrionales bacterium | reverse complement strand
TCGGGTTAACAACCCACAGTCATTCCCGCGCCCCCGCCGTAATTCCAGCGCACCTCACAGTTATTCCAGCACGCCTCACAGTCATTCCAGCGCGCCCCGCCGTCATTCCCGCGAAAGCGGGAATCCAGGAGGACTTTTCTAAACACCAAGACTACTGTTTTAGCATGTATAGCGGACGTTGAATGTGCATAACTCGTACAACTCCTGGATCCCTGCCTCCGCAGGGATGACGGCGGGTTGTGTGTACATGGGAAAATGAGTAAAGGCCATAAGTCTCGCGATCTCCGCTTTCGAGACTGTCCGAGTAATACATAAAAATCAGGTAGTAGGATAACTATCGTAGTATGAGAAAAAACGTAAAACGATAATTTAAATTCAGCCCGTCGGGTTAACAACCCACAGTCATTCCCGCGCCCCCGCCGTAATTCCAGCGCACCTTACAGTCATTCCAGCACGCCTCACAGTCATTCCAGCGCGCCCCGCCGTCATTCCAGCGCGCCCCACAGTCATTCCCGCGAAAGCGGGAATCCAGGAGGACTTTTCAAACAGATGGACCACCTTGCATCGTTATCCCCTTCTACGCCCAGACGATTGGATACCCACTAGAATCGTTCAATCATGATCCAAACTAATTGAACAGTCTCCCATGTCAAACTCGATCTCAACCGTTACGTGATAAAAATCAAAATCTGTAGCTAATTTACGAATTCTTCCTTTTAGCGATACGATTTCTTCAATAGTTGATGCAGGATCAATTTTAACATGTGTTGTTAGGACATTATGTTCTCCGTCTAATGACCAAATATGGGTGTGATGTTCTTCTTTTACACCCGGAATAGCTAAAAGCTTAACCTTAAGTTCTTCAAACGAGGTACTGGACGGCGTCGACTGCATGAATATAGCAAATGTCGATTTTAGGCGTATAAAAACATTGTAAAAGATATAGAGGGTGATACCCAGAGAGAGAATTGAGTCTATTATGTAGAATTCTGTGAAATAAATTACAATTCCACCAACTAAAACAACTGCCCAACCAAGCACATCTTCGATCAAGTGCCACGAAAGCACTCTTGTATTCTCATTTGTCCCGACTGACAATTTCATAGCAGCTATTCCATTAACAACCACTCCCAAAACAGCCAGACCCATCATACCTAATGAATGAGTTGGTTCAGGTGAAAGGAATCTCGGAATAGTATTAATCAGTACAAAGATACTACCAACGATTAAAACTATCGCATTTAGCAAACCACCCAACAAAGAAAACCTCGCATAGCCATAACTAAATTTGCTATCAGCCGTCTTCGAAGAATAATTCTCAAGCCACCATCCAAGCCCGAGTGAGATACTGTCCCCTAAATCATGAACGGCATCGGAAAGAATAGCAACGCTATTAGACATCAGCCCACCTACTATTTCAACTAAAGTAAAAAATAGGTTTAATAAAAATGCGGTCTTGATAGATTCGGAGTTAGTTTTATGGGAGTGAGAATGTGCCATTGCAAGGTCTGTAGTTTAAATGTTTCGACGAGACTACCATCTAGAACTAGAAGTTAGAATCCCTATTTGCACTAAAAATTGCCGATTTAGCTCAGCCTAGACCGAGAGAGTCCCTGACATTACGATGATAGTGATGATGATCATGGATAAAATCATCGCTTTTATATTAATGATTGAAAACAAACATGCAAAATTCTTTAAAACTTAAAATAGGAATTCCAAATTGAAAATTATATTATGTCTATTAGTCTTACTGCTTAACGCGTGCAGCTCCCTCCAAGTGAATGAATTTACTCACACGAAACCAAGTTTTAAAATCGAAGAATACTTTCTTGGAACGACTACAGGAAAAGGAATTGTACTCGACAGATCAGGTAGACCCAATAAACAATTTACAGTCTACCTAAAAGGTTCTTTCAAAGATGAAAAAACTTTCGTTTTAGATGAGGACTTTGAATATAGTGATGGCAGTACGCAGGACCGAGAATGGACTATTAAAATTCTTGAAAACAATTTATATGAAGGACGTGCGGCAGACGTTGTAGGAGTTGCTCATGGCGCAAACGCTGGACAAGCTTTAAATTGGAATTACACTCTATCCGTGCCAGTAGACGGAGACCCTATCGAAATTCAATTTGATGATTGGATGTTTTTACAAAACGACAAGAAGACCCTAATCAACAAAGCAACGATGAGCAAATTTGGCGTCTATGTAGGTGAAGTACTAATTTTCTTTATCAAAGACGACGAAAGCACTTTGCCATAAGCAGTGCCTAGAAAAGTCATTATTGTTTAAGTAATTTTAGGTGTTGAATTCGAAATGAATTAAAATGGATGCGGGGGCAGGATTTGAACCTACGACCTCCGGGTTATGAGCCCGACGAGCTACCAGACTGCTCTACCCCGCGGCGCAGTAATGCCTAAACTATTGACGTTTGTCAATAGTAGATCCAATTTTTATCCAAGTAATTCTTCTTTTAGCGCTATTTCGCGTATCTGACCCGATTTTATATTCCCTAGTCGAAAAGGGCCAAATTCAATTCTGCTTAATTTATTTACCGGTAGGCCGACGGCATCAAGAATATTTTTAACAAAATGATTTCTACCTTCAGTTGCGACGACTTCTAATAATGACTCTGGTCCTTTTAGCGTTCCTAGCAATTCAACTGAAACCTTAGATTCCTTAACTTCCTTAACTGAAGTAAGCTTACCGAATCCATCATCAAAACTAAGACCTTTTTCAAGAAGCCTAGCTCTCTGAGCTGTCAGTTCTCCCTTAACTCGCGCAAGATACTTTCGCTTGATACCAAATTGAGGGTGACTCAACTTCTGTGCAAACATCCCGTCGTTAGTTAGCAAGAGAAGCCCTGAGACGTTAAAATCCAATCTTCCCACCGGGAACACTCGTTTAGCAAGATTACTCGCATAATCGCCAACACAGGCTCTTCCCTCTGGGTCTGACATACTCGTTATAATCCCTCGAGGCTTATGGAACAAATACAATACTTTTTGTGGCAGCCGAATTGAAACACCGTCGATCGTCACGTCATCAATTTCTGGAATAGCCTTAGAACCAAGCTTGTTAATTAACACCCCATTCACCCGAACTCGGCCGTTAGTTATCAATTCTTCACAAGCACGCCGTGAAGCGACTCCAGCTTCAGCTAGTAGCTTTTGTAACCTAACGGGAACTCTGGTTGTTTCAATTTCAGTTCTATTAATTGAGGTCATATGATTCTTCGTTTTTAGTATCGTTTTCATTTTGGGTGTTAGTTTCTTCGTCATGACCATTGGTAGTCTCGTCAGAAGAAGTTTCATCAAATCCTTCATCGATGTCATTTTCTGCACTATCGAGATCAAACTCAGATTGATCATCACCTGAATCTGATTCGGAAGCCTCATCCTCTAATTCTCGAACTTCCCTTACAGTAGGCAAGTGAGAAAGATCTTTCAAACCAAATCTTTCAAGAAAAAAATCTGTCGTCCCGTACAATGCCGGACTTCCCGCTGTATCTTCCCTACCGACAATCCGAATCAACCGTCCGTCTAATAAGGTTTTTAATGTCGGTAATGCATCAACCCCACGAATCGCTTCGATTTCCGCCCTTGGAACAGGTTGTTTATATGCGACTACGGCCAAAGTTTCTGCAGCAGCCTTACTAAGGCGCTTCATTTTCGGAGTAATCATCCGTTGCAATACTTTCGATAATGCTGGCTTAGTCCTTAATTGATAAGATTCACCAATGACTTTCAATTCGATACCCAACCCCGCTTCTCCTAATTCCTCCGAAATACGTTCTAAAGCGTTAGAGACTTCAACCTCATCGACCTTAGATAAATCTGACAGCTCCGAAACTGAGATAGGCTTCATGCTTACAAATAAAAAGGCTACGAGCATTTCTTTAAGTTCACTATATCCAAACCCCTCGTCATCTGTCGTTTCAGATTCGTTTAGTAAATCTGTAACTTCAAAATTTTCAGAGACTTCGCTTAATTCTATTTGATTCTGTTCTTCCATTTATAAACCTATTTGTGGGTAATCAAACTGCTGCTTTCTGATTCATTTCTAACTCGTCTTCTGAGTTATCATCGAATTCCGATTTAAAATTGGTGTCGTCACTATCCGTCATCGACAATTCTAATTTCAACTCAGAACTTTCATCTTCTTGTGATATCTTCACTAGACCTCTTTTAGCGAGCTCCAAGATCGCGATAAAACTTCCGAGCACAATATTCCGTGGATT
>CAYYIQ010000258.1:0-4262 GCA_964472005.1 uncultured Bdellovibrionales bacterium | reverse complement strand
GAAAGTACAGGAGAAGTAGATCTCACTCATCCAAAAGTTGAGAACGATCTAAAAAATCCTAACTCCCCTTCTACCGTTTTTGGTTTTGTGCTTTCGGGTCTCGAAGAACGATCTAAAAATGGCTCTGGTCCTGTGACAATTCTTTGTTGTGACAATATCCAACATAATGGAGTTGTTGTTAAAAAAGCGATTCTAGGATTTGCGGCAGCCCGCAACCCAGAACTTGTTGATTGGATAGCTAAAAATGTAAGTTTTCCGAATAGCATGGTGGATAGAATCACGCCGGTTCCAACCGACAAGGAAAGATCACTGGTTGAAAATACATTCGGACTTAAGGATCTGTGTCCAGTCGTATCGGAAGCGTTTACACAATGGGTTATCGAAGATAACTTTGCTGCAGGTAGACCAGAGTTGGAAAAAGTTGGGGCCCAATTTGTTGAAGATGTAACTCCATTTGAAAAAATGAAAATTAGACTTCTGAATGCTACTCATTCAGCGATGGGTTATCTTGGTTACTTAATTGGGTACCGCTACATCAATGAAGTTGCTCAAGCACCAGAGTATCAAAAATATCTTTCAAATTTCATGGATGTTGAAATGACTCCATTAGTAGGTGCTGTCCCAGGTGTAGATTTAGACTGGTACAAGAAAAGCCTTTTGGAACGGTTTAGTAACGCTGACATTCGAGACACGGTGCTAAGGATCTGCTCTGGCGGTTCTGCTAAAATCCCAGGCTTTATTTTACCAGCGATTCAAGATGCATTGAAACAAGAAAAATCGATTCGCGCGCTAACTTGCGTTGTCGCTTCATGGCTTAGATTCTGCCTTGCAGAAGATGAGAATGGACAAGCTATTCCAATTGAAGACGTACTAGCTTCAAAGCTAACCGAAGTGGCAAAAAAAGCGAAAGCTAATCCAAAACCTTACCTAGAAATGCGAGATATTTTTGGCAATCTTGGTGAGAACGACAAATTCGTTACCGAATTAGGTTTCTTATTAAAGAGTCTTTATGAAGACGGAGCTAAAGCGACTTTAGAACTTTGTTCAAAGTAGAAAAAGACTAGCACTTAAAGCAGATTAACCATGAGAAAAACTCCTCTCTAAAACGGTCCAATCTGCTTTAAGCTCTGTTAAATTTATCCCTATTTTAACACCTAAGATACTATTAGCTTCAGACGTCCAAAACTTCCCAATAAGCCATTTATTGCTTATTACCCTGACATTTTCTAGTTAGGTTGCCCATAAGTCTCTTAACCCCATTATCTCGCCGACACTAGCTCGTGATTGAAACAGTACACTAAACAAACTTTAATTTGCATTTTAAAAGTAGAATTCGATTCCTAAGCGAAACAAGACTAAACTAAATAGAAGAAGGAAAAGGAAGCGGTAAAGTTTAGTACGATAAAAAATACCTTTCCCCCAAGAGTGGATCGAACGAAAATTTCGTCGATCCACTCTAAGTTAAAATCCTCCAATCTAAGCGATAGTAAAAAATCAATGCAAAGGACGCAAAAATTCACGAACTGCGCTTGGAACATCCTCATCATTGTGCCGAACACACTCTGAAAGTCGCTGAAGAGAGCTGCAAAGTGCATCGCAGAACCCTTCGTCCTCTTTGAGTTTATCGGGAAACGTGTTTCGAGATCGCAGTGCTGAAACCATCAAACTGCAATTTCCATCCCACGCATTCTCCCACATCGACTGACACATTTCGTGCACTTTCTTAAGGTCATCCTCAGGAAAGTCCAAAAACGTGTAGAAATTGCGGGTTGTCATGGAATAAATCCACAACGTGATGAGTCGTAACATCTGCTGACCGACAACCCCATTGAGCATGACCTGCTTCTCTGCGGTATGGATTACGTGTTCGCTAACCTTACGGCAGCGAAAGCGTCCAACGCGTTTAAGCTCATCTGGCAACGCCGAATTGAGAAATCTCTCAAGAGTTTCTGACCTGAACTGTTCGAAGTCAAAATTCGGTGGCAAACAAAGAGTTTCGACAGCTTCTTCCATAAACCCACAAATCAAATCCTGAATCTGCGGATCAGAAATTGCCTGATCAACCAACGAGTATTCCATCAACGCGCCTGCAATAGCCGCGTTGACATGACCTCCATTCAACAAGCGTTGCTTCACTTGACGCCAAGCATCAAGTTCAGCAGCTGGCATGAATTCAACACCTGCAGCTTCCCAGCCTTCAGGCACCCCGTTTCGCCAATTGTCGCTAATAATCAACCGAGCATAAGGTTCACACGTCACTGGGTGAAGTGCGACGATATCTTGCTCAAGTAACCATTGGCAACTTTCTTCTAATCGTGCTGCGGGAGTGATTCTGTCAACGACCGAATCACAAAAATCCACACTGCGATCAATGAATTTGGCCAAACCATGATCGATGACTTCAGCGAACCCCAAAACAACGTTTTTTGTGACCGTCCCACTTCTGGGCATATTATCACAAGAAACAATCGTATAAGGAGCAAGACCGGCCTCGCGACGGAGTCTCAGAGATTCTACGATATAACCAATCACCGACTTTGGATTCGTCGGATTTTGAATATCGTGGTTGATGTCAACACTTGCGGTGTCCAACCACTGAGAGGACGTTCGACTTTGAAAATCTTCGTCACTCAGACTGATTCCTTCTTGCAGGTAATACCCCGCTTGCGTAGTCGTGAGCATCACGACTTTCGTTTCCGGATGAATCAAACGAGCCATGACCAGATCATGATCCTTCGGCGCAAAAAGCGCTTCGCAAATCACTCCGTTCAATTTCGCAGTTGTTCCCTCTCGGGATTTTTCAACTGCGACAAATAATCGATCTTGCTGGTTCAAAGCATCGACCACATTTGAAGAACGTGTGGAAATCACACTCACTCCCCAATTGTAGAAATCCGCTTCACACGCTTGCTCCATCTTCTTGCACACGAGCGAACGCGCAAGATTGGAAGTCCCGAAAACGATCACTCCCGGCTGGATCAACTTCCGTTGGCCCAACTTAATATACGGTGGAATTGTAATTTTTTTCCGTGAAAGACGCTTCACGGAACCATTACCAATTCGAACCAACTTACTACCAAAAGCTTCTTCAACTCCGTTACGGTCCATCATTCAACCTCTATAAAAAACTGTGATACCGCCTGGTCAGCCCTCCGTTGGAGCTCCATACCCAGTCGGCAACGTAAAAGTACTAAACTTCTTCCCGCATATTAGAATTTAACAAGCATTGAACATACTTGGTGGTAAGAGGGACAATGGACCATTAATTTAACTAATAGAACAATTGTTTTTTCTTGCGCCATAAATTAAACAAATTTAACTATTAAGCAAGCCTATAGTTTTTGAATATACACCTTTTAAGTCGTAAAAGCAATATCTTAGGGCTAGTTGGTCTTTTTGGTGATATTTGGTAAAAGTTCTAGGCTTTTCAGGCAGTTTGTATAAAAAGTCGATAAAATTCACAGTCATAAACAGGAGAAGTTGTAAATGATCATAGCTTACGGAGAGGTACTTTGGGACATCTTACCGACCGGAAAAATGTTGGGTGGTGCAGTAGGCAATTGCGCGTACCGTTTACATCAACTTGGGACGCACGTTTCATTAATTTCGAGAATCGGTGATGACGAATTGGGACATGAAGCACTTGGCATTTTAAAGGATAAGGAACTCCCCTGCCCACTTCTACAAATAGACCAAAAGTATCCAACTGGCACAGTAGATGTAACAATTAGCTCTGAAGGCGATGCAGATTATCAAATTAATACGGGCGTAGCCTATGATAATATTGAATTAACTAATGACTTATTAGAAGCTGCAAAATCAGCGGATGTTATTCTTTTCGGTAACCTAATTCAAAGATGTGAGAAATCTCGGAACACGCTTTACTCATTGATTGAGGCGGCACCACAGGCGTTGAAAATTGTTGATATAAATTTGCGAAAAGATTGCTTTACAAAAGAAACCGTCTTGGAATCTGTTAGCCGAACGGACGTCTTGAAACTTAACCTAAAAGAGGTTTCAACTGTCTCCGAACTGATCGGTATAAGCTCAGAGACGAAAGAAGATTTTTGTGATCAGGTTTCAAAAAAATATAACGTAAGCACTATCCTAATTACACTTGGAGACGATGGCATTTACGCGTTCGACTCCAAAGAAGGTGACATTCGTCTTCCAGGTTACAACGTAAAAGTAGCGGACACTGTTGGTGCGGGAGATAATTTCACAGCGGGATTTGTCCATAAAAGATTACTAGGTGAAAGCCT
>CAYYIQ010000257.1:0-4283 GCA_964472005.1 uncultured Bdellovibrionales bacterium | reverse complement strand
CACGATCTGGATTTATTTCTGGACTGTTGATTGCGCAATCGTGGTGCTTAGAAGGAGTATGTGTGTAAGTGACCGCTATGCTTACGCCAAAGGACTCAAATTGCGACTGTGCGCGATGTCAGAGCTATGAGTTAGTTAATAACGGATTAATGGGAATATGGACATGGATTTAGAGAAAATTGATTCAACGGAGATGGGGAAATTAGAAACTGGTAGCAAGTCGGACTCTTCATTCGTCATGCAGGTGGTGAGCGGCCCGGAAAGTGAAGATATTCTTGTTGATATTGAATTAGTTAGCGATAAGTCTCCTGACTCCCAGAGTGAGATTCCAAAGCCTATTTTTGTTTCAGAAGAATTGGAAAAAAATAATAAGCTTTGGAAAAAAGTTCGAACTCACGCCAATGCCGGTCGGCTTGTAGATGGGTGGGTTACTCCTATCGATACTCCAGTTTTATTAGATGGTGAAAATTCGCTGGCCCAAGGCTTAAGTGACGAAAGTTTAGAAAAGGAAAAGCCAATTGAAGTTCATGTTGAAAATGAAATAAAGGAACTAAAAACAGTTTGTGAAGCTGGGCTCGCTAATTTATTGAGTGAGCAAGCTAAAGTAAAAGAGACAATTGGTGCTTTCCCGAAGCTATTCGAACGTGATTCGAACACTAAGCAAAAAACTGAAATTGTAAAGATTATTAATCTAATACAACAGTTAGAAGGTGCGATTGAGAAGCTTTCAACGGATTCTTTAAGTAAGCAAGATGAAATTGAGACTTTTATTAAAGCTATAAATTTGAAACAAATCCAAGGAAATCTCGATATAATTTATCGCGGAATAAAAAAATCAATTGAGAATTCTCGAAACGAGAGTGAAGGCTTATCGATCCAATTAAAGGAATTAGTCTCGAAAGTAGGGACGTCTGATCAAGCGGTTTTAAAACTTGAAAGTGTTTTAACTGGCTATTTACAAGAAGTGACATTGAACCAAGAAATTTTTCTAAGGTTAGAGGATAATTTTGAATCTTTAAAAAAGAAATTACCATTGTTTTTTGGGGTCATCCTCTTGCCAATCGTATTGATTGGGTTAAAGGTTTTTGCCCTCATATAAGTTAAATCTCCAAGAAAAGCTGGAAAAGGATTAGCCAATTTATTTTTGTAGTTATATAAAGATGCGTTTTTCTGATCTGTAGGTATGGAAGGGCGACTCCTAAGTCTCGTCTGCTCGTAAATTTTTTTGTTGATGAAATGCAACTGTCTTAAAAGTAAAAGTTGGCGCAGTCTGTCAAGTTGCTAGCTCGTGACAAATTGATTTCACTGATTAAATTAAAGTTAACATATATCTTTCGATGTTATGCCGACTCATTTAGGTCGATGTTTATAGCTATGTAGGATTTGGTTTTTGATCTAAGAGCGGTCGACTCCATATTCAAAAAGGAAATTCGTACTGCCATATTGTAACTTCATTGCGTAAAATCAATCGCTTATCAGTTCTCCTTGACGTTCAGTTATGCAGATATGTGAAATATTTGTTCAACCTTTAGTCAAATTTTTACGACATTATAGGTTGTTTAGTCGCATGGTGAAATCCAATGAGACTAAAGAGCGAAAATTGTCATAACATAACGGGTTTGTTCTACATTTTTGGTTGCCTAGGATTCTTGATAGAATTTTGATATGGAGAGCTTTCCAAGAAATGCACTTTTGTATTTGGATATAATAATGAAAATCGAAAAGTTACCAATAGCGTTCTTCTTTATATATTTGTTTATAATTGGATGCGGAGGTAGCGGAGATTCGCTAAATCAAGGTGTCAGTCAAGAAACTGATACATTCAAAACGATGACCGCACATTGGAATCACGTTTCTGTGAACGCAAGCGGATATGATCATACGTCATTAGGTGCGGGAGAAAACTTAGGGCCAACAAAGGCTAGTCGAGCTTTAGCAATCGTTCATATCGCAATGTATGATGCCGCTAATGCTGCGTCTGGTCAGGTGTACGAACCATATCTTTTAAGAGACGTGGTTGTCGGTGCGTCGGTTGAAGCTGCTATCGCGTCAGCGTCTCATGCAACATTGATCAAATTATTTCCAGCTCAAAAAGGCGAATTTGATATGCAGTATCAAAAGGATATCTTACGCCTAGCGAATGATTCCGCGACCCAAAAAGGAATTGCTCTAGGAGAGAAGGCCGCAAATTTGATTCTTGAACATCGTGCCTACGATGGATCAAGTAGTCTCGATCAAAAGGCTCCCTATAAGTTTAACGAAGAGCCGGGAAGTTGGAGAGTTGATCCAGTCAATCCTAAACAAGAGGCCTTCGGTGCAAATTGGCATATTGTAAAACCATTTGTCATTAGAAGTGCGAGTCAGTTTAGGGCTCCTCCTCCGCCTGACATCTCTTCTTCTGCGTATGCAGAAGCTTATTCAGAAGTTTACAGCATTGGTGGCGACGGAATTAGTACTCCAACTGAGCGAACGAAGGAACAATCCAATATCGGCGTATATTGGGCATACGACGGGACTCCAAGCCTTTGTGCACCAACACGGATGTATAATCAAATAGCCTTACAGATAGCTTCAGTTCAAGGTGTTACTGATAACCTTGAATTAACTCGACTACTAGCGATGATGAACGTTAGTTTAGCTGATGCGGGGATCTCATCTTGGGAATCTAAATATTACTACAATTACTGGCGTCCGATTACTGCAATTAGGGAAGCAGATATTGGAACAGGTCCAAGTGGTAAGGGAGATGGGAATCCAAACACATTTGGAGATGTTAATTGGACACCTTTAGGAGCCCCAGCTAGTAATCTTAGTGAAAATAATTTTACACCTCCTTTCCCGACCTATGTGTCGGGACACGCTACTTTTGGTGGAGCTTTGTTTCAATCGTTGAGAAATTATTTCGGAACGGATGATATAAGTTTTTCGTTTGTCTCAGATGAATTTAACGGAGTGACGACCGACAATCAAGGTAACGTTAGACCTCTCTTAGAAAGATCTTTTCGAAACCTTTCAGAAGCAGAAAAGGAAAACGGACAAAGTCGTATTTACCTTGGAATACATTGGAGTTTTGATAAAACCGAAGGTGTTAAAATGGGTAATGCTGTTGCGAATTATGTATCGGCGAATGCTTTTAGAAGAAAGAGATAAGTATGCAAAAATTTAGCTGAGCCTAGGAAAGGCTTTTAGCGAGATGAAAACTTTATAAGTCTATCATTCTTTCCTAGGATGGATGTTTAAGTTTAGATGTCGAGGGTCGACTTTGATCGCCGAGTTCGTTTAGACGAAGAAGGGCATCACTAAAGGTGAGATCGAGTCACTTAATGGGATTTTATTGCAAATCGTTCTAAACCGAAGTTCTGGTTTGAAATTTAACATTTAAATTTCTTTTATTGATTTGTCCAGCGTATTTAAGGCGATGTCTTTTCGACGGTGCTTGCTGGACTTCATTGTTTAACAGTCGAATTGACTGAAAAAAGAATGGCGTCCCCAAGGGGATTTGAACCCCTGTTACCGCCGTGAAAGGGCGATGTCCTGGGCCACTAGACGATGGGGACGAATAGTAAGCGGAGGCCTATGTATGAAATTGCGCGTAATTGGTCAAGAGCTAGCGTGAAAGTAATTGCGATTTTTTGATAATAATTGAAGAAAGTCCTAAAAAATAGTTATAACCGCTAGTTCTAGTATTGTTTATTTGAGTTTTGTCTAGTCTAGGATATGGATATAGTAGGGACGAGTTGAATTTTGCGTATGAAATTTAATTTGTTAGCCGTACTAGGTCTCGGAGGCAAAGTGAGGGGAGCACTGACCGTAGAGACGGATGCTGCGTGCAAGTCGGGGCGAGATGGTGCTGAATATTCAAATATATGTTTATGTTTGGGTGGAATTGAATTCATTATAGGGGTTGTAGTTATGCTAGTTAGTCGAAATTTCGATGATGTCGAAATTGAACAGTTGGGTCTTAATGGTAAGGTTCGGGCAGAATCTGAAGTTGCTTTTGGTGATAGAGTCGGAGTTATCCTGATTCATGGTAGAGCTGGCGACGAAAATGTAATGTGGGTTTTTTCAAGAGCGATTGAGGATCTTGATCCAATTGTAATTGCACCTAGGGGCTTGGTTCCAGATCCTATCGGTGGCTATAGTTGGTGGAATTTACATCATGATCCAAATACGGAGGAAAGTCCTTCGCCCTCTCATTCAAAGTTAGCTCAAGTTAAGCCGGCGATCGATAAAATTATAGAAGCTGCTAAAAAAGTGCCAGAGATGTATGGGGTCGATCCAAA
>CAYYIQ010000256.1:0-4306 GCA_964472005.1 uncultured Bdellovibrionales bacterium | reverse complement strand
AACTTGTTTCAGAAAAATTTGAAGGTATTTATACCAAAATAGGGTATCGATTTGAAGAGTTTTATAACGAGCATTCGCTAGCGCCCGGTAGTTACATTCTATATGTAAGTCGTTTAGAGCCAGAGAATAATGCGGATAAAGTTATTGAGGCTTATTCAAAACTATCGGAAGAGATTCGCAAGAAAATGCCGTTGGTGATCGTCGGAGATGCTCCTTATGCGGAGGAGTTTAAAGCTAAAATTAAATTGGCTGCGCCAGCGGAAGTTAGGTTGCTTGGTTATCAATTTGGTGATTCCTATGTGGCTCTCCAAGCAGGTGCGTTCATGTACATTCAGGCCACCGAAGTTGGAGGCACCCATCCAGCCTTAGTTGAAGCTATGGGCTTTGGGAACTGTATTATTGCTAACGATGTTCGGGAACACAGAGAGGTAATGGACTTCGTTGGGAAACTCTATAAGTTTAATGATGTTAGTGACTTAGCGTGCATAGTCGAGGGGCTGATTAATGAACCGCAGGAAAATTTACGTTTGAGAAAACTTGCTTACGATCGTGCAATGTCTGAATTCAATTGGGAAGAAGTCTGTTCCTGTTACGAAAAAATATTTGAAAAATATTGCTAAATTTGAATTTCAGTTTTTTATTTTTCTTGACCGTAAGGCTGTTTGGCGTTAGCAAACAGATGTTTTTAAGCATGATTCTTGAAAATAATTTAAAATAAATAAATCAGTTTTGTTTTGTTAAGAAAAGATATAAATCGTTAAAGTAAAATTAATATACGGAGGAATTTTGGCAACTAAGAAAAAAGCCCCAGCTAAAAAAGCGGCAACTAAGAAGGCAGTAGCAAAAAAGCCAGCAGCGAAGAAACCAGCTGCAAAGAAAGCGGCAGCAAAGAAACCAGCAGCTAAAAAACCAGTAGCTAAAAAGAAACCAGTAGCTAAAAAGAAAGTTGTAGCTAAGAAGAAAGCAGCTCCAAAGAAAGCAGCACCTAAAAAGGCAGCTTCTAAAAAGGCAGCTTCTAAAAAGGCAGCTCCAAAAAAATCAGCTGCTAAAAAAGTTGCAAGCAAAAAAGCGGTAAGTAAAAAATCTTCAGCAAAAAAGGCTCCTGCTAAAAAAGCAAGTGCCAAAAAAGCTGCTCCAGTTAAAAAAGTTGAAGTTAAGCAAAAACGACCTTTAGTTGTTGAGCCAGTAAAGCCGTCTTTATTGGTGCCAAAGAATTCGAAAACTAATCAATATAATCAGTCTGAATTGTTAGACGTTATGACTGCTTATTGTGGATTTGAGAAGAGAAAGGTTACTAAAGAGTTTTATGATAGCTTTCATAAAATGATTCAAGCAGCTTTGAAAGATGGATACAAGCTCATGTTGCCAAGTCTTGGAAAACTACAAGTTAAGAAGACAAAAGCAAGAATGGGGATCAATCCAAAGACTCAAGAAGCTATTAAAATACCTGCAAAGCGTAAAGTTGCATTTACAGCCGCAAAAGTACTTAAAGAAGCTGTCTTGTAGTGACAAAATTTTTAGGCTGGATCCCCTAATGGGATCCAGTCTAAAGCTTAGTTTCCCTTATTCCAATTCTTTGATTTAGTTAACCGGACCGTAAATGAATTTATATAGAAAAATAATTTTTGCTTTTGTTATTGCAGTTATGCACTTGTTAAGTTCGGAAACTATGTCCCAAGCCCAAGAAAAAGAAAGCTTATTGATTAATGAGCTTGTTACAAGGCATCCATCATACTCGCAGGAGAGTCTTATCGCATTAATGGGATCTGAGGATGATTTAGTAAACACTCTTTTAGATTTAAGACGAAGTTCAAAGCCACCTGTACTCGGTCCACGTTGCGAAAAGCTTCTTATTAGTTTCGCTCATCGCCAGGATGTGAAACTTGCACTATTGGACGATGTTAGATCAGATTTATATTTTGGACTTACTTCAATTGTATTAAGTTCTTTACCAGATATTGCTGACAAGGATTTTCGGAACGAACTTGCTAGTGAGGCAATTGGAAATTCGAAGGCCAGTTCGACTAATGTTCATCGATATAAAGCGATAATTTCAGAATTACCCTCTAAGACATTAAAATAAATCAACAATCTCGGTATCTCAAACGTATCTTTCGTCCTGTTGATATTGTATCCCAATATTTTTATCTGAATATTTGACAAAAATTATAAGTTATATAAAATCGGACACATTCTAGGTAGTTCGTTTTACAAACTCCTTAATTTTAGCAACAGTGGACAGATATAAGATAGACGCTTCAAGCTCGAATTTCTCCCTTAAAAGGCTACTTAAATTTTTTGCGAGTGCTTTTTTTTATACTCTCGTAATTTTTTCACTTCTTTTAACATTCTTACCTAAAAATACGTCGAAAACTACTTCGACTATTTCTGATACTACTTTGCAAGATTTCGCGACGGAGTTAAGCAAGCAACCGACCTCTAGAAGTAAATTGACTGATAGTATTCTCATTTCTCATTCGAATACACCTCCACGTACGGTCACAAAAATAAGTGACATTAAGAATGCCTTTAGCTCTGGCAAATACGTTGATCTTAGTGTGTTGAGACCTGAAATGTTGGGCGATACCAGCATTAAAGAAGCTAGTTTTTTACCCGAGGTAAAAACACTTCTACTTAAACAATTGTTTAAATTGATGGATAAAAATGATTGGTACTCTTGGAAAGAATTGCTGAAGCTATCTAATTCTAAACGGTCTAAAGCAAGAGTTTTTGTTGATGATGTTAGAATAATAAATTTTCAATTGGGCCGATACCTTGAGACCGCGGCACTTTTAATATCTGCGCTTTATTTAAATACTACAAACGGAAGAATTTTTAGCTCTGAAGAAGCAATCTTTAGCCTCTTAAACCAATCGAACGATCTGTTTAGTAATCGGACTCCCGCAGCGCTATCTCCAAGAATTTATCTGGATACCATGATTACAGACGATACTTCTTTTACCAAAGTTCTTGAAGATTTAAGAAGTAAGTTAGTTGCATCTTATTGCCGTAAAAGACCACAGGAGCTCGACACTCAGCTTCTACTTTTAAGTTCTCTAGATCTTAATTTTTACTCGAAAGAAATTATAGAAATATATCTAGAGAATTTATCCCGAATAAATAGTAAAGTCTCACCCCGATTTCGAGAGGAGCTGAGAACACACTATCTTTTGCCGGATCAAGTGAAAGACTTAGTCGAGATTGATCCCAGGATTGGAGAATCTATAAAAGTACTCTACTCAGATTCAATCCATGGCTATTTGGATCAAGGTGATGTTAAAACTGCGAAATCAGTACTCTTGCAGTTGGCTTCTTTTACTTCAGATCGTGAAGGATTTGAAGTTCTAAGTAAGGAAATCGAAGAACAATCGGAAACCGATTTAAGCAAGGAAATTCTTCCTCAAAAGAGTCGGAGTTTACAAGTTGATGTTCATGACATTGTCGAACAATCCCCTATTAGACTGTTTCCAATAGGTGCGAATGTAGCGGAAAAGGTATCGGGGAGCTTCTATGGATACTCATTAGTTTTTGCACTACTTGTATTCGTCGCTATATTGATCAAGAGGGTTAGAGAATTTCTTTTCAGCATCTTGCTTTGGGCAAAAAATCGGTTATTTACTTCTCGAACTGAAAATAGTTCTGATGGAAAAGCAAAGGGTGACTTTACTGATGAATTAGACGCTTCAATTAAGTCTGGAAAAACTGTTCCGATGGCGTCAATCACCAGGGCAAAAAGCCCGAAAAAGAAAGTTGTAAATAGTTGATACGACTTTCTAAGATTTAAACCTACTCATAATCGTCGGTATCTCTAGCGCCTTTGGTCGGTGCGCTAAGGAGGATTTGCATCTATTGTTGACGAATGAGAGCGTACAGGGGAGTGCTTATTTCGCTTGAATCTCTGTCGGGTTTGTCAGTAGATCTCGCCCGCTTCCTATTGTTATTCTCCTCTAAGATCTATTTAGGTGCTTGAAGCGTTATCTTCGCAAAGATCAAGAAAGGTTAGGGGGAAAATAATTCATACGAGTCTTACTGACATTAGCAAAATAAAGTCCACAAATGATTATTTCTAAAAATGTTGATATTAATTCACAGCGGACGTCTTATATAATAAATCCGATCTTTTTCTTATAAAATTAATTGTTCATCTTCTAGTTAGATTGTAATAATAGGGAGCCATCATATGAGTAACGATCCTATCGCTGATATGTTGACTCGGATACGAAACGGCATCGCTGCTGGACATGAGTCGGTCTTAGTGCCTGCTTCCAAGCCGAAGATCGCCCTGGCAAAGGTCCTCCAGGAGGAA
>CAYYIQ010000255.1:0-4333 GCA_964472005.1 uncultured Bdellovibrionales bacterium | reverse complement strand
TCCCTTACTATACAAAGTACCGCCACTTCCAGGCCACTGTGAACCTTTTGGATCAGAAGGTAACGGAGGTAATCTCCAAGGTCTCGCACCTAAATTATGTCCATCTAAGGTGCTTTCAATTTCTGGCAAAACTAATAGTTGACCACTATAGCCATTAACTAAAAAACTTATTCTAGCTTTGTCGACAACAAGCGCCTTGACGTATGAAAGGTAAAGATCTAACGCAGTCAGTCCAAGTAAAGTATCATCAATTACGATCAATACTTCATCGGCTGCTCGTATTAATGCGCCACATGCTGGACCAATTCGTCCAGCCGTATCGACAATAATCACATCGTTCATTACTCTTGCGAGTTCTACGATTCTCGAACAAAGATTCATACCGTCCGTATGACATACCAAATCCATCGCTTCAGCCATATTGTCCGGTGGCATTAAAACTGAAACATAATCGCTGACTGGAGTGACGGCGGAGACCATACTATCGCGCGTAATATCTTCTGTACCATTTACCCAAGCACTAACAATTTGTGCTGAAGCACCACCAACGGCAAGAGATCGACTTAGATCTCGTGTTTCAACGTCTAAATCCCAAAGCATTGTTTGCACTCTATAAACATCACAGACCTGCGCTAATGCCGCTGCTATAGAAGTTGCTCCAGTACCACCTTTAGCGTGAGTAACGACAATTACTTTTCCTTCTTTTACTTTTCCTTGTTTTCTAAAATCAGCATGGACTGAAACTAATTCTTGGAGTAAATCTAAAGGTGAACTTTCATCAGTAAAAACTTTTCGAACCCCCGCACTTTGGGCGATTCTAAACGCTCCGCCAGAGTAAGCCTCAGACGTTACATACATGATCGTATTTATCCAGGGACAAGAAGCGGAAACTGTTCTCGCAATCTTTGCGGCGGATTCTCCTAAACCAGATCCGAGAATCAAAACTTCAGCGTCATCCAAATGACTTAATACTTCGGACTCAGCAACTAGCTTAATTCTGAGATCAAGCATTTCAACATCAGTCTGACTGAAGGCTTGAATACGCCTAGCACATCTTGCTTGACCTTCTGCTGAACTTTCGACTATTAATGCTTTCATTTAAACTAATATCTCTACTAAAAATAGTATTAAATACTCTAATATTATTATACGATGTTCGTATCTTGATTTTCGATCTAATTAATTAAATTGGTAAACCTATCGATAGCCTCAGGTATACTATTCGGCGACCACCAGTTAATTAAAATCAACCCAGACAAAATCCCCACTAAACTCACGAGCAAATACCCCGCAAATTCAAACACTGTTTCAATCGACAATTTCTTAAGATTATAGTCTCGATCAGACAAATCCTCTTTTAACTCTTTAAGTTTTTCCGCAGATAGCTTACTTCTGGAAATCGATACCGCAGCGTTCGAATAGCTAACTAATGTTCCAGAACTGGGACTAGTAATATGCTTATCTTTTTCGTCGCTAACAATTGTATTTGATTTAACCTCGCTTAGATTCCTCCTTTCGCCATTCTCAATAACTTCGTCTTCGAAGCCATTAAGATATGCTCGTTCTTCTAAAGAATTTTTTAACCCCGAAATCATTCTAGCGACATCATTATCTAAAACTTTTGGTTTTGCGGTCTCAACACTCTCCTGTTTCTTCCCATATGACCTCGGATAAACCCCAGTATAACTTCGAGTTGCATTGTCACCTAGTTTAGAAAACGCGATCCTTAGTTCTCTGGCAGTTTGATGCCTTTGATTAGGATCACGAGACAATGCTTTCAAAACAACGGCACTCAATTCTTCAGGACATTCACTTCGCAAACGAGATGGTGAGATAGGATCAGTTGTAAGCTTTAAATGCATTTCCTCAATAACATTTTTAGCGTTATATGGAGCCACTCCGGCTACCATCTCATAGGCTAATACTCCGATTGAATAAATATCGCTTTTAATATCGACATTCCCGCTCTCCAAATATTCAGGAGAAACGTATGCGAACGTTCCAACTATTCCACCATGATCTGTTAGGCGCGGTCCTTTCATATTTTTTGCGATACCAAAGTCGGTAATTTTAACAAATCCTTCCTCGGTCAATAGAATGTTTTCTGGTTTCAAATCTCGGTGAATAATACCAGAACGATGGATCGCTTCGACACCACTTGCCATTTGCTCGAGCATACTAATAGACTGATCAATCGGAATGAGATCATCTTCATTGAGCTTGTCCGCTAAATCTCCCCCTGAAATATATTCCATTGTATAGGCGACTAAATCATCCTCTCTAAAAAAGTCATACGCTCGCACAACGTGAGGGTGATTTATTTCGTATGACGCAACAATTTCATTTCGAAATCTGGCTGAATGAACTTCATCCTTCGCAACATCGGAAAAGAGAACCTTCATTGCAAGCATCCGACCCTGCAATTCTAAATGCTTGACAAGGTAAACCATCCCCATACTGCCCGCACCAAGACATCGTACGATTTCGTACTTACCCTGAATAACTGCTCCAGCTTTAAGATTAAGAGATTGATCTACTGCCATAGACATAAGAATCGCTTCTAAATTAATTTTCTATCTGTATTTTAGGTATCGCGCAAAAGACAAAATACCTATGACCAAATCTTATCAAATCTCCATGCTGAACCTTTACGCCCGAATCTGAAGCATCGATTTCTTTACCCGATTCAATTTTCAAAACGCCAGAGCCATTTTCCGAAAGTTGATCCAAAATTTGGACATCGCCTTCTTTACTAACTTTTAAAATTGCGTGCATAGCGGAAATAGAATTGTCCTGAAAATATATTACGTCTTCAGACGAACTCCGATTGGAAGAAATAACCCATCTACCTGCACGAACTTCCGTGAACTCACCATTTTCATTTTCATCATAGCTGACAAGAAAACCAATGATTTTAGACTTCCCTACAACATTCCGACGTGGACTCATTTGCGGAACCGGTGGAGCGAGGTTTTGGCGATGGTCACCGGATGGATCTCTTTTACTCAAATTTCTTTCCAGATCGAATGACTTTGTACGCCCCGCATCTGGCCGACGTGACACTTCATCTTTTTGTTCCATTAGACCAACCCCAAGCTCTTCGAATTTACGATCTTGGGTAGCACGTCTCGAATGCTCATACTTCAACTCTAACGTCCCCTCGACTTTGTCCGATTTAGAATTAGGGTTCAAAGGTGAGAGCTGTCCCCTATCAGTAAATGGCGACGCGTGTATCTTAGTCGCTTCAACCTGCCTCTTGCCTGCGGGTTTAGGACTTTCAAAATTATTCATCGCCTCTTTAGGCTTTTGAAAAACTTCGGGATCAGCTGCTTCTAACGACCCCATATTCTGTGAAACTGGATTTTGCAACATTGATCGAACCTGACCTGTAATATCAGGTGACAGCATCACGGTTCTATTTCTAGCTCTAGAAGCTACAGCAGGTGGTGCAAAATTATCATCCTTAGTTTCCTTCCTAAAACCAGGAACAGAATCAGCATCAAACTCTTCTGTAACGCTATCAATCGAACTTTCATTATATTTCATGAGCTTAGTCCTTCAACCAATTAAAAAATTTTCTTGTAACTAAATAAACATTAAACCTAAGACTACCGCGAGCATACTAGCTAATCCTAAAATCGAGATAAGTGCTACTTTTTGCTTTAGAGTAAATTCTCTTTTTGGAGCCGAATACTCGCGATCTAATACCTTCGACTCTCTTGAAGTTAAATTTTTCACCGGAGCTTCAACGACTTCAACTTCGCCTTCTAGATCGACTCGTCCTGGCAAAGGAACGATCGCAACAGTAATGTTGTCAAAACCACCTCGATTTCTAGCAAGTTCAATCAACTTAGAACAAGCTAACTGTGGTTTAAATGAAATTAGGTGAGATTGTATTTCCTCGTCGGTAACTAAACTATATAAACCGTCAGAACAAAGAAGAAGAACATCACTTTCATCGCTATCTTCGGGGGTTATAGGACACTGAAGTTCATCAAAATCAAGCTTCAATTGCCCGCCAAGACATCTTGTCAAAACATGAGACTGCGGATGATGAAGTGCTTCCGTTTGGGAAATCATTCCTTTCGCAACAAGATCTTGAACGTAAGTATGATCAACGGTTAGCTGCTCTAAACCATTTTTAGAAAATAGGTATGCCCTAGAATCCCCTGCATGAAAGATACTAATATAACTTGAGGTTATCACGGCACCAACAATGGTTGTCCCCATCCCTGAAAATGCAGGATTTTGTCGGCGCAGTACGATCACCCGATTAGCTTCATTAAATGCATTTCCAAGCATTTTATGTGAGATGTTTGCTGGGTCAGCCACC
>CAYYIQ010000254.1:0-4333 GCA_964472005.1 uncultured Bdellovibrionales bacterium | reverse complement strand
TAGATACGACGGAGCCAGTCGCACTTCTTGGTTTTGTTCCCGCCGCCTTTTTTATATTTTATTATCTATTAGATTTGCTTTCAAAATTAAGAAAAACAGACTCGAAAAACTATTCAACACCTTCTCTCTTTACCGTTGAAGAAAAAGCATCTTATATGTTCTCTCTTTACGCAATGGTTAGTTTGTCTGTTTATTCTTACGTTCCATACAAGACGCCTTGGTTGATAATCAATATTGCAGTCCCGTCATTGATTGGATTGGCTTTTTTTATCTGTGCAAAAATTAAGAATAGAATTTGGATGTACGTCGTGGCATTTTTCCTCTCACTAAATCTAACATTAATGTCATTGCGTTATAACTATCTTCCAGAGACCTTAGGTCCAATTAATCAAATTGTTGATTCAAAAGGCGTCGTGGGAGAGTTTAATCCATTGGCGTATGTTCATACTCATTCGGGAATGGTTGAGTCGGCAGAGCGGATAGTCGAGTACTCAAGGACTCATAAAAATACGAGGGTACTTATTGGCGTTAGCGCTTATTGGCCGCTTCCGTATTATTTAAGAGAAATAGACTCTCAGTTAATGTATGCTCAAGGCTCAGACCCACAGAAGTACTTTGATAGTTATTCCATCATAATCGTCGATAAAAAGTGGAATGTCGAAAAAGAAGGCTGGGATAAGGAATACGTTAGATTAAGCGATAATCAAGAAAGTTATGTTTATACTGTTCGAGATTAGAGTTTCCGAGAAGGGTTGGTATGGGGGTCTTTTTCGTCTTCAATTAGACTAACTGGTTAATGCCTTTGAATGCTAGTTTTTCACAACTTAAAGACTAAATAATTCGCTCATTCTTGGTCAGATTAATTTCTGCCGAAATTAAAGCTCTTTTCATGATTATTGCGTTTATGATCAGAATTGTGAAAAGAAGACCTACAATTGCAAAAGTGCGATCAATAAAAAGCAAATGAGTTTCGATGAGTTTCGAATAGCAGACCGCAAAAAGAATAGTCGCAGGAATCAAATTTACCGCGATCGAGATCATCGCCATAAACATATACGCCAGGCTACCAAAGCTTGAAATCACTTGAATAGGGTTGTCCCAGTCAAATCTGGCATATAGCGATCCAGCACCTATGGCTAAAGCGACGAGAGAGGCCGTCATGAAAATTGAAATTAAGGCAAAACTTAGAACAATTTCAAAATCAGCGGAAATTGCCCAAGCGCCGGATACAAAAAGAATCAAACTAATTCCCGCAATGGGGATATACCAAGTAAGGAATTTTGCTTTCACAAAATCTCTTATGGATAGGGGAGTGGTACGAATAACCTGAAATGTATTTCCCTCTAAAGAAATACTTGGATACGCGAAACGTGTGCATATCGCAGCGGTCACACAGCCACCAAAAAGAATATTGGCGGAACAAAGTACGATATACCAGACTGTTCGAAAAGAATCGTTTATAATAGTACTCGCGTGCATCACTCGAAAATTATAAAGATAGATAAAAGTTAGAGTGAGTAGAAGCAAAAGTTGTACTGACTGAGTCGTATCTCGTAAAAAAGAACGAAATTCTTTTCCCGCGAAAGCCCGAAAAGTATTAGGTTCTCTAAAAAAGAAATTTCCCAATTTCCCTAGAATGTCAGATTTATAGCTAATTCGTTGAATGTTTGAATTCGTTGATCTGCTCCAACCTCTCAAAAAGAAAAATTTAAAACTTAAGAAAGAAAGCATTAATGTGAAGATAGAGATTGCAAAAAGCTTATAGCTTGATTGCATATCAAATTCGCCCTGTGAAAGACCGACAGTAACGATTTTTGCTAGGTAGCTACTTGGAAACCAGTCAACCTTAGATAGAGGGAATTGGTTTGAAATAGCAATTGCTTTAGCAAAAGATTCTGGGATCTTTGGGTTAAGGGGTGCTTGATGATCAATTGTTAGAATTAAAAAAAGTCCAACAATTACAGTTAAAATAATTACCTCTCGCAGTCTCTCGGCGGGGACAATGTTTGCGAAGATAATAATCGCAATAATTCCAAGTGATGTTGGAATTATTGAATACAAAATAAAGTTTATAAACCAGAACGCTGAAAGAACGATTGGAATATCAAATGCTTCGATGATGCCAAATCCAAAAGAGATTGTGACTAGTAAAAACATCCATGTTGCTAGGATATAGATATAAATAAACTTAGAGAGAAAGATTTTTCTTGTTGATAGTGGTGCTATCAACAACGTATGCAGCTCTTTGGACGAAAAGAGAGTCCCTAAAGCTGATATAATTGCGGAAAAACACGTGACTGAAAGTAGAGCAATTAACGAGACGGATAAAAAACTTTCAAGTAAAGCTGGGGTATAAATTTCATGCCCTTTTAATTTAATGAAAAATGACAGGCTTACGGAATACATGCCGTAAAGTATGAATAAGATAAATAGTGCCGCAAAGGTTGTCCGGTTCCAAAATCTTTGGCGATATTCTCTAATCAATTCATTCTTGATCGAGTAGAGATTTGGTTTTAACAAGGTTGGAATCATTAGTTAAATATTTAGATTTTCATTAATGATTTCAAGAAAGACTTTTTCTAAGTCGTCGGAATGGTGACTTGCTTTTGCATACAGTTCACTTAAGGATCCGTGAGCGAGTATTTTACCCTTTTGGATAATCGCCAAGGTGTCAGCAATCTCTTCGGCCACTGAGAGCGAATGGGTAGACATGAAAATAGTTTGACCGCGTTTTGCGCAACTTTTCAAATTGTCTTTAAAAAGTTTAGCCGCTGGAGGGTCGAGTCCAACCATTGGTTCATCTATAATTAGAATCTCTGGATTGTGAACTTGCGCGCTGGACATCATCAATCTTTGCTTCATACCATGAGAATATGTATCAATAAGTTCGTGTTGCCATTCAGTCAAATTGTACATCGCGAGAAGCTCGTCGATTCTATGTTCTCCTTGTTTGCGGGGAACCTTATAAAGTTCTGCCATGAATCTTAGAAATTCTCGACCAGTTAATCTGCCATATAAATGAGGCCTATCTGGAATTACGCCCATCAAGCTTTTTGCGGGAATCGGACTTTTTTGCACATCGTGACCTCCAATCAAAACACGCCCAGAGGTTGGAGGAATTACTCCCGTAATCATTCTAATCGAGGTTGTTTTTCCTGCACCATTTGTTCCAAGAAAAGCGAAAATGCTTCCTTTGGGAACTGAAAGGGTAATTTCGTCGACAGCAGTAAAAGACCCAAAACGTTTTGTTAGAGATTCTAGTTTTATCATTAATTTACGTGGTTTGTGTCTGTGACATGTTGATAAGCCTACAACTGTTTGAATATCATTAGTTTTGACAAGCAAAACCAAGTAAAACAAAGGTAAAATAAATTCGTTTAACTAACTCGCCCCCAAATTGTTATGACAATATAGGGGAAAGCTGCAATTTTTTTCTATGATACTGCTTACGATTTGACTTCCCTTAAGGTAATTCTAATCGTGCATGAGGGCAATAAACCCTATTGAATACTAGTCTTCTGCCTTTAGCGACTACTAATATTTCGAAACAGTATATGGCTGTTATTCTACTGGTTTATCATTTGTAGTAGTTAGGTTAGAAATGTATTCTTAATTCTTCGTCATTTCTTTTTGCAAAAATAAAATAGCAGAATAACAGGCACCTATTTAGGATGCGTCTATTAAAAAGTTGGAGTCTCAAATCTTGATAAATTATTTAAATGAAGTTGCCTTGTTTGCGAATAAATTGATTGTTCGTCTTTTTATATGTTCAATTTTGGCTTCAGCTGTCTCTCAGACTAAATTGCTTGCCGAACCGGTCTCATATCGACCCAATTCAGGCATCGTTCAACTCAGGAATCATCCGAAGTTTAATCATCGCCCGATCTCGCAGGAGCAAAGTAGTCGAGGCTCTTTTTTCTGGCAGGACGACATGGAGGGATTTGGTCTTTGGGTTGAAGCTGAGGGGCCGAGCCAGCCTTTGAATGGAAAAGAGGAGCTTGAAAAATTATTAAAAGTTATCGCTGAAAACCCATTAACAAATATATATGTTCAAGTTTATCGGAATGGTCGATCGTGGTTTGCGTCAAACTATGCGGACGACGAACCGTTTAGGAAGAATAAGGAAAACGGAATCGATCCTCTTAAATCGATTTTAGAGGTCGCGGCTAAAAAGGACAATCCTCCTAAAGTGCATGTATGGTTTAATGCATTAAGACTTGGAGAAGATAAGAATGCGAATATTATCAAATATGTTGGACGATACGCTGCACTTGTCAGTTCAAGGGGCGAATCATTATTTGATAATTCAGGTTTTGGCACAAAAAATTGCAGG
>CAYYIQ010000253.1:0-4379 GCA_964472005.1 uncultured Bdellovibrionales bacterium | reverse complement strand
TCTCAGCTCTCGCTGTCGCCGTATTCCAAGGGTGTGTTCTTTCTACTTGGAATCATCATTGGGCCTATCTGCCTTTGCTTATCGTTACCATTTATACCTCAAAAGAATTATTGCAAATTAATAGGTTTGTTGCGTACTCTTTACTTATTGTTCAATCTTATTTGAGTTTAGCAATCTTAGTTAATTATATTTGGTTTCCGCCGAGAAGTGTTGTTCGTTATGCTGCGAACTCCCAAAGAGAGACAATGATTTTTCTGATTGCAGGTATTATTGGGAGTATTATTCTTGCGCAATTTATTTGGGGGCTCCGGGACCCAAATAAACTTAGGTAAGTTGAAATTCAACCAAGTTCTTGTAAAGGCCATCGACGCTACTTAGTTCAAGATGGTTTCCTTGTTGTAATAGTTTGCCTTCCCTAATAACTAAGACTTGATCAGCATTTTTGACTGTGCTTAGTCTGTGGGCGATTACTATGACCGTGCGGTCTTTTTGCGCTCTCTCTAAGGCTACCTGAATAAGATGTTCGTTATGACTGTCAAGGGAGCTGGTTGCTTCGTCTAAAATTAAAATTTTGGGGTTAACTAATAGAGCTCTTGCAATTGAAACGCGCTGTCTTTCGCCGCCGCTTAATTGGATGCCTTTATCGCCAATTTTAGTTTCCAACCCATTCGGTAATTTTTCTATTAGTTCGTTTAAAGCAGCGTCTTCAATTATCGAAAGAATCTCGTCTTCGGATGCGTCCGGTTTTCCGTAAGTTATGTTGTCTCGCAGAGAGCTAGAAAAAAGTTGAGGGTTTTGCGGAACAAAAGCAATGGTGGACCTTAACTTATTTAAGGAATATTTTTGAATATTTAAATCGTTGATCAAAATTTCACCGTCGGAAATTTCATATAGTCTTGGTATCAGAGATACGATAGTTGACTTTCCTGCACCTGAAGGGCCGACAATTGCCGTTGTTTTATTTTCGGGAACAGTAAAATTAAGGTGATCTAGAATTAATTGGTCGGGTCGTGATGGGTAGCTGAACGAGACGTCTTTAAATTCAATTTTGCTGCCGCTGATATCTTTCTCACCTAATTGTTTGGAGGTGAGTTCACTTTGTCCATCAAGTATTTGGTAAATTCGGTCTGCTGCCCCTAGGCTTTGTACAAACTCTGCCCATGCATTTAAAAGAAACCCGAAAGAAATAGCGACAATAAAACAGTACATAATAAATGCTGTGAAGTCGCCGATAGTCATCGCTCCATCATTAACGAACTTTCCACCAATCATGAAGACGATAGCTATAGAGCAATGTAAAATTGTTACCATTGATGAGCTGAAAGCGGCTGCTAGGTGGATTCGATTGTAGCCGTTTGAATAGGCGAGGGTGTTGTTCGCAGTAAATTTTTTGTGCTCTAGGTCTTCGGAATTAAAGAGTTTAACCACGCGAATTGCGGTAAGGGCTTCTTCGGCAGATACGGCAGCTTCTCCGAGGAATTGTTGGGTCATGGCAGATGCTTGCTTAAGTTTTTTGGAAAATCCGATGCTAAAAATTGCCAGAACTGGAATTATTCCAATTATGATGCAGGTCAGGAGTGGTGACAGATAGATCATTAAGCAGACGCCAAAAACTACTTGGAGAAAGTATCTAAGAGCAACAGAGATGTTTACACTTAAACCTCTTTGTAGCACTTCGGTATCAGAATTTAGGCGACTTAATAAATCGCCGAGTCGGGATTTATCAAAAAAAACTATCTCATGCTTAAGTAATTTTTGAACCAAAGCATCTCGCATGTCCGCAGTAATTTTTAGACCAACGATTTGAAGATAGAAATGCCGCAGGTAGAAGAGGATTCCTTGTGCAATGAATAGTCCAACAAGTAGAAAAGAAATATAGTAGAGGTTGTCGGAGAGAACCTGACCAATGTTTTCGTTAAGGTACTTTCTTATTAAGTATGGGAAAAATAGATTAAGGGAGCTCGCGCCGATTAGCGCTGCAAATCCTATTGCTAGATTTTTCGATTGCGGTTTTAACAGTTTTAATAAGCGCGGTGCGAGCGCGAAAAATTGTGACTTGTTAAACCGAGCTTTTTTGTCTGGTATTGGGAGAGGGTGTGATGCCATAAGCATCTTTAATACATTAATTCTAAATCTTAGAAAACGCCCACATAAAAAAAGATTTTTAAGGAGCATCTCCGGAGTGCGTTATTGTAAAGGTTTGATTGGGTAAAAGTCGATACTGTAATTATCTTGCTAGATTATTTAGTTTCAGTGAAAGCTGATTTAGAACCCTCGCTGCATTCCTTAGAATGTTTTGTCCGATGTTACTGTCTTTTTTCTTATTCTTCGTGTTCTCGTATGGTAGTGGTTTGCTCTCTCTTGGGTGATGGCTCTGTTTGGAGTGAGTCTTTGTAGGTCGCGATTGAACATTGGGACTTCTACTACCTTCTTGGTAGAGCAGGTGATTGTAGTCGGGAATTTGGCCGTAGCTTTCATCGCCTTTATTCGAGCTATTAAAGGTCTCGGTTTGTGGGGATACGCTTTTTTCTACGACACTATTAGTAGGATCAAGTTCCCCATATTGCATTTGGTCGATACTCCTTTCAATTTGTCTCAAGTTTTTAACTGAAACATCAGATTCGAAATTTGCGTTATTCTCAGTATATACTGTCTTGTCTTGTACATTGATTAGGTCGCGAATTAGGTTAAGATAGTCAGTTGAAAAAAGTTGTTTAATAGTGGGCGTTTGTTCCAGAAGGTCGAAATATGAAATTTGTTTTAGCTCTCTGAGATTCTCAGGAGACTTATAGATAGAATTAAAAAGCGAATTCGGTTCAATTCCTCTAAAGCCAGAATGATTTGAGTTTATAGGACCAGTAATTGAACTAGCTTTAAGAATAGGTATTTCTTCAGTAAGCGCAAGTTGCGCGCCTTGACTTAGGTTATTTGAGATTAGTTGAGTTAGCATATATTTCTCCTTCCACGTTATTATCGAAAGGTTCTTTAAAAATTCCCTAAAAGATTTCTTATTAATTGTGAAATAGCTAGGGGTCCGACTTGTCTCATTTAGCTTCAGATCTTGGGTTAGAGAATGTCATCAGCTATCAGATACGAAAAATGCTTAGAGTTTCACAGGTATTCGATTTGTGTGAAAGGCTATGCATCTTAAGTTCGAGCAGAGGGTTGTCGATTTATTGAGTAGAGAGATAGATTGATAGGATTAGAGATGGCGCTCATTTGGTTTGAAAATGGTCAAAAAAAAGGTGTGCCTTGGTCTGAACAAGTAGGGCTAGTCAAGAAGAGTGAAGTAGCGAATCCATATCAGAAGCAATTGCAGGCAGTCCGCTCATCAGAAGAAGAAAAGGTTACATTAGCTCGTCAATTAATGAGAGGTCCAGTTCGTACTCTTAACCCAACAGCTAGTCTGCGGGAAGCGCAAGAATTTCTAAAAATTTATAGAATACGTCATATTCCAATTGTAAATACAGGTTTGAATACATTAGAGGGCATCGTGTCTGATCGAGATATCTTGCGGCAATTAGCTGCTGGCGAGGATAGCTTTTTTGATTGGATAGGTCGTGCAACTAATCGTGGTTCTACCATGGTGATGGAATTTATGACAAAGAAAGTTTTGGTTGCGCCACCTGAGGAAAAGATAGTTAACATCGCTCGGGCAATGTTTATTGAAAAATTAGGTTGTATGCCAATTGTGGAAAGTAAAGAGGAGGGAACGGAGAATTTGGTTGGAATTATAACCCGGAGCGATGTTCTCAGGTTGATTATGAGAACGGCTCCGGTTGATTTTTGGCTTTAGCGTTTATTTTGCTTCAGCTGAAAGGCCAGTGTTCACTTTGTGCTGTATTCTAGAGATAGAACGAGCAGCATTTTTTTTGTGAAGGATGCCATGAACAGCAGCTTTATCAAAAAGTTTAGTTGTAAACTTTGCGTGTGCTTTTGCAGCTTCGTGTTCGCCAGCTTCAATAAGTTGCGTCAATTTTTTAACAGCAGTTCTGATAGACGCTTTCGCATCACGATTTCTTTGTCTTCTTTTTAAACTTTGACGATGTCTTTTCAGTGCTGATGGATGATTTGCCATATTAAAAAATTCTCTGGTTTCTTTATAAAAATTAGTGGTCTCAAGTATAAAATTTAGAGATATATGTAAACAGCTTGTGTTAAGTGGTCGAAAACACAGTGTTTTTTTAGCGTCTCTGTGCAGGGATAATAGCAGGTTTTAATATAAATGTAAAAAGGCCTGTATTTGTAAGGCTATTAACTGTAATTTCTCGAACAGCCTGGAGGCCGCAAACAATGGGTTAACTTATCCTAATCCCTGAACTTTAGTCTGCTTTTAACTATTTAAGGTGTTTTGTTAAAAAACTATTCAGGTGCAAATC
>CAYYIQ010000252.1:0-4391 GCA_964472005.1 uncultured Bdellovibrionales bacterium | reverse complement strand
TAAAACTCCAGTGCTTTAAATAAATGAAAATTTAAAAGAACTTTAAATAGGAAACAGGGTTTAAGGTATGGCTAAGGCGGGAAAAAAAATACAAAATGCGAAGAAGCTAGTTGAAGCGGAAAAGCTATATTCTGTTGAAGAAGCTGTGACTGTCATGGAAACACTTCCTAAGGCTAAATTTGATGAATCAATCGACCTCTGCATAAGCTTAGGTGTAAACCCTAAGAAAGCAGAAGAAAACGTACGTGGAACGGTTGCGTTGCCTAATGGTCGAGGAAAAACTGTAAGAGTTGCCGCTTTTTGTAAGGGTGACAAAGTTAAAGAAGCAGAAGAAGCGGGTGCTGACTTCGTTGGTGCTGAAGAGCTTGTTCAAAAAATCCAAGGCGGATGGATGGACTTTGATGCGGCTGTTGCTACTCCAGATTCAATGGCGCTTGTGGGTAGAATCGGTAAGCTTTTAGGACCACGAGGACTTATGCCTAACCCTAAAGTTGGCACAGTTACCGTTGATATCGGAAAAGCTGTCGAAGCTATTAAGGCTGGTAGAGTGGAATTCAGAGTTGAGAAAGCAGGTATTGTTCATGTCGGCTTGGCAAAATCTTCTTTTGGAAAAGAGAAAATTATTGAAAACGTGAAAGCTGTAATGGATGCGATAATAAAAGCAAAGCCACCTACATCTAAGGGTGTCTATGTTGAAAAAATTAGTATCTCGTCAACAATGGGACCAGGAATTCAAATAGATACATCTGCATTCAAGATGTAGTGATGGGTAGGAGGTTATGCTCCTATTAAAGTGTTTAGTGAAATTGTTAGTTACGAGTTAATTAACAATATTAATTTTAAGTGTTGTTAAGAATTATTTAAATTTATTTAAGGCAGATATGTTAGTATCAGAAAAACAACAGTCAGTGGCAGAGCTGACTAGTCTATTTGGAAAAGCAAACGCTTCTTATGTTTTGTCCTTCCAAGGTTGCTCTTGTTCGCAATTGACAAAGTTTAGACGTGATCTTAGATCAACTGGAGCATCATTTGCCGTTGTTAAGAACACATTGGCTCGACGAGCGATACAAGCTTGTGAAAGCGAGACTATTAAGGACGATTTATTTTTAAAGACCTTTAAGGGCCCTGTTGCAGTTGTTTGGGCTGGGGAAGATATCGTTACCCCTGCGAAAATTATTTCAGAGCATGCAAAAACTGCAGAGAAACTTTCTGTTAAGGCTGGTTTCGTTGATGGACAGGTCGTCGAAGCGAAAGACGTAGAAGCACTTGCTCTATTGCCTTCGAGGGAAGAGTTGTTATCGAAATTGTTAGCATTAATGAATGCTCCAGCAACAAGATTGTTACAAACAATGAATGCTCCATCTACTCAGTTAGTCCGAACTATTGAGGCATGGAGAGCTGAGTTAGAAAAGAAAGCAGCTTAGTATTATTATAGTTACAAATTATTTAGTTTAGATTGTTAATTGAAGGAGAGAGAAATGAGTGAGTTAAATGTAGAAAACGTAAAAGATTTCATTAAAGGTATGTCCTTAATGGATGCTGCAAATCTAGTTAAAGTTCTTGAAGATGAACTAGGTGTTAGTGCTGCTGCTCCAGTCGGAATGATGGCTGCTATGCCTGGTGCTGGTGCTGCTGCTGCTGAAGAGAAGACTGAATTCGATGTTGTCCTTGCATCAGTTGGTGCGGATAAGATTAAGGTGATTAAGGTTGTTAGAGAAGTAACTTCTCTTGGTCTTAAAGAAGCAAAAGAATTAGTCGAAGCTGCTCCAAAGGCAGTTAAGGAAGCTGCTCCTAAAGCTGAAGCTGAAGAAATCAAGAAAAAGCTTGAAGAAGTTGGTGCTAAGGTAGAACTTAAGTAATCCCACGTAATTGGTGTGGAATAACTAGCGTTCTTCTTCACTCTAACGCTGATAAATTAGGGGAGGCAAGTAAAACTTGCGATCCCCTTAATTTACTGATACTTAGCCGATCAAAAATCGCACGAAGTTCAGTAATGAAATTAAACAGCCTGGTAAAGTGATTTTTAGTTTAACTATGGTCACTAGGGCTTGTAAATTGGTGCCAAATTGGGATTTCGATTGAGAATATTGAAAGATTTATTTGAATTTGTAATAGCTCAAGAGACTGGGAGTTTTAGCGCTTCTTTCTCTAGTGTTTGTTATCTGTTCGAATACAAATAACGATAAGTGTGGAGTGCAAAGTGCGCTCTGCTTTTTGTCGTTGTGAAGTTGATCCATCTTCTTGAAGACGAACCATTCGCTAGCTCAATGTTAGCATCAAATAAAGACGCTAAGCAATAAAAATTTGTTTAGGAGTTTTGTTTTTTAAGGTTTTAGAGTTTACGCAAATTTAAAAAGGAAAGTGATTAATTCAATGTCAAGTAAAGTAAGTAAACGTCTCCGTCTTCGCCGCAACTATTCAAAATATGAAAAGCCAAAAGAGATTCCTAACCTTTTGCAAATTCAGTCAGCTTCTTATGAAAAGTTTTTACAATCCTCAGTACCTTTAGAAAAAAGGGAAGATACTGGATTGCAGGCTGTATTTAAATCTGTTTTTCCAATTAGAGATTACAATGAAACAGCTTCTTTAGAGTTTGTTTCTTATGATTTGGGTGAACCCAAGTATGACATGCAAGAATGTCATGAAAGAGGAATGACTTGGGCTGCGCCACTTAAGGTTACTGTGCAACTAGTTCTTTGGGATACTAGTCCTGAAGGAGTTAAGCAGATCCGAGATATTAAAGAGCAGGAAGTGTATTTTGGTGAAATACCGTACATGACTAAGACTGGAACTTTCATGGTAAATGGAAGTGAGCGGGTTATCGTGAGTCAGCTTCATAGATCACCTGGTGTTTTCTTTGGTCATGACAGAGGTAAGACACATTCCTCGGGTAAGATCTTATATAATGCTCGTGTTATTCCATACAGAGGTTCATGGCTCGATCTTGAATTTGATGTAAAGGATATCTTACACGTAAGAATTGATCGACGTAGAAAACAGCACGTCACCATTCTTTTACGAGCTCTTGGTATGAGTTCAGAAGAGATTTTAAGTTATTTCTACAAGTCTGATAGTATTAAAATTCATAAAGATGGAAGTGTCTTTAAAGAATTTAAGGCTGATCAATTAGAAGGACAAAAATCTTTTGCTGATCTAACAGCGAAAGGTGGCAAGGTTCTAATTAAGCAAGGTCAAAAATTTAACCGGGCTAATATTCGTAGAATTTCTGAAGCTAATGTAAAAGAAATTGAAATTGATCCAAAATCGTTAGAGTCGCTAGTTTGCGCGAAAACGATCGTAGTTCTAACTGATGATATTCAAAATCTTAGCGGTAAAAAAACACTAGCTAAAGCTGGAGATGTTCTTGTTGGTTGGTCGCAGATCGCGAAAGTTCTTCCTAAGGATTTAAGTGAAATCTCTGAAAGAGATCTTGCTGCAATGTTTGAAAAATTTCGTGTTGTAGTTCGTGCGGGAGAAGCTTTCACTCCTGATCTAACTGATGCGAAGGGTAGAACAAAAACTCAAGGTACTATCAGTGAGCTTCATGAACTAGGAATTACTGAATTTGAAGTATTGTACACGCGTGAAAATCATATTGGAGAGTCGCTTGTTAAGACTTTAGAGTCTGATGGGTTGGAGCCAGATAAGACTGACATTTTGTCGGTATATCTCGGTAGACCACAACGTGATGCGCTATTAGAGATTTATAAGCATTTACGACCAGGTGATCCTCCACGGATTGAAGCTGCCGAAGTAAACTTCCACAATTTGTTTTTCAACCCAGAAAGATACGATCTTTCGGCTGTAGGTCGAATGAAGTTAGATTTCAAATTGTACGGTGGATCTAGAGGTGGGCTTAAAGACAGAAAGTTCTCTCGTAAAAAAGACGCTGCTACCGGTTCAGAATATCTTGAAGGTGGTACGTTAACTGTTGAAGATGTTTGCGAGACTATTAAGTATCTTTTGGTACTTCGAAATTCTAATGACCCTGTTAATTACAGCATTGACGATATTGATCACCTTGGAAATCGACGTGTTCGTTCTGCAGGTGAGTTAGTTGAAAATCAATATCGAATTGGTTTAGTTCGGATGGAACGAGCGATCAAAGAACGAATGAGCATTCAAGACATCGAAACTTTGATGCCGCAGGATCTGATAAACTATAAACCAGTTGCGGCCGCGATTAAAGAATTTTTTGGTTCTTCGCAGTTGAGTCAATTTATGGATCAAACAAATCCTTTAAGTGAAATCACGCATAAGCGTAGATTGAGTGCACTTGGGCCAGGTGGTTTGAGTAGAGAAAGAGCGGGCTTTGAAGTTCGTGACGTTCATCCTACTCACTATGGTCGGGTTTGTCCTATTGAAACACCAGAAGGTCCGAATATTGGTTT
>CAYYIQ010000251.1:2724-4414 GCA_964472005.1 uncultured Bdellovibrionales bacterium | reverse complement strand
GGGTTTGTTGTTCCCGTTGTCGCTAGAAATGGCGGAGTCTTGAGAAGAAGGGGGCAGACAGAGGGCTCGATAGATTTGGCCCGGATAGCAGGTTTCCATGACTCCGCAGTTATTTGTGAAATCTTGGATGAAAATGGCGAGATTTTAAGAGGTAGTGCGTTAAAGAAATTTTGTGAGGTGCATAATTTCTTGTGTTGTTCCATCGAAGAATTAGTCCAATTTAGAAAAAATTGCGAAACTAACCTTAGGTTTGTATGCCAGAGGACGTTGAGTCAGGTTGAGCCAATCCGTGAGAAACTGCTAGGTAATTGGGGCGTTAAAAATCCAAATATCGAATTTGAAGTTAAAGTTTTTGTTGATGATGTTGATAATTCGGAACATTTCGCAGTCTCTTTTGGAGATTTGTCTTCTTCAAGTGTGCTATGTCGAATCCATTCGGAGTGCCTAACTGGTGATGTCTTTGGAAGTTTGAGATGTGACTGTGGTCCTCAACTAGATCTTTCGTTAGAGAAAATAATGGAAAATGGCTCAGGACTTTTAATCTATTTACAGCAAGAGGGGCGTGGAATTGGACTTGCTAATAAAATCAAAGCTTATCAGCTTCAAGAGCAAGGGTTAGATACTTTTCAAGCAAATGAAAAGTTAGGATTTCTTGCAGATGCAAGAGACTATCGCGCTGCATCGCAAATCTTAAAGATAATTGGGATTGAAAAGGTTTCGCTACTTACGAATAATCCAAGAAAGATAAATGGTTTAACAGAATCTGGAATTGAAGTTAGTGAACGAATACCAGTTCAAACTATTACCAATCCGGAAAATGAAATGTATCTAAAGGCTAAGGCTCAAAAAATGGGACACCTTTTAGAGTTTTAAATATATATATATATTAGATTTTTCGAAAATATTAAAATTGCCTTTACTCGTAGAAGATAGTGACGAATAATATTTAAATCGCCACTATCCGTTAGATACTTTATTTTTATCTTTTGAACTCAAACCTTCCACAACCGCTCGGTACGATTACGAATGGTTCGGCGCCATTAAAGTATGGAAGTCCAGATGCGTTATCAATCACTTCGACTTTTATATTGTTGCCATAGGTACCGCATCTTTCGAACAGTCGTGAGGTATTGCATCTTCCGTTACTGGAGCCAAAGTCTATTAGTGCCTCGCCATTTACATATACTGTCGCATTACATGGGTTCGCAAGAATCACTGGGTTGCCTTGATTAAAGCCACTTTCGGCACTAGGTTTCCAAAGGAAGTCAGTCAATTGTCCAGCACTTTTTAATGTATTAGCTTCTCGCATCGCGAAGTAGCATCCTGCTAAATTAGCATCGCCGCAAAGACCAGTCGTTTCTATCTCACCAGCTAAACCAGATTTAATTAATTCTTCGGTGAAACTTTGACCGTTTGAATTGAATATTTGCCCAACTAACGCTGTTCCGCCACCTTCGACGATTGTTGTGCAGTCAGTCGCGGCTGGTTCAAAATAGACGTCTGATGTCGCAATGCTATTTAAAAATGAAATCGCGGAATTTCTTTTAAAAGAGTTTGTTAATCCTAGGCCTTGAAGTTTAACCAAAATGTCACCTGTCAAAGCTCTTACGATAACTAGATTAGAATCTACGACTTTTACGAATTGAAGAAGGTTGGTACTTGATATTGGATTGAAAAGTAGGGCTTCTCG
>CAYYIQ010000251.1:0-2714 GCA_964472005.1 uncultured Bdellovibrionales bacterium | reverse complement strand
CATTCGCTTATTAATTCTGTTTCGGTTGTTGATGTGGAAAGGTTTTCTGCTTGGCTGTCATTGCTGTCATCTCCTTCAGTCGTGCAACTAGCAAGAAATAGCATAAATATTAAGGCTATTAACAAATTCTTCTTCATTATTTCTCCACAGATAGATTTGGATCGGTTTATTTTAAGCGGTTCAAAATTTAAATTATTAATAGTAATATTAAACGCTTACATATTGCAAATTTTTTGATTTAAGAAAAGTCGCATTAATTTAATATTTAAAACTCGTTTTCAATACGATACTTCATAACGGACTTAGTAAACCTAAGTTAGGGCGTGTTCATTATTAATTTAAGATACTTTTTAAATAATTTAAAATTGCGCAACTAGACAATCTTCGCTAAAAAAGACTGATATTAAACATAATAGAGGTTTATTAGTGAAGTGCGTAGTCGAATTATTCCAGAATGCAGAGTTGTTTGAAAAAGTATCCCGACCGGATTTAAGAGAAATGGGAATAAGAAGACAGGCAAGGGAATCTGCATTGCAGGCTCTTTTCATGGTCGATTTTAATGACCTTTGGTTAAATTTTTCGGCAGATGTTTTTTACGATTCGTTTGGTGGTGATGAACGAACAAAAGTCTTTTCTGACCTTTTAATTCAGGGCGTGATTAAAAATCAGGCTAAACTTGATTCAGTAATTACTCGCGCGAGTGAAAATTGGAGCATTCAAAGAATGGCTCGAGTAGATCGTGCAATTTTACGTGTTGCTTGTTACGAGCTGTGCTGTCTGCCAGAGGTTCCAAGAAATGTTACGATTAACGAAGCGATCGAAATTTCTAAAAAATTTGGATCAGAAGATTCACCAATGTTTATCAATGGCGTATTAGATAAAATAGCGTCGTATATTGATACAATAAACGCAGTTGATTTTGATGAAGAAAAGGAAGAAGTAGAGCCATCTAAAGTTCGAGCGTAAGGCCTAAATAAAGTCCTCGTCATTTAACGAGGCAACGAACGGTGATAACTCTTGTTATCTTCGAGGAATAATAGAGCCTCGGTTTTTATATTTAAACTCAAGTACGTCAGTTTCAAAGCCATCAAGTAACCCATCGTGATCTGAATCAGGGTCAATTGGGTTTAATGAATATAATAATTCAAAAGCATCAAAAATCTGGTCACGATCTGTGTCGGAGTTGTCAGGATTAGTTCCAATTTCGTTTTCAAAATAATCTGGGAGTCCATCTAAATCCCGGTCGCTTTCATTGTTAACTGACAATTGGTCTTTCGGATCGGTGTTCAAAATTAATTCAAGACCGTCGATTACACCGTCTTTATCAGTATCTGGATTGTTCGGATCAAGTTCATTTTCAATTTCGTAAGCATCTAAAAGTCCGTCTGAGTCAGAGTCGAGCGAAGAATAACTTTTTGATCTAGATACAGAAGAGATTGAAGCTGGTGCGCTTGTGATGTCTAGTGGATCAAAACCTGCTGTTACTTCAAAACCGTCGCTAAATCCGTCTCCATCAGTATCTGGATTTGTAGGGTCTGTTCCAAAGGTATTTTCTTGTTCTGCTGATAGGCCGTCTAGATCGGCGTCGGTTCCAGGAGTAGGGCTTGTGGTTGGAGAGAAAGAAGGTGAGGTGAAGAATGATCCTGAATCAAATGGGCTGAAAGTTACTGAGCTTGATCCAGAAGGAAAGAAGCTAAAGGATGAAGTAGGGATAGGAGAGTCAAAAAAGCCTGAGCTTGTTGGCGTCGGGGTAATGCTTTCAGTTGGTGATGCGGTTGGACTTCCTGAAATGCTCGATGTAGGTGTCGCGCTTGCACCACCTAGAACAACATCGTCACTACAGCTCTTAAAACGAGTTCCGGTGCACAGCAATAAAAATAGAGCTATAAGATATATACTAAAACGATTTTCTTCTTGGTTTGAGTTTTTTTCCATTCTAGTATTTCTTTGTTCCGCTCTTGCTGGGTTTTTATGCTCTAGATTGTCAGTATTTCTGCGTTATTTTGTCAAGTTCACATTCGATGCGAACTTGGAAGGACTTAGTTCAAATTTCCGCCTTAACATTTCTACAGTAATCATGAAGTTGTTTTATCATAATCGGCAGCGCAAAGTTCTTGTGATTTAAGTCCAAGAATGAAGAAAGGGTATCTAAGTCCTATCTTTTCTCGTTTAAAATATTAGCAGCTCACATAGGCGCTAACAAGGATATTATGTTATTCCCGCTTTAGATTCTGGTAGTTTATAGGTGATTGGCTTGTACGCTGAAGCTAAGTGAATAGACCGCAAGCTATCAAAGACGCGTTCTATTTATAAACGATCGATCGTCCTCCGCCTAAAATCGGTATAGATATATGCAGTTATTGTTATTCAAGCGTTTGCCGATTGGTTTCTAAAGTGGATATTTTTGTATTGTTTGTCAGTCGTGTGTGTTTGTTTTTCACTAAAAAATCAAAGTTTGAGCACAAACGGGGAGGACAGGCGGACTCCAGAAGTTAGGTATAGACAGGTAAAAATAATTCTTTTTAACCGCCTCTGCATAGAGTAGAGTCTGTCTTTATGAATTATTCAGTAAAATTAGTATTATGATTCGATTACGACTTGAAAAACTAACATTAACAGTTACTTTTTTGCTTTTTCTCTTCCCTTCAATCTCCCGAGCGATCCCAGATGATTATAAAGATTTGGTAAAAGGAGTTAAGAAGATAACTCTAGAT
>CAYYIQ010000250.1:0-4422 GCA_964472005.1 uncultured Bdellovibrionales bacterium | reverse complement strand
AATCCACCAGTAGGGTTAGTAATTTGAAAAGATGTTTTATACTCCGGAAAAGACTTAAATATATCGTAAGTCATCGAAGTAAAATGAGCTGTGTGCTCAAGAGTAGAGTTTGGTGCGGCTTGAACAATACCAAAAACGACACCTTGATCTTCTCGAGGAGCTAGCTCTTTTGTGGAAAACATAAATAGCGGTATAGCTAATAGTGCGAATATTAATGATCCAGTCAGTATGGAGTATTGAAAACCCATCGTTCTAATTAATATTGAATGGTATTTTCGTTTAATCTTGTTGAAATATTCGTCTGACTTTTTTTGAAATTTTGATTCCTTATAGTTTTTAGCTCCAAGCAATTTTGAAGTCATCATCGGAGATAACGTCAGCGCAACAAATCCCGATACTAAGACTGCACCGGAGAGCGTGAAGGCAAATTCTTTAAATAATGTTCCAGTCAAGCCACCTTGAATTCCGATAGGTGCGTATACTGATGCAAGAGTGATCGTCATTGCAATGACAGGTGTCACCAACTCTCTTGCTCCAATAATTGCGGCGTCGTAGGCCTTCAATCCGTTTTTCATGTTCCTTTCAATATTCTCGAGCATGACAATTGCATCGTCGACGACAAGACCGACGGCAAGAACGATCGCCAAAAGAGTAAGAAGGTTGATGGTAAAACCGAATGCTGCCATTATTGCGACCGACCCAATCAACGAAACTGGTATTGCGACAACCGGAACTAATACCGACCTGAGTGATCCCATGAATAGGAATATAACTAATATAACGATACCAATAGTCTCTAATAGAGTATGAGAAACTTCTGATATTGCATCTTGAATATATCTAGTACCATCATAGGGAATATCGACATTGAGACCTTCTGGTAAATTAGATTCAATTTGAGGAATAACTTTTCTTACGTCATCTATGACCTTTAAGGAGTTAGCATTGGGCAGGACATAGATGCCCATGAAGATAGCTCTCTTGCCGTCAAATCTGATATCAGAGTCATAGTTTTCAGATCCCAATTTAATTTCCGCGACATCTTTCAATTTAATAAGACGCCCGCCATCATTTTTAATCACGAGTTCTTCGAATTCTTCTACTGAGGACAAGTCGGTGTTTGTGACAAGTGGGGTTATCGTATATTGCCCTTTAAGTTGACCGACAGCAGATAAGTAATTATTATTTTGCAATGCCTGCTGAACCTCTGATGGACTAACGTTTAACGAACCTAATTTTGAACCGTCTAACCATATCCGCATCGCGTAATTAACAGATCCAAGTATGTCAGCTTTCTGCACACCTAAGACCGAAGAAAGTTTTGGTTGCACCACTCTGACTAAATAGTCGGCAATTTCACCAGAGTCTAAAACATCTGAATAGAAACTTAGGTACATGGAAGCAAATCTATTGTCCGTACTTTCTACGTCGATAACCGAAACTTCAGCACTCGGTGGAAGATCATTTCTTACTTGTGCTACTTTGGCTTGGATCTGTGTAAGAGCATCCCCCACGTCGTAGTTGAGCACCAGGTGAGCTTTAATCGTACTTACTCCTTGGGCGCTTGTAGAATCAATATAATCAATTCCATCAGCACTCGCGATAGACTTTTCTAATGGAGTCGTTAAGAATCCTCTTACTAAATCAGCGCTGGCACCTACGTAAGCGGTCGTTACGGTGACTACCGAAAGATCACTTTTAGGATATTGTCTAGTAGGAAGGGTTTCGATCGACTTTAATCCGGCAACAAGGACCAAAATATTAATGCAGATTGCTAGTACTGGTCGACGGATAAAAATATCAGTGAACTTCATATTGACTCGAAATTATTTAGTTTATGGTTTTAGATTTAAGAATTTTCCGGGTTAGGTTGTAACTCTACTTTCTCTGGAGACGAGTTATTTATTATCAACTTTGTGCCTTTTTGAAGTTTAAATGTACCACTCGTTACAATCTCTGCACCATCTAGTAGGCCATCTTTAATCGCAACAAAATCTCCTCTACGATCAAAAATTTTAATGAACTTCGGCATTGCAACACTACTTGTTTCACCCATCTCGTTCTTTACCTGCTCTACAACAAAAATGGAGTCACCGTATGGGGCGTGTTGTATGCTCGTCTCGGGTATGATCATTGCTCTCGAAACCTCTGAGAGTTTTACATACGCCTTTCCAAATGTTCCAATTGTTAATTTACCAGGATGTGAATCAAACTTAGCTTTTAACATCTTAGTCCCGGTTATTGATGAAATGTTTGGATCGATTGCAACAACCTTGCTTGGATATTCGAGACCGTTCGATCCTGCAACAAATGTCACCTCATCATTAATCTTAATTCTAGCAGATTCATCTTCACCGACAGAAAAAGTTAAGTATAACTCGCTGTCATCTTGAAGTTCGAATAATGGATCACCTTCCATTACATATTGTCCGATGTTTACTCTACGAACACCAATTTTCCCATCAAAAGGTGCTTTCAGAACTTTTTTGTCCAAGCGAGATTTTAAAGCTTTGGCGGTGGATTCTAACGCTAGGTAGTTTAAATTGGCATTGTCGAATTCTTCTTGAGAGATTGCCTTTAGATTAAAGAGCTTTTCTTGCCTTTGGAAAGTTTTTTTTGCTAGCTCACTTTGAGCTTGTGCCGCGTGGTATTCCGCTTTTTCAACAGCCGAATCCAGTTCTAGTAAAAGATCTCCTTTTTTGACCTCTGTTCCATCTTCGAAGAAAATATTTTCAATTCGACCAGATGATTCTGCTTTTATTAGCGCACCATTTTTAGCTTCGACTCTAGCCGGTGTCACGACTTCCGAATGCCAGTCGCTCTCAACTACCTTTGTTGTTGTTACTGCTTGCGGAGGAGGCCCCATCTTTGCACCATTAGCCATTGCTTCACGGATCTGGAAAAATTTAATCGCACCTAGAATTGTAAAAAGTAAAAGTCCGAAACCTATCCCAATAATGATCTGCACAACCACGGGGCTGCGTTTTGCCTTTGTTTCACCGTTTGAAATCATAATCTGCCTAAAGAGTTATATTTGATGTGTAAATTTAAATTTCGTTTTATAAGTAAGTTTTTCGAAGATGGTTTTGAAGTATTTTTTTTCCACTTAACATCAGCCAATATTTTAAAATGTAAGATATGGTAATACTCAGGATGTTAAAATTTCTCGCAAAACTTCATTGATGATCCAATTTGAATTATCAAATAAAGTCTTTTTTTAACATACTATATATTAAATAAATATATAGGTACAACTAGACGTAAAATTCCTCAATTAATTTCATGAAACCTCAAAATATTAATTTCACCAATGGTTCTATTTATTCTATTTCGAATTTGCAGAGAAGTTTTCTGGGCAAATATAAGAAATCCAAACTAGCATTGATTTGCTTACACGGTGGACCTGGTTATCCCCATAACTATCTTTTAAACTTGTTTTCATTACGGCCAGAACTCCCGATCATCATGTACGATCAAATTGGTTGTGGAAAAAGTAGTTTCAAATCTGACTATTCTAAAATAAACATCAATTCTTTTGTGGAAGAACTAGAGATCGTAAGATCCTATTATAATGTTGATGATATAATACTGTACGGTCATTCCTGGGGAAGTATTTTGGCGCTTGAATACTATTTAAGTTTTCCTAAGTCGGTATGCGGAATTGTATTTGCCAGTCCTTGTATTAGCATACCGTGGTGGATAGAGGATAGTAAGCATTACTTAAAACAACTTCCAATAAGTGATCAAACTGTGATCGAAAGTTGTAATAATAAATATAGTTTCTTCGACCCTGAATACATCAAGGCGACTAAGAACTACTACGCGCTTTGCGTTGGCGATGATTCGAATGGCAATCCAGCTCTCGTTGAATGCGATCAATCTGCAAATTCAGAAATATACACTCGTTTTTGGGGGCCCAATGAATTTACAATTACTGGCTCACTAAGTAGATATAATGGTAATTCTAATTTGAAGCAGGTAACAATTCCAAAGCTGTTTTTAACCGGCGAATTTGACGAGTGTTTACCCGCGACCTGTAAACGATATTCGGAAATTTGTCCCAATTCTACCTATTCAGTTATTCCGAACGCAAAACATTTTATAAATTTGGATAATCCTAAATTTCTTGCGAATGAAATATCGTTGTTTTTTAATTCTTTGGTATGATTGTGACTTTCTTATTCGAATCTTGTCCCGTTGTATCTTCAGGGGACGGAGTGGTCTTATGAATATGATCTAAGATCATAGATTTAATTTTCCTCGCTCCTTTCTTGTTTAAGCCTGAGATATGCGCAAACTTTAAAGACTCGGTGGTCGGGGTCGAAAAATAAAGATCATATAGTCCCAAAAATATGTCGAAGGTATCTTGCTCAAGATAGACGTCGGTTATTTTCGAAAGGGGTATAGTAATTTCTCGTTTAC
>CAYYIQ010000249.1:0-4477 GCA_964472005.1 uncultured Bdellovibrionales bacterium | reverse complement strand
AACCCAACGAAAACTAAAATCAAATTGATGTAAGGTGTAAAAATCACCTGACTATAGAGCAGCTTAAGCAACTATTTTTCTTGAATCCTACGACTAACGCGAACGCTCCTTTTATCGCAACTATTCTCAAACAATCTCTAAAATTAATACCTATATCGTAGAATAAATGAGAGGCGTTTCCTAAGGTCAAAAAGAGGTCTAAGACCCTTAAAAACCTTAAAAAACGCCTCGAAATGCATCAATCGCCACCGTCTCCATCACCACCATCTTCTGCACCTGCCTCCGAACCACCACTGTTGGTTGACGAAGTGGAACGTGAAGTCGATGAGGTACTCGGATCTCGGGTACTTTTCGTAGGTTGCGACTTCGAGCTTCCTTTTTCAGAAGACAACGCGAATACGATTAGTAGCACGAAGAATCCAAGCAAAAACAACGCGCTGAAATTTGGCGTGATCATTTTTGCAGCGCCTGACAACCCATTTGGGAAGACTGCCCAAACTGCACAAAACAACAAAAAAAGACAAAGGGAAAGAACTTGGATTTTCTGCTGGAAGAGTGTCATCACTAAAGAGACAATCAAAAATCCCAACAAGCAAGGACCAAGATTTTGAGTAAAGAAATTCATTTAAGAATCCTTTCAAGGAAGGGAAAAACCAAAGACTGGAAACACCGAGAAAAATAATATTTCTCAGCATTTCATTAAAAATCCTCTACACTTATAAAAATTTTAAGTATCAAATTATATTATGCGTCACTTTTCTTGAATCGTGTAGTATAATGTAAATCGAGTAGACGAAAACAAACCTGGATACTACTAGTTATTAGTGTTTAGGCTCCTCTCCACTTCGCTCCTTATTATAAGGTTTTAAGATGATTGATACTTTTAAATGGATCCTTCAAATTGATCTACTAAAATGGATAGTTTGGACAGTTATTTTTCTGATCGCGTATATTTTTATTATCTCTCCCTTTTTCGACTCCGCTAAGGAAGATTTTAGAAATCACCCCGACTCAAACAACCCAACTGGGAATGAATCACAGTATGTCCAACCCGAAGAAACGATGCCGTGGTACAACAACTAAAGCATCTATCAATTTAAATTTTTTCAGGTTTTTAGGACAGATCCTAAACACCTTCTTCTATCACAATCACCCTAGACGTTTCTTTCCAGTTCTCAACAGCCCACCGCGGGTTGGGAATGTTAAGTTCTCGCACATTCAACGTCGGATCAATCGAACTAGCGAGATTAATGTAATCACGGATGTAATAGTCACCTTCAACAACACCAACTTTTAACTTAACTTCCTCGATGCTTGTTAAGTGTTGCTCTAATAAAACTATTTTTTTAGAACTGGATACTCTTAGCATTTCTTTCAATGCTTGCTTTGCTTCTTCGGAAGATAGATAGAGAAATACTGCGGAAGAAAATACGACGTCAAAAACGTTGTCTTCGTATGGTAGAGACTGAGCGTCTGCTACTTTAATTTCGATATTTGTTAAACCGTGCTCTTTAAAATATTCTTGGGTTGCCGTTACTCTCTCGGCATCGATGTCTATTCCGAATAGATTCTGCTGTGGTAGCACTGTGCTTAGAATTGCAAGGTTTTGGCCGTAGCCAATTCCGACCTCTAAGATATTTGGTCTCTTAGTTCCGGCGAGAATTGTTTCGATTAAGACTGCGCGTTCAGATCCTCTAATACTTGATCCTTCAACACCTAGTTCTAAGGTTTCTAGCTTTCCTTCGATATGCCAAAACCACTGCCAATATTTATCTGCGATATTTTTTTTTACGCGAGAGCTATTATCGTCTGCGCCTTCAATTATAGGGTAAAGCATGCTTCTGATTATGAGTAAAAACTTAAGCATGCTTCACCTTGGAAGGGAAAATTAAAGACCTTCTATAAAGAAAAATATTCTTTAATTCTTTCCACAACGTGGTCTGGTGTAAAACCAAATTTTTCAGCCAACACGCTATCCGGCGCAGAAGCACCAAAACGATCCATTCCGATGCACAATGTATTTTCCGCATCACCACCGACCATATCTCTCCAACCGAACGTTGTGCCTGCTTCAATCGTAACAACCTTAGCATCCGATGGGATTAACTTTTCCTTGAAATCTTCTGCTTGTTTTTTGAAGACTTCATAACAAGGCATTGAAACGACTCTTACGGATAAATTAGCTAACAACTTCGCTGACTGAATTGCCAAACTAACTTCCGATCCTGTTGCAACAAACGTCAATTCTGGCGTAGCTTCTCCACTTTCGAATGCAACGTATGCTCCCTTACGAATTTCGTCGGTTGAAAAGTTATCCTTCCTTTCGATTGGTTCAAGATTTTGTCTCGTAAAAATCAAAACTGAAGGTCCATCTTTTCGCTCAAGCGCCATCGCATAAGTAAGTGCGCATTCGAGGCCATCTGCTGGTCTGAATACGTTTACATTCGGGGTTGCTCTCATCATTTGCAAATGTTCGATTGGCTGGTGAGTTGGGCCATCTTCTCCGAGGAAGAAACTATCGTGAGTGTAAATGAACAAACCTTGCAGATGTGATAATGCAGCTAACCTAAGAGTCGGCTTCATGTAATCAACAAAACAAAGGAATGTTGAACCATACGGAATAAATCCTCCGTAGTAGCTCAGGCCGTTCATAATCGCGCCCATCCCATGCTCCCTAACACCGTATCGCAGATTCAACCCTGCAAACGAACTCTTATTAATATCACTTGATGATTTAATTAAAGTTAGAGTTGAAGGTTCTAGATCGGCGGATCCCCCTAGTAAGCTATCAACCTCTTTCGAAGCTACTTGAATTAAAACTTCGGATAACTTTCTTGTTGAGATAGAAGCCGGTGCCGGTAATGCTTCGACTAGAGATTGTTCAATATTTTTTGGCACAAAACATTTTACTTGTTTCTCTAGTCTTTCAGCCAAACCTTGGTCTTGCTTTTCCCAAGTATTAAATTTCTTTTGCCACTCTGAAAACTCAGCTTTTAATTCGTCATTTCTATCGCTAAAAGCTTTTTTAACTTCATCAGGCACGTAAAAAGTTGGCTCTTGTGGCCAGTTCATCATTTTTTTACTTTCAGCCATCTCATCCTTCCCTAGGGGACTTCCGTGAACGCCGTACGAATCCGATTTATTCGGACTTCCTTTCCCAATGATTGTTTTTGCAAGGATCATCACTGGCTTGCCTTTGACGTTTCTTGCTTCTGTATATGCTCTATCTATTGCATCAACATCATGTCCATCAACTCGGATTGTGTGGAAATCATAAGCTTGATATCGCTTCTCAACATCCTCACTAAATGCAAGACTTGTTCTTCCGGCGATACTAATATTGTTGTCATCATAAACGATGATTAAATTATCAAGACCAAGATGACCTGCTATCGAAGACGCTTCACTACTAACCCCCTCCATCAAACATCCGTCACCACAAAAGCACCAAACCTTATGATCGATTGGATTAAATTCACCAACAGAGTATCGTGCTGACATTGTTTTTTGCGCTATCGCCATTCCGACTGCGTTACCGATTCCTTGCCCAAGTGGACCCGTGGTCGTCTCGACTCCTTCCGTCATATAGTTTTCTGGGTGCCCAGGAGTTTTACTGTCCCACTGACGAAATGATTTAAGATCGTCCATCGACAAGTTATAACCTGATAGATGTAACATTGAGTAAATTAGCATTGAACCGTGACCGTTAGATAGGACAAATCGGTCTCTTGCAATCCAACTAGGATCAGAAGAATTGTGTTTAAAATGTTTTAGCCATAACGTAGACGCGAGCTCCGCCATTCCCATAGGCATTCCTGGGTGGCCTGATTTTGCTTTCTCAACACCGTCTGCTGCTAAAAATCGGATAGTATTTGCGGAAAGTTGCAACAATTCTCTGCTAAATTCTGTACTCATGTTCGCCTTTTTATGTTCGTTTTTAGACAATAAAATATCGGATTTATCTTATTAGCGCCAATATTATTGATCTTTTTTGAAAATTAAAATTTTTAAGCAATTTTATTACTAATCTCTCTTGCATTTAGAAGCTAAAAAGCATTAAGGGGTGCACACAAAGGTTCCGAATATACTTAACACAGATAATCTTTCTGATTTATAATCGGGAATATCTGCGGGAATTCATTATATCGGTCGCTAAATGCTTCAAGAAGCGCAATACAAACGTTTTCTTGCTTATTAGTCATTTAAACGACAGCTATTTATGTTAACGGCCATAACTCGTCGTATAGTTTGAGGAACTCACCACGAGCCTAAGTAGGCGCTAGCTCACATACGGCTCTCGATTTAGATTTTATTAGAATTAGTGATACTGGCGGAAATATAAATCGAGAACAGTATAAATAGATTAGATTCAAAATAGGTAATTTCACCATAACAGGTTAAAGAATAAAACTAGGGGTACGATTTGAATATTCAATCACGCAACAAACGGCAAAAACTTGAAATTGGTGAGCCAATT
>CAYYIQ010000248.1:0-4506 GCA_964472005.1 uncultured Bdellovibrionales bacterium | reverse complement strand
GGACAGTTGATTTTAGAAAAAAGTGAGTAGTTATGGATCCTGTGAAAGTTGTAAATAGTTCGTGGGGCTTTTGTAAAGGTTCAGCGGTTGGAAGATTTTTCTTTTCGCTGCTCGTAGGGATGATTGCTCCGTATTCTGGAACGACATTTGCTCGTGTTTTGAAAATAGAAAGTGGAGAGTCAAAACTAGTCTTAAACGATCGTAGGGGAGTTCGGAATCATTTGGGTTCTATTCATGCGATTGCCCTTACCAACGTCGCAGAATTAGCAAGCGGGCTGGCACTTTTTTCAAAAGTGCCAGAAGGCACTAGAGGCATAATTAAAAAGATCGAAATGGAGTATTTCAAAAAAGCTCGCGGCCGAATATTGGTAGAAGGTCTTGCTAATCCTCCAGCGGAAATAACCGAAAATATCGTTTTGATCTCTACATCTAAATTATTTGATAACAGTGGTGACCTTGTCGCTAGCTTCAATGCGACATGGCAAATCGGGCCACGAAAGGTTTCATAATGACATTAAAAACATCTACTCCTGAAAATTTGTTTCTTGATCATTCGCGAGTTGAAAAGCCAATAATTGCTGGCCCAATGTATCCGTGTTCAAACCCTGAACTGGTTGCGGCGGTTTCTAACTCTGGAGGCCTCGGTATTATACAACCAATATCCCTAACGTTTGTTCATAAATACGAATTACGTCAGGGGATCAAATTTATTCGGACCTTAACGTCAAAGCCTATCGGCTTTAACGTTTTGATCGAGAAAAGCTCTAGTCGTTATCAACAAAAAATGCAGGAATGGGTTGATATTGCACTCGAAGAGGAGATCCGATTTTTTATTACCTCTTTAGGAAATCCAAAATGGGTTGTGGATCGGGTGACTCCTCTCGGAGGTATCGTTTACCATGATGTTACCGAAAAAAAATGGGCGGATAAAGGTTTAGACTCCGGTGCAAAGGGACTTATCGCAGTCAATAACCGCGCAGGTGGACACGCGGGACATCTGAGTGCTAAAAAATTATTTGAAGAGCTATCTTCATTGAAAGTTCCATTAATTTGCGCTGGTGGTATCGCTGGAAGAACAGATTATTTAAATGCGTTGGGTCTTGGATACCAAGGGGTGCAGATGGGAACGAGATTTATTGCAACCGAAGAGTGTAGTGCGAGTACCGTTTATAAGAATGCAATCGTAACTGCAAAAGAAGAAGATATTGTTCTAAGTGAAAAAATTACAGGGGTTCCTGTATCTGTTATCAAAACCCCTTTTATTGAAGCAATGGGATACAAGGCAGGTCGTCTTACTAAATATTTGTTGAGTAAAAAAAAGACAAAGCATTGGGTTAGAACTTTTTACGCAGTTATGTCGCTTTTTAAGTTTAGGAAGTCTTTATTCGATGAGACAGGTAAGAAGGAATTTTGGCAGGCTGGGAAAAGTGTTGATAAAATTGATGAAATATTGAGTGTGAGAGAGGTTTTTAATGAAATTGGGGAGTAGATTTCATTAGTCGACCACTGTTTTTATATCGATTAATAGTATTTCGCAGTTGCCGTTGGCAAATTTCAGAGGAGTGTACCGCAATGAGCTAATAGCATTGCCTGAGCGGCTCCACCTAAAACTGGCGTATTGTACAGTAGATGAGTAGCTCCGAGATTTTATAATTACTATTACCGTTGTACTAATATTCGCATGATCCTAACAGTCTGGCATATTTACTGACCGGAACTCTTAACTGTGAGCAGTACATTCGTTAAGAACCAATTTTAGAAAGTGTAAATGAGAATGATCATATGGTTGCAGGGAATGCTACATGTCATTAGAATCAAAATTTCTTTCAGAATGTTGTTTCTTTTTGAAATCGGGTCTGGATTTCATTTCATTTAACTTCTTTTCTAATTTCTTGGCTTCATCGGGGGATTGAGCTGATATAATTTTTTTCTTAAGTGTCAGTAGCTCGCTATGTTCGGGTGATAATGTCAGTGCTCGGTCTACGTCAGTTATCGCTGCGATATCGTCTCCCATTAAATTTTTGATGCGCGCACTTTGTTTTAGAGCCTGGATTTGAGCTCCCTTTGGTGAATCTTTTTCCGAAAGGACAGCGTTGATGTCTTCCAGTGCTTTAGGATATTGTTTTCTTTGTTCATGTACCAGAGAACGGTTAAGTAAGGCTGGCCAATACGTTGGTTGGGTCCTTAGTATAGTATTAAAATCGGTAATTGCAGCATCAAGTTTATCCAGTTGGTAAAAAACCAAGCCTCGGTTGCTTAACGCACCTGAGTCATTCGGAACAACCGTAAGATATTCAGTATATTTTTTAATTGCCGCATCATTTTCTGACTTGTCCTGATGTATCTCCGCAAGTCGATAGAGAGCTCTGGTTTCCTTAGGATCAAGTTGATATGCTATGATGTAATCCTCGTAAGCTTTGTCCAATTTAAGTGAATCGTAAAGAATGTCTGCGCGGTTTACGTAGGCAGTCGCATTTTTCGAATTACTCTCAATAGCTTTTGTGAGGTGTGTGAGGGCACCTTCTGTGTCTCCCTTTAAGGCGAGCAAGTAACCCAAGTTATTGTGCGCCCACTCGTGAGTGGGCTCTTTAATAATAACATTTTTGTAGCAAGTAAGAACAGCTGGTGTTGGTTCACCTTCGTCAATTTTATAGCACGAGTCAAAAAGAGATTCTGTTGTGTCCGTAGTGTCGGCGCTTACTGTGTTCAGCCAGCATAAACTGAGAATCAACGCGTTAAATACTATCAATTTACTTTTTACAAATTTCATTTTGGAATAATTTAATGTTTCTGAATATTTTTGAGTAATAGTTTTCCTCTGCTCAGGCATTACGTCGCCTTTGTCTGTCCTCAAGAAAAAACTTTATTTTTTTACTACCAATCTAGCTAAAGTTATTATGTAACAAATCATTAGAGTAGTCTTTTGTTGAATCGAGAGAATTTCAAAATAAAAAAAGTTGGTTAAGTGCTGCAAAGCCTTAACCAACTTTTATAGAACCGGATAAAAACCAAAAATTAAAACTATTATTTAGATTACGCAGCAGCCCTTAAGGATGCGCGTGAATTTTTCTTTTTCTTTTCGCCTTCGGAGAAATCTTCATAGAATTTCTTTAGTTTCTTTCTCAACATGATTCTAGATCTGTGTAGTCTTGATTTTACGGCAGCTATACTTAAGCCAAGAATATCAGAGACTTCTTTGTTAGACAGTCCATCGACATCTCTCAACACAAACACCGCTCTGTAGTCCTCAGGTAGCTTACCTATTGCATTCTCAAGGGATTCTCTTATCTCGTTATTAAGGGCCAGTGAGTCTGCTCTTGCGCCAAATGCTGTTGGCTGAGATGCCGCTTTGTTTTCAACAACTGAAAGCATGTCTTCCATTGAAACAGCTTTTTCTTGTTTTTTCTTTCGAAGCTTCATGAAAGCTGCGTTAACTGTAATTCTGTATAACCAGCTGGAAAATTTCGCTTTTCCTTCAAAGCTGCCAATCTTTCTGTAAACTGTGATAAATACATCTTGAAGAACTTCTTCTGCGTCTTCAGGATTTCTTGTTAATCTCATTGCGAGATTATGTACTTTTGATTCGTACCTGCAGATCATTTCTGCAAAGCTTGTTTCACAGCCTTTGCTAAAACGTTTTACAAGGATTTCGTCGGTGATGATTTTTGTTTCTTTTGCAGCCATTTTGTTTCTCCGTTTTTTTGTTCTTTCAAGCCAATTCTCTTTGGCAGTTTTAATTTTTGGTGCTTAGAAAGTGTTTTGAACAACCCCGCTTCCCCTGCACTCGTGTTAAGGAAGGTAGCGGAATCCTTATGGATTGTTGTCATGCTTTTGTAAGATGAATGTACGGGAGATGTAAAAGAATTGTCACAGCGTAACTGGCTGGATTAATTGAGCTATTTTGACGAAAAAGTTGAATATTTTACGATTCGTGTAATTTTTTTCTAAAGTTTTTTAAAAATGCCTACCTCAAGCTCGTAAACAGCACTACTTAAGAGTCTTTCAGTAACCAAAACGGTTCTAATTTCTGCTTAGTTTAACTTAGATGAAGTTAAGTCTCGACTATTGTTTGATTTAAGCTGGGAGCAAGCAGAGTTCTGGGTAAAATGCTTGTTTAGATCGAGAGAAATGTTGCTTACACTAAGTAGTATATGCTTTTTTAATTCTCCCTCTGCTTGTTTTGCGTTAAAATTTTTATTGGAACTTGGTAATATATAGGTACTATGCGATTCGTGCGCCGAAGTGTCTTGGGTTTTAACGCAGAGCAAGCGGCCTTCGACAGGCTCAGGCGAGCGAGCAAACAGAGGGATAGACATAGGTTTGCGATTTTTTTTTAAGTTGTGAGCAGGTAAGCTTTAAACACTTATCTAATTTCTCGTTTTTGCTCTGCGTTAATGATTTATGGTTTTTAGTACGTATATTCTTTCTCGGTGATTTCTCCGTTTTTTGAATAGAAATTGAAAGAATCGACGGCTCATTCTAGGATCTCGTATTCGCTAGTTCTTC
>CAYYIQ010000247.1:0-4572 GCA_964472005.1 uncultured Bdellovibrionales bacterium | reverse complement strand
GGATTTTCATTATCTCCGGAAATATTTCCCGACCGAAACAATCGAGCTGCTACACTTAATAGCGTTTGGCCTCCACCTATTGTCTGGACTTTCAAGCTATCAACAAGCTTCATCATATAACTGACGATCGAAATAGGTTCGATCGAAATGTTCATCGTTCTATTTACGCCACCAACTCGTTTAACTAACGCTAGGAAAAGCTTACCCAGGCGACTAACTTCCTCACCTTCTGCGATCATTTCTGGGGGAACAACAATTGCATTTTTGTCTCGACGAACAAAAGTATCAACGTCCAGCTGTGGAGACTCGATTAAAGCTTGCGCTCTAATTCTTGTATTCTCGAAGGCGATTAACTGCGCTCTTAGGTCTTCAAAAAATCTGCTGTATTCCGGAGTTTCATCTACTTCCTCAACATCTTCAGCATTTTGAGGTATCAATGCCTTACTCTTAATCACCATCAAAGTTGCGGCGATTACTAAATATTCGGAGGCCTTTTCAAGATCTAAATGCTCCGCTTGTTGCATGACCAATTCAAGATACTGATCGAGTACTTCCTTTAGGCAAACGTTTTCAATCGGAACTTCCCTTTGCGAGACCAAGTGTAATAAAAGATCCATTGGACCGCTAAAGAACTCCAAATTAATTTGGAAGTCCAAATCTGCATATCCAGTTTGATCAAGGGCATTAGAATTGACGTAGGAATCGGTCTGATCTCCAACTGGTTCTAAGTTATTATGTTCGATATTTTGAGTTGAAAAATCAGACATCTCGTCTCTCTATTAGCTATTAGAATATTTGGAAACAACCAAAACTAATTACGCAGGGAAAGTATCAGAATTGGAACTAAAAGTCTAAGAATGGTTTTACAACTTCAAGCAAGTTAAATCAAATTCAAGAGGCAAAAACCCTCATAAAACCTAGCATTATCATGACCTTACATAGTTCACGAAAGAAAAACCGTCTTCCGCCTGCCTCTCATTTTCTTTAAAATCGCCTTCAAAACGAGGGAAAAAAGCGTCGCCTTCGACCTCTTGGTCAACCAATGTTAAATAAATCTGATCAACAAAGGACATAGTTAAACGATATATTTCTTCACCCCCAATTATCCATAACTGGTTGGTCGGAAGTGAGATTGTCCCAGATTTAACTTTTTCTAAGTAATCGACAACATCTGAAATCACGACTACACCTTCCGCCACAGGATATTCAGAATTTCGAGTAACAACGATATTTTTCCGATTCGGTAGCGGACAAAACTTTTTGGGCAAACTATCATAGGTTTTTCTGCCCATTAAAACGGTATGTCCCGTAGTAAGTTCTGCAAACCTACGTTGATCCTTAGGTAGCCTCCACGGGATCCCGTTCATTGAACCAATCACTCTTTGAGGAGTCATCGCAACTATTGAAAAAATTTCGACGCTCATTATACAGCGATCTCAAATTTAATATGGGGATGTGGGTCGTATCCCTTCAAATCAAAATCCTCAAATTTGAATTTAAAAATATCTTTCACTTCCTTGTTAATTGACATCAATGGAAGCGCTTTTGGCTCTCTAGTCAACTGAAGCTTCGCACCTTCGATATGGTTCGAATAAATATGGAGATCGCCAAAGGTATGAATAAATTCTTTTGCTCTCAAACCGGAGACCTGACTGAACATCATTAACAATAATGAATAACTAGCAATGTTAAAAGGAACTCCTAACATCAAGTCCGCCGACCTTTGATAGAGTTGAAGACTTAATTCTCCATCGGAAACATATAGCTGAAAAAGTGTGTGACATGCTGGCGGCGCGACTTCTGGAAGATTCGCCGGATTGAATGCAATCACGAGGTTTCGTCTACTGTACGGATCTTTTTTTAATAACTCCAAGACTCTTTCTATCTGATCGACAGTGCCATCTGGCCCTTCCCATCGCCTCCATTGCTTACCGTATATTGGTCCGAGCTCCCCTGCCTCATCTGCCCATTCATCCCAAATCGAGACGTTATTTTCATGCAGATACTTGGTATCTGTCTCTCCATTTAAAAACCATAGAAGTTCATGGATGATAGATCTTAAATGAAGTTTTTTCGTGGTTAGCAAAGGAAATCCTTCGTTGAGTGGAAAACGAGCTTGCCTACCAAATACGGAAAGCGTACCGACGCCCGTACGATCCTTTCGAATACCACCGTCAGCGGCGCGACCGTTTTCTAGGACATCTTGAACTAGATCTAAATATTGTCTCATTTAAAATCCTTAACTAACTTTTTTCCTCTATCCATTCGGTGACACTATATATAGAAGAATCTGCTTTTTAAATTATTATCACTCGGTAATTTTATCTCACAGTGACTATATCGATGTAAAGATTCCGAGAAACCACAAAGCCGCCTAGATTAGTGCACAAATAAGACAATTTAAGTATGTAGAAAAACGCAATGAGGCTAACCCATACTCTCACCCTAATCGAAAAATCGCCCGTCGACTAACTGCCGCAAGCAACATTTCAAGGCATTAATTCAAACCAATACGCATGAAGGAGTCAACTAGGACAATAGAGGGATTGTATTGACAGGATGCAATTCTAGACCATTGATCCAATAGTCGACTGAAGATTAAAGCTAATTATTTGCGTTAAACAACGCAGGTTCAATTTGATTTCCAAAAATCAGAAATTAAACTATTAATAAAATCATACTGTCGTTATTTTGAATTAGAATAGTCTTGGAAAATATCTTGGTCATAAAACCTTAAGAATTCTAAACATACTAAAAATACAGTTCAAGTGATTAATTTTAAATTTTAATATAAGGTCTTAAGTCATATATCCTTGAGTTTCCCATTATAATGCCCAAAATTAAAAACATTCTACTACTCTCACCCCAACCTTTTTTTCAAGCTAGAGGCACTCCCATTAACGTGAGAGAGATGCTCTACGCGCTTTCAGAAGATGGGTACCAGGTAACTTTACTTTGTTATCCTTTTGGCGAAGACATTAAAATCCCAAACGTAACCATTATTCGTTCAAGCAAACCTTTTTTAATCAATGATATAAAAATTGGTCCTTCCTTATCAAAGATTATTTTAGATCTCTTTTTCTTTTTTAACGCGTTAAAACTTTGTTTCACTAAGAAGTTTTCATTATTCCATGGAATAGAAGAAGCGGGGTTAATCGCAGGATTTCTCGGAATTGTTTTTAGGAAGCCCTTCATAGTAGATGTAGATTCAGCAATGAGCCAACAGCTCGAAGAAAGTGGTTTTATAAAATCTAAACTAATTCTTAAAATGTTTGAACTCAGCGAAGGCTTCTTTTTTAAAAGAGCAGCTTCGGTAATAACCGTATGTCAGTCACTTTCAGACGAGGTAAAAAAGCTTTCAACAACAGCGAAGATATCTCAAATAGAAGACTTTGCTTTAGAATACAAAGAAATTTCTAAGTCGATAGCCAGCCTCAAAGAACAATTTAAGATTCCGAATTCCTCTAAAATCATCTTATACGGTGGAAACTTTGAGCCCTATCAAGGAATTGATCTTCTGCTGCAATCAATAAAAGAAATCGCCTCAAAAGGAATTAAAAATATCCATCTTGTACTAGTTGGTGGATCAGAAGCCCACATCACTCATTATCGTGACGTTGCTCAATCAAACGACATCAAAAACTTTGTAAGCTTTACCGGCCAAATAGAATCAAGTTTAATGGGACACATTCATGACCAGGCTGACGTCTTAGTTTCCCCTAGACTAACCGGAAGCAACACTCCGCTAAAAATATATAGTTATATGCAATCTGGAAGACCAATTGTAGCAACGAAAATATACTCTCATACACAGGTCCTTGATGACACTCTCGCCTACCTAGCAGAGGCGACACCCGAGGATTTTTCCAATAAACTAATTCAAGCGACATCAGACGATCCACAATTCTTAGCCGAAAAAGAGTCCAAGGCTTCTAACGCAAAACACTTGGCCGAGAACCGATACAGCAGAACCCATTTCCGTAAACTACTTAAAGAAGTCTACGCAAATATTTTCGCAAACATTAATGAATAAAGTTAATAAAGTTAGAGACATTGCATCAAGGTTAGACGTCCCAACCGATGTAGCGTCCTCTAGCCACAGCTACGCCCAACGATTTGCTGGCCTTACAGGTGAGTATTTCCTACAGGTGCAGCGAGATGCCGTCCTAGAACATTTAAAAACCATTCAATTTGATAAAAATAAAAGTATCCTAGAAATTGGTGGCGGACATTGTCAATTAACCCAAACCTATCTTGACCTTGGGTTTGAAGTCACGATTCATGGAAGCGACGAACGGAGTTTTACCCGTGCATACGACTTGGGTTTCAAAAATCATCCCAAGGTTACTTTTGTCTCCTGCCCGATAGACCAACTAAATTTCAGAGAAAAGGAATTTGATATCGTAAGCGGAATTAGACTGATCGCCCATTTAGATGATTGGCAATCATTTCTGTCATCAATCTATCTCTTTTCCAAAAAAGGTATAATTTTTGACTATGCCAATCTAAAGACGCTTAATTTTCTAAATCCAATTTTCTACGGGATAAAAGAAAAGATCGAAAAAAATTCAC
>CAYYIQ010000246.1:0-4621 GCA_964472005.1 uncultured Bdellovibrionales bacterium | reverse complement strand
AGAAAAATTTCAGTTTATGAGCCCAATACGCTGAGCTTCACGAGATTTGTTTTATGATTATTGAATCTCTGTTAAAGCTCGTGGGGCCGCAATTGCATCAAATTAATTATCAATTTAAATAAATACAAATATTCATAAAGAATAGCGACAAGGAATTTTGGAAATTCAGGAGATTATTACTGGTTTTACCGCCTACGGTGCGAGCGAAGACATCGAATTAATACAACGCGCCCATTCCTATGCATTAGAAAAGCATAAAGGACAAACTAGAGCATCTGGTGAACCCTATATAACCCACCTCCGTGAAGTTGCTTTTCTCGCTACTAAACTCCGACTCGATGCCGCATCAATAGCAACAGCCCTATTGCACGACACGGTTGAGGACACTGAAGTCACGATAGAAGACATTCAAATCCTATTTGGGAAGGAAATCGCAGAGCTTGTTAACGGCGTCACCAAACTTAGTCAAATAAAGTTTCATTCTAAAGAAGAAGCCCAGGCTGAAAATTTTAGAAAAATGCTTTTAGCAATGGCGAAAGACATTAGAGTTTTACTGTTGAAACTATGCGATCGAGTTCACAACATGCGGACACTTGAATTTTTGAGCGACGCGCGAAGAGATAGAATTTCAAAAGAAACTTTGGATATATATGCACCATTGGCATCAAGACTTGGAATCTACTGGATCAAATCTGAGTTAGAGGATTTGTGTTTAAATTACCTACATTCTCATATTTACAAAAACATAAAAGAGAAAATCGCGACATCTAAACGCGAACGGGAAGTGTATATTAAAGAAGTGGTTTCTTTAATAGAAAATGAATTATTACAAAATAAGATCGAAGCAAACGTCGCAGGGCGACCGAAACATTTTTATTCCATCTATCAGAAGATGGAACGTAGCAATGTAGATTTCGATGAAATTTACGACCTTATTGCGTTTCGAATTATTGTTAAATCGACTATGGATTGCTACGGGGCATTGGGCGTAGTACACGCCGGGTGGAAACCAGTTCCCGGTCGGTTTAAAGACTACATTGCGATGCCAAAGCAAAACGGCTATCAATCGCTTCACACCACCATCATTGGACCAAGAGCCCATAGAATTGAAATTCAAATTAGAACCTCAGAGATGCACGAGATAGCGGAGAGAGGGATCGCCGCACACTGGTCTTACAAGGAAAGTTCAAACGGAACTAAGTCAAACGCAATTAAATCTTCAAAGAACCGTGAACTTCAGTGGCTCGAAAATTTAATACAAGCAGAAAAAGACATCAAAGATCCGCACGAATTTCTTTCCTCTGTAAAAGACGATTTATTCTCGGAGGAGGTTTTTGTATTCACACCAAAAGGTGATCTCAGAGCCTTGCCAAGAAATGCGACTGTCGTTGACTTCGCGTTCGCTGTTCATACGGATGTTGGAATGAAATGCACAGGGGCAAGGATCAATGGCCAACATTCCCCACTATCCTACAAATTAAAAAATGGCGATACGGTTGAAGTGCAAACTTCTGAATCACAACATCCGAGCAAGGATTGGCTTAACCACGTCGTAACGACAAAAGCTAAACAGAAAATAAGAAGTTACATACGTACAGAAGAAAGAATTAGATCAATTGAAGTCGGGAAAGATCTACTTTCAAAAGATTTAAGAAAAATTAAAAAATCACTTACAAGTCTTGTGAAAGATGGAAGTATCGACAAAATCCTAAGTGAATTCGGCACCAGAGATATTGACAGCCTCTATGCCGATATCGGCTATGGTAAAATCACTTCTAAAAACGTTGTTTCAAAACTTGCACCCGATCAGGCGAACCTTGAAGATCAACTTGGAAAAGAAGAATCGATGCTTCAAAAGATTTTCCAAAAAGCAGCCAAGGCTTTAAAGGATTCATCTGGTGTAAAAGTTCAAGGAATGGATGATGTCGTATTTAAGTTTGCTAAATGTTGTCAGCCGCTACCAGGCGACTCACTAATGGGCTTTGTTTCGAGGGGACGGGGAGTTATCGTTCATACGAGGGGTTGCTCTCAAGCACATTCATTCGACCCAAGTCGATTAATTGATGTAACGTGGGATAATAAAATCAAAACCATGCGAACAATTCACCTAAAAATTCTATGCATGGATAAGATAGGTGTTTTAGCCGCTTTAACTCAAACTTTCACATCTCTAAACGCAAACATTACCTCGGCACAAGTAACAAGTCTTGCGAACAAACAGTCATTATGCAGCTTTCATATCAACGTAGAAAGCTCCCAAATGCTTAACACAATTATCCGTGCGGTTGAACGTATCGATGGCGTAATCAGAGTTGAAAGAAGTCATGAAGAAGTCGACGGGAACTGAGGTGTAGGCTGCTAAGCAAGTGTTTGATGTCGCCATCAAAAACACCCTAAATCAGTAAGTTGTTTTTCTATTTCACCGGTCCAATTTTTATTAGCCTTAGGGCTTGCCGGACTAGGATGGAGGATATCTCCCACTTCACAAATATCACCAACGGACTTCTCTATTCGTTTCCGCGCAAACTTACCAACACCTATTACTTTCTTTACACCAGTAATAGTTACAAGATCGCGAAGGCATTTATCACACGGATCAAAGATATCATTCTTTAATAAAGGTGATAACTTATCGGGTGTTTTATTGGAACCCGACTCCTCCATAAACACGAGAGGACAGTAATTCCAAACAAAAAAGCTTTTAAAAAACTTTTCTGGAGTAACATATCGGCTCTCCGCCCAACCCCATAGCCTCGACCCACTAATCTCGCGTCGAGAACAATCAAAGCCAGTTATCGGTCTTTTGGGATGCTGAGTTTTAGGACCAACGACCTTACCCGAAATACGCAACCACGACTTTACTTTTTCAATATCCCCGAACGGCACACCTGTTTGCGCCATTCCAAAAGGCCCAGGATTCATCCCAACAAGAATGAATCGGACGGAGGGTTTTAAATAATTTGAAATATACATTTCATTTTGCGCACGCGCGTACACAAGAGGATTATACACAGTAAAATCCTCTTGTGAAAAATCAATTTTAGAAAGTTCTTTAGAAAGCTTTCTAGTAACCGATATAAATTTAGCGGCGCTATCCACCTGTCCAGCCATTTAAAAATTTCTTTTTTTCTTGATAGATAAAAATGCGGCACTAATTTCTGCCTGTCTTTTCATTGCTAATTCAATTAATTCAGAATGAAAACTTTCCGATATCAGCTTTTGCACATCATAGCCTTTCATTTTTTTATCGTAAGCACTTTGTAACACATCAACGGACACCTCAGAATCAATTTCCAAAATTTTATATGAAGGCAAATCCTGCGAAACACCAACATATCTAGATTTAATTTCATCAAGTTTATTTTCGTCAAACCCTAAGAGAGTAGAAATTTCTTTAAGCAAGGCCACTTCCTGCTCTAATAGCATTTCATCAGCGAGAGATATTCGCACTAAGATGTCTAAAAGCCACTCGTACATTTGCGGCTTCTCTTTTAAAACAATTTTATAATTATTTACTAATTCTGCAATTGAGACATCTATTCTTCGTGACTCATTGAATATTAGAGTCGCAAACTTACGTTTAGAATCGTCCAACTTCATCGTTTGCTTCATTAATTGATCAATTAACGCAAGTTCCTTAGGATCCATTTCGCCATCACTCGCAGTCAACTTAGCAATTAAAGCAAATGTACAAATAAACACCACTCTTTGATCCGCGCCCTGTTCTGTATCTGGGAAAGGCCCCTTTCCTACTCTAGAAACCAACTTATTCATTTATACCTCACTAAAATATTACTAAACGATCCAATTACAACGGTTCAATAGTTCACCGATGATACAGCATATCGCTCAAAATCATCTATATTGGCAACCTCAACATCAACAAGACAATTACCAATCGGATTAAGAAAAATAAAGTATACATCTCACATAAGAGTTGTGACAATTAAAATCAATACTGCGATTCAGACAGCCTGAAATTATAGAGAGAATTAACAACAAAAAAGAGCACCTCCGAAGAATAGTAATCAAATATAAATTACTCTCCGACGAAGCGTTCAATGCAGAATGGTAACTGCCTTGACATATTGAAAAAAAGCATAGATTTAATCAATTGCGTAAAAAGTACTAAACATTTGAAAGGAAATGAAAGCATGATTAGAAGTTCTATTAAAAAACTAACCTCTGTAATAGCTGTTAGTGGATTAGTTTGTTCGACGGCAATTGCTCAAGATTTAGGGACGTTGGTACCAGGTCCGAAACCCGAAAAAGCACCACCACCATCTTGCGAACCAATTACAAAAGATCCTACTGAATGGGATTTAAGCGCTTACTTTGGCTACAACATGACTAGAGGTAACGCTGATACCAAGCTTTTAAACCTTGGGTTTGACGCAGGCAGAGAAAAAGATTCAAATATCTATACAATTAATATAGCTGGAGCTGACGGTTCCCAAGATGGAGAAAAAACACAACGATTTATTCGAGGTAAGCTGGCATACGATAGACTACTGACCGAAAAATTCTATTTAAGTACTAGTGGATCATTTATCGCGGATGATATTGCTGATTTGGACTATAGAACACTCATCAGTCCGGCAGCTGGATATTTTTTCATTAA
>CAYYIQ010000245.1:0-4652 GCA_964472005.1 uncultured Bdellovibrionales bacterium | reverse complement strand
CTCCAACAAGCCGCAACATCAATTCTCGCTCAAGCGAATCAACAGCCGCAAATTGCCCTGCAACTTCTGGGAGGTTTGTAATGTTTAGTTTTGGGTCAAACCACAAAGACACGAAGATACAAAGAAGAAATTTAATTCATATTGTCGTTAAACTTATATGCTCCTTAGTGCTCGAGAAGAAAGCCCAACAAACATTTAACTTACCACTTTGTGCCTTTGTGTCTTTGTGGTTAAACCTAATTTGGAAGCAAAACCAACCGATCAACAAGTTTGCTAAAATTACACCTAAAGTGAATCAACTCATGTGGGGCACTCCATGAGTATAACTATCAACTCAAACATTCTATCACTCAACGCGCAACGTCGTGTTTCAGATCACACCAAAAATCTGCGTAGTTCATTTGAAAAACTTTCGTCTGGACTAAGAGTTTCAAAAGCAAGTGATGATGCGGCGGGGCTAGCAATATCTGAAAATCTGAAAACTGATTCAAGGCTTTCTTCACAGGCGTTGAGAAACGTTAATGATGGAATTTCAATGATTTCCATTATTTCTGGAGCCTTAGATTCACAAAAAGTCATTCTTTACAGAATGGGAGAAATCGCAGAGCAAAGTGCGAATGGTGTAAACACTGGTCAACAAAGAGTGGCCTTACAAAAAGAATATTTAAGTCTTCAAGAAGAATTTGATAGGGTTGCGACTTCAGCAAAATTTAATGGCATATCCTTACTGCGGAATGCTGATCCAAATTCGATTAGTATTATGGCCGGAATTACAGGAGCCGACTCTTCCCTTTTGACGGTAGCTGCCGCAAATAGCCATCGGTTCGCTGGAGAACATACTCTAATTTCGGACATTGATCAGAGTGGCGGGGTCACCATATCGGACGTTTTGGCACTTAATAATTTAATTAAAGGAGTCACGTCAGAAGAGGCTCAGAATGCCAACAAGTATCATGGAATCGCGCAATCCACTGTTAAAGCAAATGACGGACGAGACGTGATAATAACATTTGCAATTTCTCGCGTAGACGCCGACAGGGGTAAATTCGCTGCGACCGGACCCACTCCTGCCACTATCAATATATTCTTTAATGCGAGCGATGCCAACAATTCGACCGATAGTTTCAATACTGTTTCCGCACTTTCATCATCAGCGACAACCGCGACAATTTCAGGAAATCTTTCTAGCAGTGGCGCAAGCTTTTCATTAAACCTAGATCTTAGTGGGATATCTTATTCGTCTTTGGAAGATCCAGCCGTAACGAGTAGGCAGTCAAACATTGGACTTACCTCTGTTCTATATAAACAACAAGCACGAATTGCACTCGATACAGTTAGAAATCGGATTGATGACTTATCTAAAATACAAGGGAGCTTTGGTGCTATTGAGTCGAGACTTACATTTGCAGCAAATCGCCTTTTGATTGACCGCGAAAACTTTCAATCGGCGGCCTCTCAAATAACGGACGCAGATGTTACAATCGAAGCGGCTACTTTAGCTAAAACTCAAATCCTCCAACAAGCCGCAACATCAATCCTCGCACAAGCAAATCAACAGCCGCAGATTGCGCTGCAACTTCTGGGAGGTTTGTAAAAATAATTACTCTTAGCGAACTGACCGATTAGAGCTAGATCTTGGGCCAGAGTTGCTTGAGCGATTACTGTTTCCTCCGGGTCTACCGCGACCTTGGCCTTGTGTTCTGCCTCCACCAGACCTACCACCTGGTCGCTGTTGACGACCACCTCTTGGCACGCCGTTACTTTTAGAAAGTTTGTTTAGGCCCTCGGCTTTATACAAATGGTCTTCAACTACAGTGACAGGTCGTTTTATTGTTTTTTCGATATCACGAAGATACGCAACTTCTTCACGATCACAAAATGAGATCGCTACTCCACTTTTACCTGCTCTCGCTGTCCTACCGATTCGGTGGACATAACTTTCTGGTTCATTTGGCAATTCGTAATTGATGACGTGGGTGATACCTTCAACATCAATTCCTCGGGCAAAGATATCAGTCGCAACTAAAACGCGTATAGTACTGTTTTTAAATCCATCAAGTGCTCTTACCCTCGCACCCTGCGATTTATTACCGTGGATAGCTGCTGAATCAATTTTAGTCTTATTTAATTGCTCGGCTAATCTGTTTGCACCATGTTTAGTCCTTGTAAAAACTAATACTCTTTCAATCTCAGAATCTTTTAAAATTTCGAGCAATAGTGACCGTTTATCTTCTTTTTCGACAAACATCACCTTCTCTTCTATCTTATCCGCAGTAGATGAGACTGGGTTAACTGCAATTTTTTTAGGATCTTTAAGAATGGTTTGCGCGAGTTTTTCTACCTCTGCTGGCATGGTTGCTGAGAATAGTAGAGTTTGGCGAACCTTCGGTATTAACGGGATAACTTTTTTAACATCTCTGATAAAGCCCATATCAAGCATTCTATCTGCTTCATCCAAAACAAATATCTCGACTTTACTTAAATCGATTTCAGCTCTTGATGTTAGATCTAAAAGTCTACCAGGAGTTGCAATTAAAACGTCTACTCCATTTCTTAGCGCTTTTATTTGAGAAAATTCGGAGACTCCGCCATATATCGTCGCGTGTTTTATTTTTAAATTTTTCCCGTAAGTTTCAAAATTATCGCCGATTTGAATCGCGAGCTCTCTTGTCGGGGTAAGAATCAAAGAACGTACTTCTTTTGATTTCATTTTTTTAAATTTGAGTGTGAGGTTTTGCAACATTGGAATTGCAAATGCCGCCGTTTTTCCTGTTCCAGTTTGAGCGCAGCCGATAACATCGCCGCCTTCAAGTAAATGCGGAATAACTTTTGCTTGGATAGGAGTTGGATATTTGTATCCCTCCTTCTCTAGTGCTTTACAAATTGGTTCTATAATATTGAGTTCTTCGAAGCTTATTTTTGTCATTATTGATTGATTGATTGCCGTCGCGCCTTAGGAGTAATGCTCTGATTATGGTCTATACGCAGCAAAGTGGTTGTTATAAGTTCGAGATTCTACCTTTTTTTAGTGTAAATAGCTAGTTTTGGTTGTTTTTTTTGGGTTTTAACGCAGAGCAAACAGAGCAAGCTGAGCGGACTACTAGGCGATACGCAGAATCTCAGGTACTTCGTCCTATTATATCTACCAAACCTCAGCTTTCTCTGTTTGCTCTGCGTTAGAACCCAAAAAACAATCGAGAATTGAAATTGCAGTTACAAAAATGTAGAGTACAAGGACGGGAACGGCTTGAATGAGAATTATTAGAGTTCGTATTTTTTTCGTCGAGGCTTTGTTTCAGTTCTTAAAAAAGTAGCTTATGTATTCTATCATAATTCCACTCCTCGAAGGAGAAGAAGAAATCCATCGTTTATTGGAAGACTTCAATTTAATGCAACTAGACGCTGAGATATTGCTTATTTTTCCAGAGAAAGCCGTATTAGACGAAGTTCAGTTCTGCGAGAGTTATCCGAAGTTAGATATTAGAGTTTTAAAAAGTGGTAACAGTCGAGCTAGTCAGATGAATTACGGTGCTAATAATGCAAAGTTCGAAACAATTTGCTTTCTTCATGCAGACTCTAAGGTGAACGCAGAAAACATTGAGTTCCTGAAACCCAGTAAACATAAACCCAAGGATGCTATATTCTATTTCAAACTGGCCTTTGAAAAGTCTAATTGTCCATTTATGTTTTTGAATGCAACTGGCGCGAACCTTAGGTCTCGATTATTCGATGCACCGTTTGGTGACCAAGGACTATCGATGACCAAAACCACCTTTGATCGAGTTGGAGGATATCCAACGGACGCGTCTTATGGAGAAGATAATCTATTTATTCTTGAGGCAAAAAAACTTAAAATTCCGATAATTTGTACGAACAGCGTTTTAATGACAAGCGCAAGAAAATATGAAAAATTCGGATGGTTAAAAATTACGCTACTCCATCAGTATCTTTGGATCAAACAAAATTTACAATTTAAAAATAAAACCACTCATGATGAATAAAAAAATAGCTGTTTTTGCTAAGACACCTGGTCTTTCGCCGATCAAAACGCGATTAGCTAAAACAATTGGAGAAGTTAATGCGTTAGATCTCTATAAATTAAGTCTCGATGCTGTGCTTGAGAACGTTAAGATTAGCATAACCGAAAAGGAGAAACGCTTCATTGCGATTGGTGAAGAATTAGGAGCCAATGATTATTTTTGGGATAAGTATCGCGATGATTTTACCTTAATCTGGACTGGAAGTGGTGGATTAGGAGATCGACTTTCAAACGTATATACAAGCCTCTACTCCCCAGAATTTGAAGTTTGTATAACCGGCAGTGATAGTCCTCATATTATGGCTGAAGATTTACAAGAACTGATTGACTATAAATTCACTGGACCACAAACAGTCCTTTTTGGCCCAAGCGTTGATGGTGGATTCTACTTTTTTAAATCTAACAAGCCAATTCCAAGTGAGATCTGGACGGAAATAACCTACAGCCAAAACGATACGTTACAACAGATTATGAAGAATCTAAATAAGAACCATATAAGCGTGGCTCAAGGTAGTCCTGCAATAGATATTGACGACTACGAGACTTTAAAAATTTCGATTAGGGAGATTGAATCAAATAGTCAATCAACTATTTCTCAAAATAACTTAGCTAA
>CAYYIQ010000244.1:0-4682 GCA_964472005.1 uncultured Bdellovibrionales bacterium | reverse complement strand
GGCTGTCCGAGTAATATGAAATTTGGGGCAAAACCGTCATTCCTGCGAAAGCAGGGATCCAGGAAGATATGTTAGCATTGACCTGGATCCCCGCGTGCGCGAGGATGACGGTGGAGCGTAAGTGTTCGGTGGGATGTAGGGATAAAGTGGGATGTAGGGATAAAGTGGATGTAAGGATAAAGTGGGATGTAAGGCTACAGTGGGATGTAAGGCTACAGTGGGATGTAAGGCTACAGTGGGATGTAAGGATGCGGCGGAACGAGGAAGGCTAGATTGGTGCATGCTGTTGTGAGAGTAGATGTTGTCGGAACACGGTGCGACGAGGAGAGGAGTTAACCAACTCGCATCTGATTTTAGCACTAAAAGCTTGCTTTAAATTTGCTCCGTTGAATAATTTAGGATGAATTTTGTCAACTCAGCTGGTACTTAGAGTTATTTAGCTGTTAATATGCAAAGGTTTATTATGAGATTTTCTTCTATTAAATGTTTTTCTCATCCTCTTGATACGAAGTAAGCGAATATTGTCGAAATGAAAATTCAATTGAAATCTGGACTTTTTGAGGTCTTACCGTTTTTTTTACTCTCGAGAATTTTATTTTTTGCAATCCTAGCAATAACATCATCTGTCTCTATAGAACGCGTGCCTTCTCGTGAAGGGGTAAATTTTCATCTGCATCTCCAAGAAGATTTTTCAAAGATTAAGGAGCGAGTTACTAAGACTTTGCTTTCAGCGGATTCGTCCTGGTATTTGGAAATCTCTAAATACGGATACCCAGAAGAGAGCAGTGCAACTGCCTCAGCAAGGCATTGGGTGTTTTTCCCAGCGTTTCCATTGATCATTAGTTCTCTAGCGAAAATTACAACTAGCACTTTGCTGCCAGCGATTTTTATCAATGCTGTTTTTTTTCTGGTTGGACTATCGGTATTGTCGACATATTTATCATTGAGTGGATTTGAAAGAGGTACTCGAAATTTTATCATTGGATGTTTGTGCTTTCATCCCTATAGCTATTTTTTTTCAACTCCTCATACTGAGGCCGGCTTTTTCATGTTGCTTGTGACGAGTCTTTTTTTAGCTTCGTATCGAAATAGTCATTTGTTATTGACGGGAGTACTTGGATTTCTACTTTGTTATAGACCGACTGGAATCTTAATATATCCGAGTTTGTTTTTGGGTGCGAAAAATAAAAGAATTTTTATTGTCTGCTCCTTGTTCGCTGTATTAGGCTTGTCCTATTATTTTTATTATCTTTGGCAACTAACCGGCAGTCCTTTTGCTTGGCTTGTAAACCAAAAAGTGTGGGGACGTGGGATGGGTTCCTATGGTTTAATGGGAGTTCTTGATGAAGTCCGCAATATTGTTTTGCCTTGGAGCTTTAGCTTTTCGCATTTCTTAGTTACTGTACTTGCAATTTGCGCGTTGTCTTATTTTTTCTTTAAGAAAAATTTTTCATTTGCATTTATGATCTTGATCCCCTTGTTAGCCTTACTGCAAACTGGGACATTGTTGTCCGTTTCAAGGGTCATGATGCCAATTTTCCCAGTTTATATCTATTTAGCGTCGGTGATAAAAAGCGAGGATGCGAGGACTATGTTTTTGTTATCATCTGCGGTTGTTTTTGGAATAATGTGTCTGCTGTATTCACTAAATGTGACAATTGCGATGACTTAACTGAATTTGCTGTTGTACGCTGTTTACGAAATGGGTTTCTGCTTTAGAAAATTTCGTTTCTATCGGCAGTAGAGTAATGTAGTTTAATGAAGTAAAGGAGAATTTATGGCCTTATTGGAGCTTGAAAAAAACGATATCAGAGGAATTATATTCGATTGTGATGGAACCTTGGTTGATACCTTAAGTGTTCATTTAGATGCTTGGGCTGTTGTTTTCAAAAAGTATGGAATTACGACTCCAATCTCATATTTAGATAAATTCAATTCATGCCCTAGTTGGTTTATTGCAGAAGACCTGTTGAAATTGGAAGGGCTGGATTTTGATCCGAATGCGTTGGCAGATGAAAAAGAAGCTCTATATTTTGACAATTTGAAGAGCGCAAAGGTTCTTGAAAATATTGTTGAGTATGTAAAATTCTATTTTAAAAAAATGCCTATGATCGTGCTGTCCGGTGGTGTAAGTCGTGGGGTTAAGAAGAGTTTGGAAATAAATAACTTGTCATCTTATTTCGATAGAATAATTGGAGCCGATGAAGAGTTCCCTCCGAAAACTGAACCAGCTTCTTTTGTCGAAGTCGCGAAGCATTTTGAGATAGAGCCTAACAACTGGGTTGTATTTGAAGATGGAGATGTGGGCTTGGAAAATGCCTTGCTTGCCGGGATGAAGGTCGTAGATGTTAGAAAGAGTCCATTAATTATAGAAGGTTAACCGTTGAGTGATTTACGACCATTTTCAGTCGCTTAGTTTTGTAGTATGGCTATTATCTTAGCAAATTAATATGGTTTGTGGTCGCAACTAATCGTTGTGTTTTACGAACTAGCTAACTGTATTATGTCGGCAGTGAATTCTATTAGTTATTAGAAATCGACTCTCAATGAGGAGTCAATTTTTGGTCATTGTATTTACAAGGTTTTAACTTCTCCTCATAGAGAGATTGAGATGGACAATCCTAAAGATGATGGAATTGAGGGCGCACATACTAAAAGTGGTTTGCCATTTACATCGTTAGTGGGTGGACAGTTTTTTGGATATGACTTCCTTAAAATTGTGTACGCTAAACGGAAAAATGTAGTTCTCAAAGCAAGGTCTGTTACTAACAGAGAAGATATCGCGATAAAGTTTTTGACAAAATTTCTTTTGGATCGGGCACCAGAGTTTGAAGCTCAGCTAGAACTTGAGGTGGAGTTACTACAGAAGATCCAGAGCCATCGAGTCGTACCCATTCGCGATTTTTCTTACGATGAATCCTTTGTTGCTTATCAATTTGTAAAAGGAAGGCCGCTAGCTACATTTAGAAAAATTGTTCCTGTCGTTGCGTTTAGGTTGATCGAGCTGATTTGTGAACCTTTGGAAGAAATCCATAATTTGGGTTTTGCCCATTGTGATATCAAGCCTGATAATTTAATGGTGGTTGGAGAGAAGATTCGGCTTCTTGATTTTGGTTCGGTTTGTAGAATCGGGGCAGGGGATATCGGCTCGGTTTCTAAAAGACACATTTTAGGAACTCCTTCGTATCTTGCGCCAGAGCAGCTGGAGAAAACTGGGAATTATTCACCGGCTGTTGATGTGTATGGTCTTTGTTCAACACTCTTTTGCATCATCGTGGGCAAAAGATTTGAATCAAGTTGTGAAATAGTTCAAAACGTTGACAAGTATTTGAGTCGAATTCCGGTTCTACGCAAAAAACTGTTTGTTGAACTTTTCATGAAAGGTCTAGCACGTGACCCAAATGAACGATTTCAATCTGTTTCCGAATTAAAAGAGAAAGTTCGAAAGTGTCGACATGCTCTTGAGAATCGATAAGTTTTTTATATTTAGTAGGTTTATATATTTACATTGACCAAAATAAGAATTGCCGCGTCGGATATTGTCTCGCTCCAACGTTTGTTAGAAGATTGATGACGATATCGATCTCAGGATAGATAGTAATGATAGATGAAAAAATAGAAATAAAAGATCTTGATATTGGTAACGTTAAAACGTCACCTAATCTAATGCTCGCACCGATGTCAGGTGTTACGTGCCCCTCCTTTCGTAAGCTAATGAGAGAAGAAAACCCAGATTCACTTGGATTGGTTGTTACGGAGTTTGTTAGCATTGAAGGATTGACGCGGGGAAACAAAAGTACTTGCAAGCTTCTGAATTTTTCCGAATGCGAAAGACCAATTTCTATTCAAATTTTTGGATATGATATTGCAAAGATGATTGAGGCTGCAAAGATTGTGGAAGACACCGGCGCAGAAGTACTAGATATCAATTGCGGCTGCCCCGTTCCACGAGTTGTAAAACGAGGTGGTGGATGTCAGTTAATGAGGGAAGCCGAGCATTTAGGTGCTCTTTTATCTAGTGTTGTTGAGTCTGTTAATATACCTGTGACGTTGAAGATTCGTACAGGTTGGGATGATGATTCTTTAAATGCTCTAGAAATAGGGAAAATGGCGGAAGCAGCGGGAATTAAGATGTTAGCTGTTCATGGTAGAACTCGGCAACAATTGTACCGAGGTGTCGCAGATTGGGACGTGATTTCAACGGTTGCAAGGTCGTTGAAGATACCGGTCGTGGGAAGTGGGGATATTGTGGACGTCGATTTTGCTAAAAAAGCTTTTGCAACGGGTGTTCGTGGTTTGATGATAGGAAGAGGGGCAATGGAAAATCCATTTATATTTAACGACATCAAAGTATACTTAACAGAAGGGCGAAAGGTTGAGCGAAGACCTTCAGAGTATATTCGAGTATTGCTTAGATACTATGATTTAATTTTGGCCGAACTCGGGCCTCGAGGAACCTCTGGTAAAATGAAGCAGTTTATCTGTCAGATTACCAAATCGCTTCCTGATGGCGAGAATTATAAAAAAACTTTGTGTCGTTTAGGAACCTGTGAAGAAATTCGAGATAGTTTGTTAGAATGGCAGGAACATATAGATGAGATTCCTATTTCGCACGGAGTCAGTCCAATCAGTGCTCAAAGCTTGCAATTATGATCTGCGCGCCATGGAAAGTTTGCCATTAA
>CAYYIQ010000243.1:0-4711 GCA_964472005.1 uncultured Bdellovibrionales bacterium | reverse complement strand
CAAGCGCTTGGATCAAACAATCGCTAGCATGCACCAATATTGAGCCAAATTCTGCCAAGACCGAGCAACCTGTAATGAAGCCCGAACAAGGCTCCACCAAGTCTGCTCAACACGCCGTCATCCCTGCGAAAGCAGGGATCCAGGACAAAGCAAACCCAACAACCACTGATCCCGATTTCTGCGGTGATCACGAATCTGTAATTTTTAATTCAATAAAACCAATTTGTGGGTAGTCGTAAGCTATGAGAAGCAGAGAATTTTTTAAACCAAATTTAGTGATAGTCGCCGGTGATTCAAAAGAAGACAGCTTAACTAAAAACGTTATCAGTCGTTTACCAAACGCAACTATTGAATACGTCGATGATTTTAAAAGTATCGGTGAACTTGAAAAGAACATCTTTACAAAATACCTTTCAACAAAATATCAAGCTAGTTACGATGACATTCCAACAGACATAAAGTTTTCTGAAGGTAAGCGAGTCTTAATTTTAACAAGGCATAAGGGGAATTGGATCAAATCGTGTCCAGGAACATCCTCTCACGTATGTTGTAACCTCTTTACCGTCGATCCAGGAGAAGGCTGCCCACTAGATTGCACGTATTGTTATTTACAGTCCTATCTTAAGGCAAATCCAACATTAAAATTGTATTCCAACACATCTGATTTGCTACACGAATTGTCGGAAAAGTTCACCTCCGAGCCGGGCCGGTTGTTCCGCGTTGGAACAGGCGAGTTAATCGATAGCTTAGTCTGGGATGACTTGACAGATTTTTCTAAAGAAATAGTTCCTTTTTTTGCAAAATTTCCGAATGCAGTACTGGAATTAAAATCAAAAGATGATTACGTAGCAAACCTTGTTGATCTGAAAGATGAGCATAATGGTAAAACCGTGGTTTCATGGTCGATTAATGCACCTTCTGTTAGTGGGAAAGACGAAAAAAGTACCGCAAGCGTGGATGAGCGTATCGCCGCCGCTAAAAAAGTAGTTGAAGCAGGCTATAGAGTTGGCTTTCACTTTGATCCATTAGTCTATTTTGAAGGTTGGGAAGAAGAGTATTCAGAACTGATTGAAAGAGTCTTTTCGCAAATTAGCCCAGAAAATGTTGCTTGGGTAAGTATCTCAAGTCTAAGATATCAAGGAAATCTTCAGGAAATGATGATGAAACGCTTTCCAGATTCTTTATTGCCGTATGGTGAACAGTTTATGGCCAAAGATTCAAAGCTCCGATATATTCAGCCAATAAGATTTAAACTTGTTCGATTCGTTTGGAATAAGCTAAAAGAAGTCTCAGATACTCTTCCTGTTTATATGTGTATGGAGAGTTCAGCTGCATGGAAAGAAATTGCAGGAGGGTCTCCGGTTGCAGGGGACGAAATTAAAGAAATATTTTCAAGACGCGTTATATTGCCCGTATTGAATTAGGACGTACTAATAGCGTCCGGTTATAGATTTTAAGTAAATGTTACAGATAATATTTTAAATTAGGGGAGTTTGTGAAGAGTCAAATTTTTAAGAAAGTTTTCGGATCAAGAAATGATCGTGAACTTAAAAAAATACAACCGTTAATTTCTGCAATTAACGACCAAGAGTCAAAAATAAAAGCATTAACCGATTCTCAACTACAAGCTAAAACCGCCGAGTTCCGACAACGCCTTGAGAATGGTGAAAGTCTTGATAAATTGCACATCGAAGCATTTGCTGTTGTTCGAGAAACCGCAGTCCGAGTTTTAGGCATGCGCCATTTTGATGTACAGCTGCTTGGTGGGTCTGTTTTACATTCTGGAAAAATAGCGGAAATGAAAACAGGAGAAGGTAAAACTTTAACGGCAACGCTCCCAGTTTATCTTAATGCTCTTGCTGGAAAAGGTGTGCACCTTGTTACAGTAAACGACTATCTTGCACGACGAGATGCTGAATGGATGGGTAAGGTTTACGGCTTTCTTGGAATGACAACTGGATGTGTGCTTGGCGGAATGAGTTCTGAAGAAAAACGCGCCGCATATAATTGCGACATAACGTACGGGCAAAATAACGAATTCGGTTTCGATTATCTAAGAGATAATATGAAACTTGAGCTATCTGATCGTGCACAACGAGATCATTTCTTTGCGATCGTCGATGAAGTTGATTCGATCCTCGTGGATGAAGCAAGAACGCCTTTGATTATTTCTGGTCCAAGCGAAAAACCTGCTCAAACTTATCAAATTGCAGACAAAGTTGTGAGAAAGCTTTCCGCAAATACGGACTATGAAGTTGATTTGAAATCAAAACAAGTTGCGTTGACAGAGGAAGGTGTAAAGTCAGTTGAACGCTTGTTAGAAATTGATAATTTGTATGATCCACAAAACATCGATTTAATTCATCACGTTCAGCAAGGGCTTAAGGGTCATGTAACGATGAAGCGTGATGTTGATTATGTCGTTAGAGGCGGCCAAGTAATTATCGTTGATGAATTCACTGGGCGATTAATGTCAGGCAGACGTTGGTCAGACGGCTTACATCAAGCAGTCGAAGCTAAGGAAGGTGTAGAAATCCAAAGAGAAAACCAAACCCTTGCAACGATTACATTCCAAAATTATTTCCGAATGTATGACAAGCTTGCCGGTATGACAGGAACAGCCGATACAGAAGCTGTCGAGTTTAAGAAAATTTACAACCTCGACGTAATAGTTGTGCCAACAAACCTTCCCATGATTCGGAATGATAAGGGGGATATCGTTTATCTCCGTGAGGAAGCCAAGTTCTACGCGGTCGTTGATGATATTAAGAGATGTCATGAAAAAGACCAGCCAGTTCTTGTTGGTACGGCGAGTATCGAAAAATCTGAACTTTTAAGTGTTATTTTAGAAAAAGAAGGGATTCCTCATAATGTTCTTAATGCGAAGCAACATGAGAGAGAAGCCGAAATCGTTGCACAAGCAGGAACACTCGGCGGAGTAACAATCTCAACTAATATGGCTGGCCGAGGAACGGATATCGTCCTTGGTGGTAATCCAGAATTTTTAGCTTATGAGATCGCAGGTACAAAAGACATCGAATCCGAAGAGTATAAAAAAGCTTTAGTTGAAGCAAAGGCACAGTGTGCTGAAACTAAAAAGAAGGTGCTTGAAGCCGGTGGTTTGCATATTATTGGAACAGAGCGTCATGAAAGTCGACGAATTGATAACCAGTTAAGAGGTCGATCAGGTCGACAAGGTGATCCGGGCAGCACTCAGTTCTTCATCTCATTGGAAGATGATTTGATGAAACGTTTTGGAGGAGAGAAACTTCAAACTCTAATGTTGAAGCTCGCGGGTGATGAAGATCCTGGAATTGAAGGGTGGGCGATAAACAGCTCAATTGAGAGAGCGCAACGCCGAGTTGAAGGTCATCACTTTGAAATCAGAAAACATCTATTAGATTACGATGATGTTTTAAGTAAACAAAGGGAAATCATCTATGGTCTACGCGGCAAAATACTTCGCGAAGATTTTACTGAAGAAGATGTTATTGCGTTAATCGATGATGTGGTTGAATCAATCATTCTCACCAAACTAAGTGCGCAAGATGTCACAGACGAAGACAATACTACCGAAGTGCTCTCACTCCTTACGAAACAACTTGGGATTGAGATATCTGAAGATTTAATAGCTGAAAATCAATCGTCTGAACCGATTGCCCAAAAAATATTTGATGCGGCACGAGACCATGTTCACGAAAAATTTAAAGTTAGAAAGGAACGGGTCGGAATCGAAAGAATGCTCTATCTACAACGGATCATTCACCTTCAAGCGATCGATCATTTTTGGAAAGATCATTTAACCTTAATGGATAATATTAGAGATGGTATTAACCTCAGAGGTTATGGACAAAAAAATCCATTGCATGAATATCAAAAAGAAGGCTACATCGCTTTTGGCTCGATGATGAACGCGATCAATTTTGCAGTTGCTCAGCACATATTATTAGTTGAACTTCCAACAGAAGAAGAAATTAAAGAAATCGAAGAGCAAGAGAAAGAAGCTTTAAGACAAAGAGAAGAGGCTGCTAGACAAGTTCATATTGATACCTTAGCCGCTCAGGAGAAGGAGAACGAATCAACAATGAATCGTGCCGAACGTCGAAGTAAAAAAGCGAATGCGAAGAGAAAGGTTAAGTAATTAAAATGTTGGAATTCATAGCCGAAGCGATTTTGCCATTAACGTGGGCGCAGATTTTTGCAGCAATCTTCTGTGGCACGATCTTAGGCTTTGAAAGACAGGCCAGAGGCCGACCTGCCGGCATTAGAACCAGCATCATGATTTGCCTCGGATCAGAGGTCTTCGTTCACCTCGGAACAAGCCTGCACGGAGTTAATGCAGATCCAACTCGAGTTCTTGGACAAGTTGTAAACGGAATTGGTTTTCTCGGAGCGGGTGTTATGCTTGCGAGAGGTAGCATGGTCATGGGGGTAACAAGCGCAAGTGTCATCTGGATGATGGCAGCAGTCGGTTCGGTAATCGGACTTGGGCATATCAGTGCTGCGATAACTTTAACCGTGACAGTTGTTTTTGTACTTACATTCTTTGATTTTCTTGAAAGTCGATTTGGTTATTCTGAGCCGATTACAAAGAAGAAGCGAGTGCAGATCGAAACCCCGGCAGATTGATTTTTTTAGGCAACCACAGAGCAAACAGAGCAAACGGAGAGGGGATTTGTGATAGTTAACCTCCCGATAATCTGAATCACGA
>CAYYIQ010000242.1:0-4713 GCA_964472005.1 uncultured Bdellovibrionales bacterium | reverse complement strand
GTTTGTTTTCGTAGCGTTGGTTGGTTTGTTGCAGGAAATAGGAAGGTCGTTCCAGAAAAAACAAAAAAAGGTTGTTCCAGAAATAAAAAAAGGTTGTTCCAGAAATAAAAAAAATATGAATTCTATAATTGTAACAGAAATAAGTGTGGTTCTAGATCTACTAATTCAGATTTAGTCGTTACCCATAGAGTTAAAGATTCTATATTGCTCTTTAGGATTATTTCGGGCAGTTATTTATATTCTCACTTTAGTTTTAAAATAGTGTGGGGGGCTTGAGGTAATTTTTACTTTGGGTCACCGAGCGATGTGGCCCTTTGGGAGATTTTTAGTAACTTTAACGTATTCAATAAATAATCGTATGAAGCATTTTCTCACTTTATTCATGGCGAGCCTATTAGTTCTCGGTTTGCAACGCGAAGCAATAGCAATTGGTTGTATGGCAGCAGATGTACAGCCCCCGCCTTCGGTCGGAGAGCAATTCAAGCTTAATCAGCCCGGTCGGCTTCGTATGACATTTGCTTATTCCTACTCCGATACTGATAAGTACTACAATGGTGAGAGCCGAGATCATGCTGTCGAGCGGGATGTTGAACCTAGCACCCTTCGGAATGAGTTCGCAGGTATTTTTGAATATGACTTGACCGAGCGCTGGTCGCTTCTTACGGAGGTGCCTTTCCTTTACGTGAATCAAAATCGCACCGGTCCAACTAGCGAAGCAGTTAATGGCTCGATGAATGCTAACGGTGTTGGCGACATTCGATTGCTCGGTCGCTACTGGCTCACCGAGGATAATGACACTTTTAACCTATACGGTGCCGCGGGTATTCGGGTTCCGACCGGTGAAGGTGACGAGAAGTTTGTTTCAGAGGGTGGGAATTTGATTACCAAGGATTTCGCAGCTCAAACTGGAACTGGGAATGCGGCGGGGATTGTTGAACTCGGTGGTTTCGGCAGGGTGGACGAGCATTTGCAGCACTTCTTCCAGTTGCGTTATATATTCACGCCGTCAACTAATACTGAAGGAAACAATTTCCGAAACGAACTCTCGGGGAATGGGCCTGAAAAAAATTCTGATTCAGATGCGATGTCATGGCGACTCGGGCTTGCACTACCGATTGAACGGTTTTCGCTCACAGCGGCAGTCTCAGGGGCTTGGGTTCCTTATGACGACGTGATTGGTCAGACGGCAGGATTCCGGCGTGCCGGGGTGGTTATGTTCGCGGAGCCGGGGATCGTATGGAGTCCAGTTGATTCGGTGACTCTCAACGCATCAGTGCCTATTACGTTCTACCGGAAGCTGCAGCTGGCTGGGGCAAATATACCTGACTATATATTTCAGACTTCGGTCACGGTTAGCTTTTGAGACCTATCGCGAACAATAAAATATAAACGTTAATTATCTGTCATGCGATTTAGTGTTCCGTTAAGATAATTGTTTGGTAACTCTGGGGCTAAATCTGGAACGACATTGATTGTGTCCCTCCTAACCAATTGGGGATTTGTCTATCTTCTCTGCTTTATAGGTTAATTTTGTTTAGCTAGATGTTGATTTATCATTTTGCTGGGGAAAATAGGTACTTCGTTCCGAAAATACTTTGGAGAAGTCTTGAGTTGGAAGAATTTCTTATTTAATCAAAGTGTACTATCTTTTCTTGAAGGCGCTAAGAAACGAAAAGGCCGTGATTCTGAGGTTTGAAAGACCTCTTTCGAGATACGCAGGGCAGCTTTTGGTCTGCTATTATATGAAAAGATGGGTATATTTGTTATAAGGCTAGTTGCTATCGCTCCTACGCCTACTGCTAGTACAAATTAAATTTTCATACGTAAATTCATTTTGTGAGCGGTGCATACTGCGATTAGAGCAACTTCTAAACCTAAAAATTTTTACGTAAAACACACAAAAAACTACATGGCAAATAATTCAGAAATTGATCAAGATCAAAAAGTTAGTCTCTCCGTTGAATCTATTCGTAACGCTACAAAAGTTTTACAAATACTAGTCGATGACACTGAGCAATTATGTTCATTAAGTAAAGAAGAGCGCAAAGATCTACTTATTGCAGCTGGGAAATTGTCTCGTCCTCATAAGTTTGAAGCACGAAGACGAGGTAAAGAAGATACTTTGGCAAAAAAGAAAGCCCGTGTTGCTCATGATCGTGCTTTAAGAGCTAAAACAGGAATACGATCTGCTCGAACTCATGAGGTCTTTTCAGCACCATTACAAATTTCTTCGTCTCAAGCGGAAGAGGAGTCACCGGGCGAATTAGAATTTCCTCGAACTTGTTATGTTTGTCTTAAGGAATTTAAGAAACTTCATCATTTCTACGATGCAATGTGCATGAGTTGTGGGGATTTTAATTATCAAAAGAGATTTCAAACGGCCGATCTGACAGGGCAAATCGCATTGATTACGGGTTCTAGGTTAAAGATCGGATACCATGCAGCACTTTTAATGTTGCGAGCAGGAGCAACCGTTATTGCTACAACGCGCTTTCCTAAAGACTCAAGCATTCGGTATTCAAACGAGCCTGACTTTAAAGACTGGGGTCATCGATTGCATATTTATGGACTTGACCTTCGCCATACGCCAAGTGTTGAAATATTCACTCGCTACCTAGAACAAAAATACGAACGTCTTGATCTGTTATTAAATAATGCTGCGCAAACCGTGAGAAGGCCGCCGGGTTTTTATCAGCACTTAATGGAGAATGAAAGCAAAGCATTTCATAACTTTACTGGTGACCAGCAAATGGTACTAAGGGATTATCGTTCATGCCTAGATCAATTGCTCGTTACGGACTCTAATCCAAAAGATGAAACTATTTTACCCGCGTTAGGAGAAGTAGAAAGTCCTGGTGTGGGTTTAAGGTCTTCAGCTGAACTTTCACTTATTCCTTACTCCTACGATGAATCACTAGAAGTAAAACAAGTGTTTCCAGAAGGAAAGTTGGATGCCGATTTGCAACAGGTAGACTTGAGAACAACTAATAGTTGGCGTTTAAAAATTGGTGAAATTAATATTTCAGAAATGATAGAAGTCCAACTTGTAAACGCAATAGCACCATTTGTATTGTGTAATAGGTTAGTTCCGATGATGAAGAAAGATAATACCGGTAAAAAACACGTAGTCAATGTCACGGCGATGGAAGGAAAATTTCAGCGCTTTAAGAAATATGCACGCCATCCTCACACGAATATGGCTAAAGCAGCTTTAAATATGCTGACTAATACCATTTCTGGAGAGTTATCAGAGTGCGGAATATTTGTTAATGCCGTAGATACCGGATGGGTGACAGATGAAGATCCCGCACAACTTGCAAAACGAAAAGAAGACGTTCATGATTTCCAACCTCCTCTAGATATTGTTGATGGTGCTGCAAGAATTTGTGATCCGTTCTTTCATGGGATTATCACCGGGAAGCATTGGTCGGGTAAATTTCTAAAGGATTATCAGCCAATAGATTGGTAAATTACCTAGCCTAGATCAAAATATGCTCTAAGTTAATCTCGACTGTCTATTATTGTAGCTCCGATTCAGTTTAAGAATATTAAAAAAAGCTACTTAGTTTAAAACGGTGAATTCAGGAAATATGGAAGGGCGATTGTTGTCTTAGGTTGAGTAAGACGGTGTTTTAGACAGAGTAGCAGAAAAGACGTTGTCGCTACATTGGTGGTGAGTGGAGGTTCTGAGGAAGGTTTGTACTTTCCTTCTAGAACCTCCGTTATTGGTAGCGGGTGGATGACTGTCTGATATTTTTACTATCGCTATTCTTATCCTTTCGGCTGGGCTTCGTCGCGCTTTGTAAGTTGAGCTAGGATAAGCCAACCGGTTGCTCCAGCAATGAGAGAAGCCGACAAGATTGCCAGTTTGGCTGTCTTTAGTTGGGTTTCATCAATAAATGCGAGTCCAGCGATAAAAAGCGACATTGTAAAGCCGATACCTGCCAGACAAGATAAACCTGAAATCCAACGCCATGAAACGCCTTGAGGAAGTGTCGCAATGCCTAACCGGACTGCTAACCAAGAAAAGCCAACGATCCCTATTGGTTTCCCTAATACAAGACCAGCGACAATTCCAAAGGCTATGGGGTCTACTAGGGAGGAGGTCAGGTCGCCACTAAGGCTAACGCCTGCGTTGGCGAGCGCAAAGAGCGGCATGATTACAAACAATACCCAAGGATGCATAACGTACTCCAATCGCTGAAGCGGGGTTTCTGCTTGACGAACTCCTTTTTCCAAAGATTGCAGGGCTCCTCTTTGTCGCGAGTTGGGAAGAACGTTGTCTCCCGTTACTCCGGCCTGCTCAAATTCTTTGATCGAATTCCGGCTTTGCCTTAAGAATTGTCCAACGTTAATTCTAACTCTTGCTGGAATAGCCATGGCGCCAATAATGCCAGAAAGAGTGGGATGCACTCCCGATTGAAGAAAACCAAACCACACACCAAGCCCGAGCAGGAAGAATGTAAGTGGACTACGAACACCTGATCTATTCGCGATCAGCATAAGGATAAAAAAACAGCCAGCTATCCCCAAGCTCCACCATGATAAGTCATCTGTGTAAAATAATGCGATTACCATGGATGCGCCAATATCATCTACTATGGCGAGTGCCGTAAGAAAAATTTTTGCAGAGAAAGGAACGCGGTCACCTAGTAGAGCAAGTACTCCAATCGCAAAGGCAATATCTGTTGCCATTGGAACACCCCAACCTTG
>CAYYIQ010000241.1:0-4724 GCA_964472005.1 uncultured Bdellovibrionales bacterium | reverse complement strand
ACTCATATAAATAAATCTAAGGCCTCGCTATTTCCAGAACCAGCTTTTTTCTCTCAAAGTAGAGAGGAAGACGGAATTAGTATTGAAGTAGCTTTACAGTATAATGATAGCTACACAGAGTCGGTATTTTCGTTTGCGAATAACATTAATACTTTTGAAGGTGGTACTCACTTAGCTGGTTTTAGAACTGCTTTAACTCGTTCAATAAATAATTACGCGACAGCAAATAATTACTTCAAAAAATCTGAAGATAAATTAGATGGAGAGGATGTTAGAGAAGGTTTAACAGCTATTATTAGTGTTAAAATACCTGAGCCTCAATTTGAAGGGCAAACCAAAACTAAACTGGGAAATAGTGAAGTTAAAGGGATTGTTGAACAAATGCTTGGAGAAAAACTTTCAAGTTACTTGGAAGAGAATCCATCCATAGCTAAGATTATCATTAATAAGGGCATCGATGCCCAACGAGCTAAGGACGCAGCTAAGAGAGCAAGAGAATTAGTAAGAAGAAAAGGTGCTCTTGATTCAATGTCATTGCCAGGAAAATTGGCAGATTGTCAGGAAGAAGATCCAACAAAGTGTGAAGTATTTCTTGTAGAGGGTGATTCTGCGGGCGGTTCAGCGAAGCAAGGTCGTGACAGAACTGTTCAAGCGATTCTTCCACTAAAAGGTAAAATTTTAAACGTAGAAAAAGCACGTTTTGATAAAATGTTAGCTTTTGAGGAAATTCGAACCATTATTACAGCACTTGGCTGTGGTATTGGGGCTGATGATTTTAATATAGAAAAACTTCGTTATCACAAAGTAGTAATCATGACGGATGCGGACGTTGATGGAAGTCACATTCGAACGTTGCTGTTAACTTTCTTTTTCAGACAAATGAGAGAGTTAATTGATAAGGGTTGTTTATATATTGCTCAACCACCTTTGTATCGAGTTAAGAAAGGTAAGCAAGATTATTACCTACAAGATGATAAAGCTTTTGATTCTTTTATAATAAACGCTGGAATTGATGGCGTAACAGTATCGGGAAGTGCTGGAACTGAGCCAGAAATCAAAGAAGGCGATTTAGAGAATTTGTTAAAGAATATTTCCGAAGCTCATAAAGTTTTACAAGTTCTTGAAGTAGATGAACCAAGAAGAGAAATAATCAAAGCATTAGCATCAGTATCAGACCTTGGTACCGATGATTTATCGAATAAAGAATCTCTTCAATCTAAATTAGAAATAGCTAAAAAATATTATGAAGCAAGTAACCCAGGTTATTTGTGGGTAGAAGAAAAATTTAGAGAAGATGTTGAACACGGTGGTTTAATATTAGAGCTTTCAGTAGAGAAACAAAGTGAAAAATTCACCTCTGTTGTTGGCTTTTCATTAATTTCTTCGGAAGATTTTAAGCAACTTCAAACAGTCTTACAAAAAATTATTTTAGCTGGTTCTGCTCCTTATAGAATTTCAATTGAAGGTCGGAAAGATACGGTCCAATCATTAAATAATGTTTTTAGTGTGAGGGATGTTATCGTTCAGAAAGGTAAGCAAGGTCTTGCTATTACTCGATTTAAAGGACTAGGTGAAATGAACCCAGATCAACTTTGGGATACAACATTAGATCCAAAGCATCGAAGTTTACTTCAAGTTCGAGTTGATGATGCGATAGAATCAGACAGAATTTTTACGTTGTTAATGGGAGATACCGTTGAACCAAGACGTGAGTTTATTGAAGAGAACGCATTAAGAGTTAGAAACTTAGATATTTAAAAAATAATTTTAGATTAAAGCTAGTTAAAAACGGCCAAATAAAAAGTAAGGGTCATGAGCGAAGAGATAGTTAAACAAAATATAGTTCCAATAACAATTGAAGACGAAATGCGCGGGTCTTATTTAGACTATGCCATGAGTGTAATTATTGGACGGGCGTTACCAGATGTAAGAGATGGCTTAAAACCAGTTCACCGCAGAATTCTTTATGCAATGTTTGGCGAAGGATTACTATCTAATAAGAAATTTTCTAAGTGTGCGGGTGTTGTTGGTGAAGTACTGAAAAAATATCACCCTCATGGAGACACGGCGGTTTATGATTCATTAGTCCGTTTGGCTCAAAGCTGGAACATGAGATATCCGTTAATTCACGGACAAGGAAATTTTGGTTCCGTCGATGGCGATCCAGCTGCAGCATATCGGTATACGGAATGCCGAATGCGCGCATTAGCAGAATCACTTTTAGCTGATATAGATAAAGATACAGTAGATTTTTCACCTAATTTTGATGATTCAACCCAGGAGCCGATAGTTTTGCCATCAAGAGTTCCTAATCTCTTGATCAATGGTGCAGAAGGTATTGCGGTCGGTATGGCTTCAAAAATACCCCCACATAACTTAGGCGAAGTTGTCAGGGCGGTAATTGCACAAATTAGCAATCCTGACATTACAGTAGATGAATTGATTAAGATAATCCCTGCCCCAGATTTCCCAACTGGCGGAATTATCTATGGCGGAGCAATCTTAAAACAAGTTTATACGACCGGTCGCGGAAGCATTAAAATGCGAGCAAAAATTCGTGTTGAAACTTTGAAAGGCAAGCGAGATGTTGAAGCAATCATCATCGACGAGCTTCCATATCAAGTAAACAAAGCTAAGTTGGTCGAAAAAGTCGCAGAATTGGTAAACGAAAAGAGAATAACTGGTATTTCTAAGATCCGTGATGAGTCCGACAGAACTGGGATGCGAGTCGTTTTTGAGCTTAAACGTGATGCAATCGCTGACGTAGTAATAAACCAACTCTACACTAGTACATATCTCCAAAAAACTTTTGGGGTTATTATGTTAGCTATTGTTGATGGAGTTCCAAAAGAGCTTCCATTAAAATCAATGCTTCAGTGTTTTATCGATCACCGTAGAACGGTAATAATTCGAAGAACCAGATTCGAGCTTGATAAAGCAAGAGCACGAATACATATTTTAGAAGGTTTAAGAATTGCTCTTGATAATATTGATGAAATTATCAAAGTTATTCGAGCATCTGAAAGTACTGCTGAAGCAAAAGAAAACTTAATAGCTAGATTTTCTTTAAGTGAGATTCAATCTCAAAGTATCTTGGATATGCCATTAAGGCGTTTAACAGGATTAGAAAGAAAAAGTCTTGAAGAAGAATTCGCAGAAGTATCACAAACGATCGAAAGATTAAGTTTGATTCTTGGAAGTGTAACTGAAGTTGATAGAGTTGCAGTTGAAGAATTAGAAGAGATTCTATCTAAATATTCAGATGAGCGTCGAACAGTAATTGATTACGAAGGCGGTGATGACATTGACCTAGAAGATCTAATTGCTGAAGAGGACATGGTCGTAACAATTAGCCACAAGGGTTATGCGAAACGTTGTTCTCCAAGTTTATACCGAGCTCAAAGACGAGGTGGAAAGGGAGTTCAAGGAACCAAAAAATTAGCAGAAAAAGACGATGATTTTATTTCTGAAATGTTTGTGGCTTCAACTCACGCCTATCTATTAGTTTTTAATTCCTTAGGGAAATTGAATTGGCTTAAAGTCTACAATCTGCCAGAAGGCGGGCGAACAGCCAGAGGTCGAGCAATTGTAAACATGTTAAATATGGATGCTAATGAAAAGGTCTCTGCAATAGTACCGGTAAGACAATTTGAAGATGATAAATTTGTTATCATGGTAACAAAGAAAGGAATCATTAAAAGAGTTGATTTGATGGCTTTCTCAAATGTTAGAAAGTCAGGAATTATTGCTTCGTCGCTTGATGATGGTGATGAGTTGATGGCAGCTCGTTTAACAGACGGAAAGAGCGATATCGTGATCACTACTAAACAAGGTATGTCGATTAGGTTTAGTGAGGACGATGTCAGATCAGTTGGAAGAACGGCAAGAGGAGTAAGAGCTGTTAATCTAGTTGAGGATGATGAAGTAGTAAGTCTTTCGGTTCTAGGCGCAGAAAGTAGCGATCAAACAGTACTATCGATTTGTCAGTTAGGTTATGGAAAACGTACTAACGTAGATGAATATCGTAAGCAAAGTCGTGGTGGTAAGGGTGTCATTGATATTAAAACTAACGAGCGAAACGGCGAGGTAGTTGGAAGCATATTAGTGTCTGATACTGACGATGTGATGTTAATTACAACAGCTGGAAAGGTAATTAGAACTAAAGCTGGTGGAATTTCATGTGTTGGAAGAAATACGATGGGAGTTAGACTTGTTTCCTTAGACGAAAATGAAACAGTAGCTGCCGTTGCAAGGGTTGCTGATAGTGGTGAAGAAGAAGATGAATTAGACGAAGAAAAAGCACCAGACGGAAATCTATTTCAATAGTATTTAAAATTCGTTGAAGCCGGTATCTCAAGACTTTAACGAATAATTTACATTTAGCCAATCACTTAACAACCCCCCATCATTTCCGCGCCCCGGCGTCATTCCCGCGAAAGCGGGAATCCAGGAGGACTATTTCAATCTCCAGGACCATTATTTTAGCAGAGGTAATTGTTGTTGTGCGTGCGGAACTCGTACAACTCCTGGATCCCTGCTTCCGCAGGGATGACGGCGGGGCGCAGGGATAATGGGGGTGATAGAATCACGGCAGGGCGCAGGGATGACGGTGGTGATAGAATCACGGCGGGGAGATGGAATGACGGCGGAGATGGAAACATTCAATATTACTCGGACAGCCTCCTACGCAGAGATGACAGTTGTTAAACGTGCAAAAAAAAATG
>CAYYIQ010000240.1:0-4806 GCA_964472005.1 uncultured Bdellovibrionales bacterium | reverse complement strand
TTTAACTTTGAAAATTACGGACGAAACAGATCCAAAAACCTGTCCTTTTAATCCACTCCAAGTTTGGACAACCGGTGCGGACACAAGAAATGCTTTCGGCGTAGAAAACGGTGGTCCAGGGAACCTTCCTTGGTTAGTGGCAAATAAAAAAGTAGACGAAAATCTTTTACCAGTGGTTAATCCAGGCGAATACAAATTTAGAAGAGTTCGTTATAGTCTTATTTAGTCGTCGCTAAAAGAACATTGACATCTTATTTCGAGAATCTCGATCGCATAATCTCAAGAAGTATCGACCAATACATTTAAGAAATTTTTAAACGTCGGTCAAAATTGAGTTGAAAGTATCATTCAGCCGTGAATAACATCCCAACCGTCATCCTGCGCCCAGCCGTCAATCCCGCGCCCGGCCGCCATCCCCGCGCCTAACCGTCATCCCGCGCCCGACCGTCACTCCTGCGCCCAACCGCCATTCCTGCGCCCGGCCGTCATCCCTGCGGAAGCAGGGATCCAGGAGTCGTACGAGTTATGCACATTGAACAACTACAATTTTTGCTTAAACTGTGGTCTTGGTAGTTGAAATAGTCCTCCTGGATTCCTGCTTTCGCAGGAATGACGGTTTTGCCCCAAATTTAATATTACTCGGACAGCCTCTTTCGCAGGAATGACGGCCGGGCGCGGGAGTGACGGTTGGGGCGCGGGGATGGCGGATTTTTAGGAGGGCTTTTTCTATATACACAAACGCATACAACTACAAAAATTTCCCAATCGCACCACGATAGTAAATTCCGACCCAGTATTTCAGAGCAGATCTCAAAGACATTGTAAGTTTTTTTGGCGCAACTTCCTTAGGAGTACCAGAGTTCTTCGTTTTTATTTTCCGGTAAATCTATATCAAAATCTTCGGGCTCTGCGTTAGAAAGATCGTCGTACAACTTCAAATAAAGCTCTTTTGCGTCAACAAGTTCGCTAATTGCAATACGTTCTTCATTCGAATGCGCAAGCTTCGGATCACCCGGTCCTAGCATCATCAAATTTGCACCTAGCGACTCAAAGTGCGGAAGCGAGCTGCACATTTTCGCCTCAGTAGTTTCATACCCCTCTAATACAACCAAATCTTTTCTCAATCCCGAAAACATTACTTCTATTTTTGCTTCAGGTGCAACGGACTGAACTAATGCAATTATATCTGCGTGATTGTTCATTGTAGTCCGAATATAAACTTCCATTGCGGCGAATGGTGACAAAGTATTAGGAGACAAGCCGCCATACAAACGACCTAGATTCACAGACCAAATTCCATTAAAACCTAGTAGACTTTCATCTAACGAATAGAGCTTCTGTGCCGCGGAAACCAATATCTTATTTGCATCGATCCCATCATTTAAATACCCCGAAAGTGCTGCTTGCCCAAAGAACTTAACATTTAAACAAAGCGCACCTAGGTGAGACCTAGCCATTTTACACTTTGTGGGTTCACCCATAACAACGTGTTCGATTCCAAATCCTTGTAAATAATTCATGCACGACAAAACTGTTTTACCGCCACGCTCTTCGCCTGCGAATAAAAACAGACCAAAATCTGTAGCTCCACTTTTAACTAGCTCATCACAAGCAAAAATCATTGAGACAATAGACCCCTTTGCGTCACACGCACCACGACCAAATACCGTACTACCATTATCCGACGGTTCAAATAGATTTAGCGGGCCATCTACAACATCAACGTGCGTTGTAAAAAGAATCTTTGGAGTCCCAAATACCACGAGAATACCAGCACTATCTTCCTCGACTTTAATTTCAAAATTTAGCCACTTTGCACGATCAAATAAATGTTTAAGGAAACTTATCACTCCCTCTTCTTTGCCAGTCACCGAAGGTATTTTAATTAATTCTTTAAGAAGACTTTTCTCAGATCGATTGAGGAACATAATATCACTACTCCATTACATACTTTCCACATCTCACTCTCGAATTTGAGCAAGTAGAAGCTGTCACGCGAACTGCATATTGTTATCAGATTCGTGACTCAGATCTTGGCTTGCGATTCTTCGATAAAGAAATTCACCGAAAAAAATCGAAGGTTTTGGCTGAGGGATTAAGATTAAACCTCATCAACTTTTACAGACCTGCTTTAGCTGCGTGAAAAATACGTTATAAGATACTGTTTGTCTTTATGTATTTGAGACTAAGCGCTTGAGATCAATCGGACACCTATCAATGAGTCCGGTATTGAACAACTATTTTACAAACCAATCTATTCATTGATTTTTCATATAGTCGTATTGCCGGAAAACGCCTCCGCTACAAATTTAAATATCATTATGAGAAGATAAAATATGTTCATGAACTCAGATTGACTCGAATAACCGTCATTAATAGTCGAGTATTCGAGTTTATTGAGACCTTGAGCGTTTAGTTCGATTGATTAAGATATAGTGACTTCGACTAAGAAATCTGACTGCGGAACGATAGTTCCGATTTTAGAAATAGTATTGCCAGTAGAGAAGTCTCTAATAAAGTCCTCGACATATTCTTCAGCTACGACAACTAATAGACCGCCACTAGTCTGAGGATCGCAAAGAAATGTTTTTTCCTTATCAGAGACTCCTTTAACATGATGGCCGTAACTATCCCAATTTCGAGTTGTACCGCCTGGCACACACTTACTTTCAATATACTTATCTAAATTTGGAAAGAATGGAATTTGACTAAAATCAATTATCGCCGAAACCGAACTAGCTTCACAAACTTCTGTTAAATGACCAAGTAAACCAAATCCAGTAACATCAGTCAGTGCTTGAACACCTTTCAGTTTACCAAACTCTTCCCCAAGTCTATTTGGGATCAACATACTGTTTATCGCATTTTTATAATCTGATGCGTCAACCAAGCCCTTCTTTTTGGCCGTAGATAAAATTCCAACGCCAATTGGCTTTGTTAAAAATAAAGACGCTCCAACTTTTGCGCCCGAATTTTTCTTAATGTTTTCCTTTGAGGCAAGACCTGTAACAGCAAGACCGAAGATAGGTTCTGGACTATCAATACTATGCCCACCTGCTAGTGAGATCCCAAGCTCATGACAAACGCTCCTTGCACCTTCGACAACCTCTTTTGCAGCTTCGACTGAAATTTTAGAAATTGGCCAGCCCAAAATCGAGATTGCAACAATTGGCTTTCCGCCCATTGCAAAAACGTCACTAATTGCATTAACCGCAGCAATTCTACCGAAATCAAAAGGATCATCAACAATCGGCATAAAGAAATCTGTGGTACTAATTACGACCTTTCCGTCACCAAGATCGACGACTGCGGCATCATCCTTATTTTCATTTCCGACAATCAGATTTGGATCACTAAAAATCTGTTTAGAATCTGTTAAAATTTCATGTAATAGAGCAGGTGAGATTTTACATCCACACCCAGCTCCGTGACTGTACTCTGTCAATTTAATTTGTTCTGTCATCACCAATCCCTAACTCAACGCCAAATTTTTAAGGACAGTTCTCAAGATTCCACCATCTCTAAAATATGTCAGCTCGACGACTGTATCTATTCGACTCCTAACTTTAAACAACTTTGTGCCGCCCTTTTCGTCCGTTGCCTGAACATTGATGCTATCACTTGGCGCCATTGTATTAGGTACTTCGATATAAAACGTCTCTCGCCCACTTAAACCTAAACTTTCGGCTGACTCGCCTTCTAAAAATTGCAGTGGCAATATCCCCATTCCGATCAAATTGCTTCGATGAATTCTTTCATAACTTTCGGCAATTACCCCTTTTACTCCCTGCATAAACGGACCTTTTGCAGCCCAATCACGGGAAGAACCACTACCATATTCTTTCCCCGCTAAAATAATTAAAGGAGTATTTTCTTCCTTATATTTCATCGCAGCATCAAAAAAGCTCATTTCCTTTCCGGTCGGAAGATGTAAAGTAATGTTTCCTTCAGAGCCGGGAATTAACTGATTTTTAATTCTGATATTTGCAAACGTTCCTCGCACCATAACGCGATCATTCCCACGTCTGGATCCATAACTATTGTAATCTCCAGGTGCAACATTTAATGAATCTAAATATCTTGCCGCTGGCGAATCCTTAGCAATATTTCCCGCAGGCGAAATATGATCAGTTGTAACAGAGTCTTTGAAAAGCGCTAAAACTCGGGCGTTGTTTATATTTGAAAGAGTTTTATCTTCTGTCGACATACCTTCGAAAAACGGGGGATGTTGAATATATGTCGAGGTATCGTCCCAATGATACAGTTCGCTAGTACTGGCTGCAATATTTTGCCAAGCCTCTGACCCAGTAAAAACATTTTCATATCTCTCTTGAAACATTTTTGGAGTAACAAATGTTTTAACCGCATCACGAATGTCTTTAGTGGTAGGCCAAATATCTCGTAAAAAGACATCCTTCCCATCAGAGCCCTTTCCAAGCGGAACTGTTTTCAAATCCATATCGACCGAGCCTGCAAGGGCATAAGCCACCACTAGTGGTGGCGACGCTAAGTAATTTGCTCTTGTATTCGGATGCACCCGACCTTCAAAATTTCGGTTCCCGGACAAAACCGAAGCGGCAACAATATTGTTCTCCTTAATAGCAGCTTCAACTTCTGCAGCTATTGGCCCCGAGTTTCCAATACAAGTCGTACAGCCATAACCAACAACTTGAAATCCTAATTTTTCTAAATACGGCAAAAGACCTGCAGCAGTTAAATACTCCGTCACAACCGTCGACCCTGGAGCAAGTGATGTCTTTACATAATTTTTAACAGTCAGACCTTTTTCAACTGCTTTTTTTGCAA
>CAYYIQ010000239.1:0-4846 GCA_964472005.1 uncultured Bdellovibrionales bacterium | reverse complement strand
CGAACATTGAACCCGCGATTAAATTAGGCAACGAACCGATCGGTTGGAAAGGAGACAATTCTGGCAATTTAAGCTTAGAGAAAATGAGAGAGATTTTTTTAAACGTTAAAGGCGCACTAAGTAATCCACTTGTCCTTAATTTTGGACCACAGATCCCGAAAAGAATCTGCGTTGTTTCGGGCTCTGCGGCCGACTCACTTTATAAATTTGATGTTGAAAATTTTGATACTCTTATCACGGGCGAATCCAAACAATTCGCATATCATTTTTGCAAAGAGAACAAATTGAATGCTATATTTGCAGGACATTATGCGACGGAAACTTTTGGCGTTACCGCCATTGCCAAACATTTAGCTGATAAGTTCAATCTTGATTGGACGTTTATCGATGAACCGACTGGCATATAATTATTTCATCACTTACTTAGGGAAAACTCATGAAAACAATTGAAGATTTGAAAATTGAAGGCAAAACTCTATTAATACGTTGCGATTTCAACGTACCCATGAATAAAGACGGCAGTATTGCTGATGATCATAGAATAAAGGCATCTTTGCCAACAATTCAATTCGCTCTAGAAAAAGGCGCGAAGGTAGTTTTACTTTCACACATGGGAAGACCAAAAGGAAAACGTGAACCATCACTTTCACTAGCACCCGTTGCAAAGACATTAGAAAAACTTTTAAACAAAAGTGTTACTTTCGTTGATGACTGCATCGGTGAAAAGGTCGAAAAAGCAGTTAGCGAAGCCCAGGCTGGCAATGTAATTCTCTTAGAAAACGTTCGTTACTATAATCAAGACGAAGAAAACGACCAAGAATTTTCTAAAAAACTTGCAGCTCTTGGTGACGTATTTATCAACGATGCTTTTGCAACGGCACATCGGTCCCACGCGAGTACTGTCGGCATAACAAATTTCATTAAAGAAAAGGCTGCGGGCTTCACAGTCAGAGACGAAGTTGAATACTTCAATCGAGCGTGCGCTTCACCCGCTCATCCGTTTCTCGCTATTTTCGGAGGTGCGAAAGTTTCCACCAAAATTCAGGCGATTAAAAATGTCGGTAAAACCGCTGACTCGGTGATTGTTGGAGGAGCAATGGCAAATACGTTTTTAGCTGCTGAAGGCATTGAAGTCGGAAAATCATTGTTCGAGAAAGACCTACTCGATACAGCGAGAGAGACACAAAAGTGGTTTAAAGAAAACGATAAACAGTTGCTCCTTCCAGTTGATGTGGTCATTGCAAAGGCTCTCTCTTCGGGTGTCGAGACAAGCGTTGTTGATGTTAGCAATATTCCTGCCGATCAAATGGCTTTAGATATCGGACCTAAAACAAGCGAACTTTTTAGGAATGCAATCAATCAATCAAAGACTATTGTCTGGAATGGCCCAATGGGAGCCTTCGAGACTGAGGAATTCTCAACCGGAACCTATGCTCTGATTGACGACCTAATTGCAACTGAAAGTTTAACTGTTGTTGGTGGTGGAGATACCGATCTCGCGCTAAACAATAAAAAAGCTTTTGATAAGATGGACTTTGTTTCTACCGCCGGTGGTGCATTCCTCGAGATGCTTGAAGGTAAAAAACTTCCTGCGATTGCGGCACTCGAGAGTTAAACTGAGGAAAACTCAGTGTGGCGCAGAGACTTTACGATTTAGATTTTAACCACAGAGCTCTGTGGTTAAATCTAAATCGTACAAATTCGAACATAAATCTTCTCCAGACGCCTAAGAAACCACACGAATATTCAGGCACTTACGCACTCAACTTCCCTAACCCCCTAATCTTACAGACAAAAATAAATGTACATAAATGTAAGTTTCCCGCGAAAATAAGCTAAAGTTATACAGGTGTTTAGCCGTTACTATATTTACAGGCGATGATGTTGTTCAAAAATGTGCAGCTCGGGCCAACTTTTTAAAAAAGAAACTGTATAACAGTATTATAGAACAGGAAGAGGTAAAAATGGTACGTCCAAACAATACTTTAGAATATTCAAAACCAAAATCAACTCCAGCTATTAGTCTTTCTAAGATCGAGTCTACCGGGAATCAACCAGTTAGAAGAAAAAGAAGTCTTACGACACTACGCTTAGAGGTCGTCGCAGAAAGAGCTCGTAAGATGAAAAGAATAAAAGAAGCAATCGCAGGTAGCAATTATCGAGTCGAATCAAAATCAATTGCTGAAATTTTAGTTAAAACTTTCAATGAAGACGATTTAAAATAAAGCTAACGTCATTAAAGGTGGAAGCTGGTCCGACGATCGGTTTCCACGAAGACAGAAAAAGTTGCCGTTCTGAAAACATTTGAAGACAAGAATCCCAAAACAACTCAACATCTCCTCCGACATCCCTCTACATTCCTTTATCAAACTTGAGACCTAACGAAGTGACTCAGTGAAATTTCGCCACTGAATATCTAAGAGACAAAGCGTATTAAATGATTTAACATCACTTTTCACTAATTTATACTTGTATGTTAAACAACTTATTAAGCTTAATATTTAGAAGCTCTTAATAAATCAATCGATGCCGGACTTGAGCAAACAGCGTAGTATCAAATTCAATTCATATATAATTGCGGCATGCATTCTTGCTAGTCGCGTACTCGGCCTTGTCCGAGAAATCATTTTAGCAAGACTGCTCGGCACGACCGTCTATTCCGACGCACTAAAAGCGGCAATTAGGATCCCAAACATCATTCAAAACCTACTCGGAGAAGGAGTACTCTCTGCATCCCTAATACCAGTTTACGCGCGTTTAAAATCCGAAGGTCGAGGGGAAGAGGCCGCAAGAGCTGCGAAAGAAGTTGGCATAGTTCTTTTTTACACCGCACTTCTTCTGGCGATCGTAGGGGCGTCACTTAGCCCCTACTTCGCAAATTTATTTGCAGGAGGTTTTTCAGCCGAGGGCAAGCAGCTCACTGCGGAACTGATGGTTTTCATGTTTCCCGCAACTTGTTTATTAGTACTTTCTGCTTGGTGCCTTGGAATCCTAAACTCTCACAGACATTTCTTACTATCCTACAGTGCACCCATCCTCTGGAACCTTACTATCATTGCTGGACTCTTAATGTTCGCAACCAATTTAAAGCTTCACGAAATAACAATCCTTGCAGCTTCTTTATTTCTAATTGGAAGTTTTTTTCAGTTCTTTGTTCAGTTTCCCAAGACACTGTCATTAATAAAAAAAGCTAAAGTATCTTTTTTCCTAACCAAAATCTCTGCTCCCAGCAAAGAAATTGGGAGAAACTTTCCACCGGTCGTACTAGGAAAAGGCGTTATTCAAATAAGTTCCTACCTTGATACGATAATTGCAAGTTTCCTTGCTCCTGGGTCACTATCAGCTTTGATGTACGCCCAAATTATTTATATTACCCCAATTAGCGTTTTCGGACTTTCAAACGCGGCCGCCTCACTGCCAGAACTGTCAGAACAAAATCCAAGGAATGCGTCTGACGAAAGCAAATCGAAAATAAAGCTTGAACTTACAAATACTCTTGAAAGAGTACTACTGTATTGCTTGCCCACAATTTTGGTGCTTTGGTTTCTTGGATCTGAAATTATTTCTCTGATTTTAGAATCTGGAAAGTTCAATCACCAATCAACCTTGATCGTATACTATACTCTTACAACTTTCCTATTTGGACTGGTTCCATCGATCTGGAGTAGAATCATTACGTCACTGCTATACGCCGCTAACGCCCAAAAAGCTGTCTCTAAAATTGCAATATTTAGGCTCCTTTGCAGTTCTATTTTGAGTGTAACTTTTTGTTTCTACCTATTCCCTCAGTTAAATTACGCAAATGAATTCCTTGTTGGCGGCATTGGTTTTGCGTCCAGTATTACGAGCTATTTCGAACTTGCATTACTAAATTACTCTGCGAGAAAGACCACTAATATTAATCCTCTAAAAGAAGTTTTTAGACCTAAAAACAATTCGATTAAGCTTTTGGTATTTTTCTTATCCCTTTTTGCCTTACTCGAGTATATCCTTTAACATAACAACGCAGCTTGAAATCAGAAGTATTTTCAAAGACTTAGGCCATTAACGAAAGTTTTTACAAATCAAACCTAAAATCTTGAAGATAACCATAGACTAAAAACACCCCAAACTTCAATCCAAAGACTAAAGATTTTAAGGACTTAACCGATAACCTATGTAACAGCATGTGTTATCGCGCACCCTGACCTTAAAGATCGAAAATGGACAAGAACGAAAACGGAACTGTAATTATTGAAATGGCGTTAGTCTTGCCGATTCTTATTGCCATGTATCTGTTTTCTGCGGATATGTTCTTCTTTTCGAAATCAAAGACTAATGTCACCCAAGTAACTAGAGACGCAGCAATATTTTTTGCCTTAGCTCCGGGCAACCTCACCCAAACTCAGCAAAACAACTTACATCTTGATCAAGATATGCAACAAATCTGTTCAGCTGACCCAAGCGAAACAGATTGCGCCGCAGTGATTGCTCACCGACGAGTTTTTTTGATGTTAGACGGAATCAAATCATACATGGATATGGATGGGCTAAATATCTCTAGCAATTATGACGGCTCAAAAATTCATCTAACTGTCTCCGCCCCAACTAAAACAAAATTCTTTTTTTCGAACGAAACCATTACTAGAACTGCGACTCTTCGAAGGATTGGATCATGACCAAGACTCAATCTAAAAATGAAGAAGGGGTTGTGATTGTACTTTTTGCAGTTTTTCTATCGTTAGCAATTCCCCTCTTTGCGTATGCGGTAGATGGTTACTTTATGCTTCAATCTAGGCTGGACCAGCAGAACACCGGTGAATACCTTAGTCTTGCTGCCCTAAGTGGTTTTTACGACTCGGAAAAC
>CAYYIQ010000238.1:0-4860 GCA_964472005.1 uncultured Bdellovibrionales bacterium | reverse complement strand
TACCTGGTTAGCCCGTTTTCAGGCTGCTTCTTTTGGAGATTATTGGACTTTTCGTAATGGAGATACAAAATTTCCGAAGCTTCTCGACGCAATTTCACCATTTTTTTACCTTTCTCTGATTGGCATATTTGTCCTACTTGCTTTCACCTACTTTAAAAACGTGAAATACAACGAGAAAAAGCTAACTAGCGACAAACAAATCGAGTACTCAGAAATTGTTAATAGCTTATTATTTATCTCTATTTTGTGGTTTGTTGGCTACTCAATAACGATGGTTTTCGCGTCAGCTGTTGGTGTTGAATCGAGGTATTTTGTTCTACCAATCAAACTATTCTTAATCTCGGCATTTTTAAAAATCTCTTTCGAATCACGAAATCATCTACTGAGGTATTGTTGCATAGCAATCATTTCATTCTTTGCATCCATATACATTTCTATACACCTAGCTAACAACTATAACTACATCGAGAGCGCAGTCCGCGAAAGACTCGATAAGACCTATCAAGGTCGATTGGTTCCTGTTAGGGGTGAGTTTCTAAAATTTAAAGATGAAAGTTTTGGCAAACATATTTTTGTTTCTTCTAGTCCAGAAATTCTACTCGTTTTTTCAGAGTACGATGTCGTGAAAATGGAAACTTTTCTCAAGACCTACAAAAAACTACCTACCAATGGAAATACTGACATCAAAAATTTAAAAAAACTTAGATTCATTGATAGAAAAAATCCAAAAGCATTGATAAATTCCCTAGAGCACCTTCTCCCGATGACAAAAGCTTCGTGGACACGCGAGAAAATTGAAAAATCTGGCTATTCACTAGTCTATCTAAAAGATCTCGTAGAATAGCCTGTTAAGCGGTATGTAAAGAATCTGCTGTTAGACTTTCAATTAGAAAAAAGAATTACGTACGGTACTCAATTTTTCTTATCTTCAGCAATCGTAAATACCAGTTAAAAAGCCTAGTTTAAATCAGACTGTTTTAAAGTAAATATTTCTCTTTTTGCGTCAGGGAGGTGGCTATTGAATGCAGAGAAAAATAGATCGTAGCCTTGCTCATCATCCCCTTTACGTTTCCAAAACGAACCGTCGTGGTGGCCGCCTGAATTATTATCATCCCAAATATAGGCATTGTTAAGGTGGGGAGTCCGACGTATTTGAATTGGGATGTACGCTGCTTCAGTAAGCGACTCACTAAGACATGCATAAAATAAAGCAACGTTATCGTGATCTATATTTTCAAATGTCTTGCCTAGAGTCTCAAGATTTCCCCTATAAACCGTATCTCCAAGACACTGGAAACCATCGCCCGCGTTAAAACTAACTGCGTTTGCTTTTTTCGCACCTGAACCACTGGAATTCCATAAAATTTTATAGGAGCTGGGAACTTTTACGTTTTCCGACTTTACATTAACTAAGATCGCACGTAATTCACTAGAGGGTCGATCGTAGCCGGACTTTGCGTAGCCTCCTAAGGGCACGTAATTCGAATAATCATCGCTTGGTGGCACCGGCATCCAAACACTTACATTATCTGTCGAGCCGCTGTCTCTATCAGACCATATCAAATTAAATTTACTTGTGTATATGAAATCTAATGGGTGATCTTTTGTTATTGGCTTTTGACCACTTAAGGCAGGATTTCCTCCGTAATTGTCAATAATTTGTAGACTATGATTACCCGATTTGCTTCGTTCAAGCTCGTCGAATGTTGCTAAATCAACAAATCCACTTGTGTTAGTCTCTGCTGTTTCGTATGCAAAAGTTAAAAGTGACGGGTCATTAGGATCGTACGTTGGAGAATGAATTAAAACTGTTTGAACAATTGGTGTTCCATCGGGAGCAATAGTTGAAACCTGTGCTTGATACCTCCTATCACTCTGTGACAGCGGATCATTAGGATGTTCCCACCAACCAAAAAAATCAACCGCCGGCAAAACTCCGGAAGCAATAGTCTTTTTCGCTGAATTCGCGGTATATTCCACTGAGTCATTAACAGAACTTAGATATATAAGACCACGTGGTGTAGCCGATTTTGAATTGTCGCTTTGAATTTCGATGGAACCCGCGCGTACGGTATAGCGGTATTGAGTTTCATCAGAAGCGCCTCCCCCTCCGCAACCAATTTGCGTAGCAAAGAGTAGAAAGAAAGAGATAGTTTTAAATAACGTATTTGTTAATTTCATTTACGTACCAAAATTGTTTATAGTTAAGCCAAACTTCATTAATGGTACTTCTTTTTTAAGAAGTTTTATTCATATCGCCGTCATGCAAGTAGCCCTTAAGACAAAAATCAATTTTTTTACGAAAACTTACTGATCTCTAAATGAGAGGCAATAAACGGAGATTACCGATAAAACTTAACAGTATATTGATATAAAAATCTATCCGATAAATTCTCTCAAAGCGAATTTACCACAACGAAGTTCGTAGGGTGGAAAGTCCAAATATTTAATTCAACTTTTAATTTAGAAAAGGTGGAGAAAGATAACGATCTTCCTCCGGATGAATTCAACATTTTAAGTTTAACCTTAACTTAACTCGTTGAGCGTAGTGAGTAGTTCGCCAACTGTCTCCGGTGAAAACCCTTTAAGGGAGACAGCAAAAGCGCACTCAAATTGCGGGAGAACTTCTTGCACGTCCTCGATTCCAAGGTCTCGAAAGGTTGTGCTTTCATCCATTTTAGCAACTCCAGTTCTAAGTCTGGCTATTCTATCAGGAGAACCAAGCATTACATCTTTTGGTGGTATTAATTGACGCAGAACCAGTTTGATGTTTTCGATTTCTACCATCTTTGATTTCCTTTCTGGAAATGACGAGTTACCGTAGTAAAACCTTTTGGCAATCAAGCTTTCAAGAAGAGCCGCATACGCCTTTTGCACTTCTACCTGAATATCCTCAAATTTGGAAATGGGCACAAAGGATCAAATATGAACGTAGGGAATGAAAGAAAAGAATTCTGTTTTCACAGAGGCTTCGCAAACGACGATGGTCCATTTCATGCCCATCAAGTTAAGAAAAACACAGGGCTACCGGCTAGCCCCTCGTAGCTTTAAGAAAGTGGGGAGCCGGTTACTCTGTGATTATATAAAATCTCTAGAACTAGCTTGGAACCTACTGACATCAAATCTCTATTCGCTCCCTCTAATAAATTTTTATTTTTTATCGGCTTGGTACGCACCTGCTGAATAAGTAAGTTCATAGCTGTGGGAATAAATTTCGATTATGTTTCCAAAAGGATCTTCGCAGTAAACCATACGGTAAGGCTTTTCACCTGGATAGTACTCGCGGACAGGCATTCTTTGCTTACCTCCATTTTCAACAATTTTCTTTGCAAGACCTTCTACATCCGGGTCTTGAACGCAAAAGTGAAATACTCCTGTCTTCCAATATTCAAAGTTATTCTGGGGTTTTTCGGCATTCTCAAACTCAAATAACTCAACCCCTATTTTATCACCTGTCGCCAAATGAGCGATTCGAAATTTTCCCCAGCCTTTACCGAACACATCATCACACATCACTCCGATAGCAGAATCATCTGAGACTATTTCGGTAGCGGGCATAATGACATACCATCCCAATGTTTTAGTATAGAACTCCACCGCTCGGTCTAAATCTGTGACTGAAATTCCGATATGAGAGAAGGTTCGTGGAAAAGTCATATATATATCCTTTATTGGTAGTATTGAGTGTGACTCACGTCGCTAATTGACGTTATAGAGTTACACCCTACTTAGCAACTCGAAAAAAGTATATTATGATGCGGCGAATACTGCTTCTAGTTCGATCAAAAGAAACCTATTTTTTATGTTGCCTTTCTAGCCACCATTTTTTTAAAAAAGGCAAAGACTGAGTTGAAAGATAAAAGCCAGTCGTTGGAATGATCGCATTTACAATTGGATTATCAACGCCAATCGTCCAAAACACTAGAGAAATCACGACCCATGTTACGACGCAAACTGAGATAACTCGGAAATTACTTGTCTCCCATGCTTTATCTTTCTGTACTTTTTCATTACGCTCGTTTATTTTGCGTATTTGCTCTTCTAATTTCTCTAATCTATCGTCAAAATCAATTTCGCTCATATCGATACTTGTTTTACTCAAAAGGTCGGTAGAATCGCACAACATCTACATAAATATTTTGCTTTGGGGAACGGATTAATAACTTCGAAACAATTGCATGACCGAAGTGCTGGATGCAAGAAATTTGTAAATTTTGTAAATGTACCCTCACCAATCAAGAACAGTCCCGAAAGAAAATTTTTCGATGAGCACAGAAGCTCAATCATAATTATTCACTCAAGTGATGTGATTAAAAACATCCCACATTAGAATAAAGATCCCGAATCATTACAACTACGAAAGCAATGTTTCGATACTTAATATTGCTTGACTTATCTCGCTATCGGGATCTAACTAAATTTAATCTAATAGTCCTCCTGGATCCCCGCCTTTGAGGTTATCCGAGTAATTTAAATTTGGGACAAAATCGTCATCCCTGCCTCCGCAGGGATGACGGCTGTTGTACGTGCAAGATGAAATGAGAGGGAACGTATGTTTTGAGATTACCGCTTTCGGGTCTGTCCGAGTAAAATGAATTTGGGTCGAAACAAACCGTCATCCCTGCGAAATGAATTTGTGCCGAAACAAACCGTCATCCCTGCGAAAGCAGGGATCCAGGAGAACTCATGTTTTCAGTCACCTGGATCCCCGCGTTCGCGAGGATGACGGGGAAAAATTACTCGAACAGATTCGAAAGCGTGGATTCAGGAGGATTACTTCAAACTGCAAGAGCACTGTTTTGGTGAAAATAGCGGTCGTTGAATGTGTAGAACTCGTACAACTCCTGGATCCCTGCCTCC
>CAYYIQ010000237.1:0-4880 GCA_964472005.1 uncultured Bdellovibrionales bacterium | reverse complement strand
TCTTATTATCACGGCACCATCATGCAATGGAGAGGTCGGCAGAAAAAGTGAAATCAATATCTGATGTGAAAGTTTTGCATCAATTTCAACCGCAGCTTCAGTATACTCTTCGAGACCGACTTCTCTTTCTACGACTATCAAAGCACCAATTTTTCTGACTGAAAGCTCCTGAGCAGCCTTTGAAATTGCTTTTACCGTTTGATCCATGTGAATGTTTTCTTCACGACTTAAACCAGGAATCAATCCAACTTTAGTTAAACCTCTTCGCAAATCGTCTTGAAAAAGTACGACGATTACCAAAATTACAGAACCTAGAAAGTTCCCCAGAATCCAAGTCAACGAAGGTAATTCAAATTTCACCGCAGCAAAATATGCGACACCTACCATTGCAAGACCAAGCAACATCCGCCCCGCTCTAGTACCTCGAACTAAAATTAAAGTTCGATAAATAAGATAGTAAACGAATATGATATCGCAAGCACTTCGAAGAAACGACAACCAATTAAACTGATTTATAAACGATGGAAGCATAACTAATGCGCTTTAGTTTTCATTTAAATCTTCCATAATAGCATTCAATCGTGGTCCATCTAAGGTTTCTTCTTTTAATAAAGCCTTAGCGACACGGTCTAATACTGGCCGGTTACCTTCTAACAGCTCACGAGCTTTGGTCAGACCATTTTCAACAAATTGTCTAACAACTCTATCAATTCTGCTCGCAGTTTCTTCGGAATAATCTCTGTTATGCTGAGTCATTTCACGACCAAGAAATACAGCTTCATCTTTTTTGCTATACGCCAATGGTCCAACTTCCTCACTCATTCCCCATTCACAAACCATCTTTCTAGCAATATTCGTTGCAACTGAGATATCGGACTGTGCACCCGTCGTAATTTTGTTAAAGACAAGCTCTTCCGCGACCCGTCCACCAAAAGCAATACATATTCGATTTTCCCAATAATCTTTAGGATAAGTATGCTTATCGTCCTCTGGTAATTGCTGCATCAATCCCAACGCAACTCCACGAGGAACAATCGTTACTTTATGCACGGGATCTGTCTCAGGCAACAATCTTGCGATAATTGCGTGCCCAGCTTCATGATAAGCTGTAACTTCTTTTTCTTTTTCTGTTAGCACCATTGAACGCCTTTCTGCGCCCATCAAAATCTTATCCTTCGCATACTCGAAATGCGCCATTGAAACGGTTTCAGCATCTTGTAAAGCGGCCCAAAGTGCAGCCTCGTTCACCAAATTCGCAAGATCAGCTCCTGCAAAGCCTGGAGTACCCCTCGCTAACTTATGCAAATCTACATCGGGATCAACTGGAACTTTACCAATATGAACCTTAAGAATCGACTCACGCCCCTTAATATCAGGCAATGGAACTACAACTTGTCGGTCAAAACGACCCGGTCTCAACAATGCCGGATCAAGCACATCAGGTCTATTTGTAGCAGCAATCAAGATCACTCCTTCATTCGCCTCAAAACCATCCATCTCAACAAGCAACTGATTTAAAGTTTGCTCTCTCTCGTCATGCCCGCCACCAAGACCAGCACCACGATGACGACCGACCGCATCAATTTCGTCGATGAAGATTATGCAAGGAGCATTCTTTTTACCTTTAAGAAATAAATCTCGAACTCGAGAAGCACCTACTCCAACAAACATTTCAACAAAGTCAGATCCAGAAATACTATAGAAAGGAACCCCAGCTTCTCCAGCAATAGCTTTTGCTAAAAGGGTTTTTCCTGTTCCAGGACTACCAACAAGAAGTACACCTTTTGGAATACGACCTCCGAGCTTAGTAAACTTTTTTGGGTCTTTTAAAAACTTAACTATAGATTCGAGTTCCGTTTTCGACTCTTCAATTCCAGCAACATCCGCAAAAGTAATTTTATTGTTTTCATCTTCCATTAATCGCGCGCGACTTTTACCAAAACTCAAAGCCTTTCCGCCATTTGCTTGAAACTGTCTCCAAAAAAGCATCCATACACCGATAATTATAATTAAAGGCAACAAGCTTTGAATTAAGAACATGTACCAAGGTTCGGTTTCTTTTGGGATACCATCAAATTTTACCGACTTGGATATTAAAAGAGGTACGAGACTATCGTCACTTGGAGGTGGGTAAGTAAGAAAACTCCCAACCCTAGAATCATCTAAACCAGAAACATATTCGCCTTTGATTTGATTTTGGGAAATTTCAACTTCCGCCACTTGGCCCTGGTTGACCTGACCTATAAATTCAGAATAAGAAATCCTATTAGGTGATTTCTCCTGAACCGCAGAAAAATTATATGCAAGGAATAAAAGGATCAAAATAAAAAACCACAACCCAGCGTTTTTAGAAAACTGATTCAAAGCCTAACTCCATTAAAAAAAGATTTGACGACAAAAAATTAAATTGAAATATTAAATTAAACTTATCATAGTTGTCACAATAACTTGCGTAACTAATCCAAGCCTTAAAGAACTCTTAACTTCCCAAGCAATTCCAACTAAAAAACAGCTGAAATCCGAATAAAATAGAGATTTTCTTCATTTGGAATACTATCAGCAAGACAATTCGCTTACAAGAAATTAAACCTAAAGGTTCCAACTACTTATTAATTAACAATTCTATAAGCAACTTTGGTTGGATCCCATATACGTCCAAATAAATTGAGCGGAAAATATCCCCTCAGTTAACATAGAATTAACAGCGAAGTAGACGCTCCATCCTGAAAGAAATCTCAAAAGAACGCGCCAACCAGCAAAAAGAGACTATATTACTGAGAATAACACACTGGACCACTTTGGTTTTTAAACCAAAATTTCAAGCTAGTATCTCAAATTTAATCTCAAATACAAAATTTTTTTAAACGAAATGTACTTTTAGTGTCGCCTTAGTTGAAAATGTTTAATTTTCATACCTAACTGAAATTGAAATTTTTTCTAATCCTTCGTCAAATTCCCGACCTCTCCTATCGAGCGTTGGAATCCAAAGAAGTTCATCCTCTTCTGATATATATAACAAACTACTTCGCACTCTTCTTGGGAGTTTACTTTCTTTTAGCAAGCGAGAGACTCTTTTCCTTGAGCTTGCGGCGACTTTTAAGAACTCGCACTCTGACGTTCCTCGAACTAGTACGCAATTTTGAGAAGATCTTAACCCAAAGCTCTCCACTAGATATCTGTCGCTTTCACTTTGACCTAAACTATCTCGCTGATCACAATTTTTTAAAGTTATAAAGATATTTTGATCTTGAATCGGGCAGCGCATTATAATTGTCTGGTTCAACTTGAGCTCTTTCTCAAATTGCTGATGTTTCGAAATCTGCTTACTCCTTTTTTTCAAATCCTCTGTCGCAAGGACTTCAAGCGGGCGTTCATGATCACGCATATCCAGCACTGCTGTGAGACCACCACCTAAATCTACTTGTTTTTCTCCCTCAACTCCATTCCTCAAAATTTGTAAAAGATCTTTGTATCTTCTTGTGCTTATCGCCTCGCAAGTATCTCCAATTTGCTCTCTCACTAATGCGATTAATCCGCGTAAAGCTAAAGGATCACTATAGGAAATTAGAGTTTCAATACTAACAGCATTTCCAATGATCCTAGGATCATCTAAAATTAGTTCGCAATCTTCCCTCGTGGAGTGTATAAACTGAGCAATCGAATTTCGATAAGAAGGATTTATTTTTTCAAAACCTGGAAGGACTTCGTTTCGAATATAGTTCCTTGCATACTTTGAGTCTTCATTAGATTTATCTTCAATAAACCTAACATCATTATCGCGAGCGATTTCTAAAAGATCGGTCTTGGAGATTTTTAGCAATGGCCTTAAAATTTTTCGCGCTTCATCGACCTCACGAATCAAAGACAACGAAGGATTATTGCGCCCTAAGATTAGTCTAAAAATGAACGTTTCTATTTCATCATCTAAGTGATGCGCAGTTAAAACATAATCCAGTTTGTGTTGAACTAATAGCTCGTCAAAAAAACGATACCGAACATCTCGACCCCATGCCTCATTTGTTACATCAAGTCTCAACGGACAAATATCTAAAATAAAAAATGGGATTCTATACTTAAGTGCTACTTCCTCAGCGAATGTAGCATCATTCGCACTTTCTATTCTTAAATTATGATTCACATGAGCCAGTCCAACTATTTCGATCAAATCAGAAGGCACTTGATTTAATAAGAACAAAAGCGTTGAAGAGTCTAACCCGCCGGAATAAGCCAACACGACTCGTAAAGGTTTATGTTTTTTTAGCCTAGAAAAAAAATTGCTGAGATTTGAAATTGCTTCGAAACTATTCATTGAGTTCAAATCTTAAAAGACTCTGCCATCCTAATTGCATTTCTTAAACACATAGTAACAGTAACCGGACCAACTCTAGGTATAAATGTTTCAACTTTCTCTTTAACGTTAGGCTCAAAGTTTTCTAACGATGAAAAGTTCAAGCAACAGCTAGTTTCTCTAACTTCGCTAGCCGTAATTTTTTCAAACTTAGAATTAGGTACCCCCGTAATTATAATGTCAGATTCAGATAAGGCGTCCTTACGAGAAATCGAGACTAATTTTTCTTGTGAGTCCGCTTGAAATTCCATCACATCATTAATGTCAAAAGAATAAACTTTTGCACCGTCGTTTGCCAACATATATGCCAATGGTCGACCGACTACTTCACTTCGATTAAAAACGGTCACAGTTTTACCGGCAAGTGGCTTGCCTATCGCAGAAAACAAGCCGCTATATTCTAGCAATTTCAAAATTGCTAATGGCGTACAGGGTAGCAAAGCTTTCACATCCGTGCCATTGTGGTTAAAAGTCCTCTCGTTTGAGTAAAGCTTTTCCAACCAGAATTGATGCAGACCTTCGACATCCTTAT
>CAYYIQ010000236.1:0-4922 GCA_964472005.1 uncultured Bdellovibrionales bacterium | reverse complement strand
GGCAGTGCGATGGATTTATTGCAGGTCATAGTTGAACTAAGGCATAGTATGCCTATTCCATTCATGCATAGCTGGGTAGATATATTGAACACTATTTCGATTTTTTTACGAAAGTTCGAAGTGGTGTAATAGGTCTGAGGTTATACTTCAGGTTTCACCATATAATTCTCTACCCAAGAGGCTTGTTAAATGAAACTTTATACAACCGGTGAAGTTGCAAAAATATGCAAGGTTGCTGTTAGAACGGTTTGTAAATGGACTGATCATGGAGACTTAAAGTCATTTAGAATTCCTGGTTCTCAACATCGACGCATTCCCCATGACGCATTAATTAAGTTTTTGAAAATGAAAGACTATCCGACTGACGGTCTTGTCGGCGTTGACGGAGTCGAAATGTTACTTGTTTCAAAAGATGCAAACCTTGCAGATAATTTTCGTAATCTTAATTCAAAATCAACTGAATTAAATGTTCAGATTGCTGTAAATAGTTTTGATGCAGCTATTTGTATTGGTGATGGAGGAATTGATTTTATCGTAATTGATTTCACGATTGATCCTCATTTGAATATCGAATTGTATAAGATTTTAACTAGCGGTGGTCGGACAAGGAAGATTGGTTTAATCGCGTTGGTTGCAAAATCCGAGACGCTTCCGTTGAATCTTGATAAGTTCATCGAAGTTTTTGAAAAGCCATTTGATCCAGAGCTTCTTGGATTAAGAATCTTGCGCCATGCAGGAGTCGCAATTTGAAGGTTGTTAAATTTCAAACAGATTCTTTCAAGTTTTTTCTATTGCACTTCGTTCTCCTTCCATTCATTTATGGCATTTGCCATAAACCTCTTCGATTAGTGTTTATCTAGTTAATTGAAAAATTACTATTATGTCCAAGTCTCTATATATTTTTTCGGACGCCATGATCTTGCCCATACCGCGAGAATGCTCATAGGTTAAATTGGAAATTCCACAAAGTCAGATATCAAAATTGAACTAAACGTTTCTTAAAGTAATTGAAAGCAAGGGATACATGCCTAATTTAACCTCATTTGATTCTTCTAAAAACAAATCAGATAACGACATATCCAATAGAATAGACTTTGATTTTGGAGAAGCAGTTGAACGTGTTGATAGCTGGGTGGATGGAGGTATTCAATTGTTGCCAAATATTGGAGTCGCTTTTGTAGTATTTTTCATTTTCTATTATGTAGCTCGTCTTGCGAAGACTCAAACTGTGAAAAGAGCTGCGCGAAGAAATAGAATTAATTTGGGCGAGGTATTAGGGGGATTCGTTAAATGGACAGTTCTATTGTTCGGTTCTCTTTTGGCAATAACAATTGTAATTCCTTCTCTTAAGCCAGGAGATCTGATTTCAGGTTTAGGTATTAGCTCCGTCGCGATTGGTTTCGCCTTTAAAGATATTTTGCAAAACTGGTTAGCTGGACTCCTTATTTTAATTCGACAACCCTTTAGTATAAACGATCAAATCGAAGTAAATGGACATGAAGGTACAGTCGAAAGAATCGAGACGAGGGCAACTATTTTAAAAACGTATGATGGAGTACGCATCGTCATACCGAATAGTGATATTTATACGAATGCTGTAACTGTAAAAACCGCTTATGGGCTTCGACGAAGTGAATATGACGTCGGGATTGGTTACGGTGACGGGATAGATAACGCTTGTGAGGTGATTTTAAAGGCTATTTCAAGTGTTAGTGAAGTTAAGGTTGACCCGCTACCGCAGGTCCTGCCATGGGATCTTTCGGCAAGTTGGGTTACTTTGAAAGTAAGGTGGTGGACGAAGAGTCGGCAAGCCGATGTTGTTGCTGTGCATGCAAAAGTCTTAAAGGCGATTAAAAATGCACTTGATGATGCTGGAATAGATATGCCTTATGATACTCAAGTTCAACTATTTCATGATCAGACGGAGACCACCGATGGCGAAAGAGGAGCACAAAGAGAGGGCTGGCCAAACTCTAGTGATGTTGCACCGAAGCCTCGTTGGAAAGCGGAACAGATCGGTAAATAGGGGTAAAGATAAAGGTCGGAAAGTTGATTTCCGACCAGTTAGATTTACGGCAGATGCAGTCGAGGTTAAGCAACCGTATGTTGGGAAATTTTTTGTAAAACCGTATCGAGTGATTCTGCGAGAATGCCTTGATCGATATCGAGATCAATAAACGGAAGGATATATTCCGAAAATTTTTCATCTACTTCAATCGTTGCGGCTGGCGACGAAAGTGAAGCAATGCGATTTTCCAGGAAATCTCTGGCATTGTCTGCGACAATCAATTTTTCTAAAACTTCTGTCATTGCCATAAAAACTGGACCTTCATCCGAACCCAAATATAGCAGAAATGCTTGAATTTTTTGAATTTCGGCCTTTGCGCCTACTAATTCAACATTGCATCTATCAAGCTCGCTTTTAAATGACAGTTGTCTAGCTTCTAATGCTGTGTTTGATTCGCATAACGTGGACAGTGTATTTTCAAGGTTTGCGGCCTTCGACTCGGCTTCGTTTTGCAGTTCGGCTATCCTGCTTTCGTATTTAGAACTAGTTAATAGTTGTTGTTCTTTAAGGATTTCCATTTCTTCAACCATCTCGGCTACTTTTTTACTCGAGCCAACGCTTGACTCATCCTTTTTGCGAGCAATCTCCGAAAGTTCGGCGATTTCTTTCTGTTGATCGTCAACTAGCTTTTTCAATCGTAAGTCTTCACTTGCGAAAAAGTCACGTGCAATTTCCAAGTCTTTCGTTAATTTTTGTAACTCTTCGTCTGACTTTGAAATCGCAAGCTTGTATGATTCCAACTGCGTCTCAAGGTCAGCTTTTTGTTCAACCTGAGCGTGCAATTCTTTCAGGCGTTGCTGTAGAGATTCAAGTTCACAATTGGTTGTATCCGTATGAACTTTCATTTCTAATAAACGTGATTTTTCAGCAAGAGCTGACTCGTGTTCTGCCTTAAGATTTACTAATTCGCAATTTAAGCGATCGATTGCTACTTGTGAAGCAGCAAGCTGTTCTTCATAGGGCTTAATGTCTTGCACTGTTACAGAACGGCGTTCCTCGAGAGTGCGTTCCCGCCTAGCAAGAGTTTTTTTAAGTGATTTGATAGTTGCAAGGTTATCTTGCAACTTGCGACTATTTGAGGAAATTATATTTTTGGAACTTTGAAGATCTCGCTCAAGTTTAGTCTTGTCATGTTTCAGCTCCGATACCTGACTTTCGAGTTCCGCAATTTTAGAAATATATTCGGAATCAGAAGGAGGCGTTACTTTCTCACTCTTACGTTTTTGTTTAGTTGTAGCTTGAGAGTTTGGAATCGTTGAGCTTGTGACACTAAGGCGGCGACCGAGGAGCTTTGGAGTGGTGATACCAGCTTTAGCTGCTTCTGATTTCCATTGGTTTAGTTCTCGTTCGGTTGGTGCAATTGCTTCTTTGATTTCGCGCGACATTAGATCACGCCTGTCAAAAAACATCGACGCGACCAGAAAGATAACACCTGCTCCCGCGAATGAAGTTGCATACCAGTAGGCAGGGTTTAAAAGAGTATCTAAAAATATTCCCGCGAAACCGCAAATCAAAACCCAAATTACTGATCCACCAATTGCGACTATCGTTGTGTGATAGTTTAGCCAAGGTGTTTTTTCGACCGTAGTAGTGATTGGATCACTAGGCAAAAACCTTTTTTTCTTTCCCATCTGCTCGTTCCTTAATAAAACGAAAAAGAACCAAATTTATTGTAATCTTGTACCACGAGATTCTTTTATGCTCAAAAAAGGTCTTTTTATAGGAGATGGAAGTAGCGCTAAGATAGAAAGGTTTTAAAATATGAGTTTTGGAGTTGGATTTACCGGATAAAAAAACAATGGCAATAGATTGAAAATACTCAGTATTAGCAATGAGCTTTAGGTAAGTTCAAGTTTCATTTGTCTAAAATTGAGGCTTCCAAGTTGTAATTCCACTGAAATTAGAGAAAGGATGTCGTGCGTCGACATCCGAGTAAAAAAACCTTCGAAATTAAAGAGCGAGTCTATGAAAGAGTTGAAATGATTTTTACTATCACGTTCACGTCCAAGTTCAGGGGAAGGAAATGATCTCCTGGAATTTGGTAATATCTTTCGTCTGGAATCGAGTTAACAATATGAGATGGACTTGGAGGGCAAAGAACATCACCTTCCCATATCTCATCTGAAATCGCTTCAATTAAAGCTACGCTCTTACTGTTTGCTAACCGTTTAAAGGCTGACCAGCATGCTTGTCTATCTTCAAGGTATGTGGCGATAGCTTGATTCGCCCACCTAACGTAAAGGTAGTCAAACAATATCGTTTGAGCTTTCTGGTAACGACTTGGCGGGATATTCGAGAGGTATAAATCATGAATTGGAAAAGCGCCTCCCGGATATAAAATTTTTAATAAGCATCGAGTGATGTTACGATTAATCGACCATTTGGCGGTTCCTGTTCTTACAAAAAGCTCATGAAGTCTTGTTGCCCACTGATAGATTGAAAACGCTGGACAAATTGCGATGTGAATAGAGACGAACCTTTCGGAAGATTCGTTAAGTTTCTCTGCGACTTCAGCACCGATGATTCCGCCAAGGGAATGTCCAATGGTGATAAATTTTTCATTTTTTTGGTAGTACTCGTCAAGTTCCTCTCGAAGCGTAGCTGTCCACTCTCCAGGTCTAATCGAACCGAGAGTTGTTTCGGAGTCTGTTTCCTTAAATCCAGCAAGTGAGAAAACATGAGCATCATAGCCAAGTTCCTGCAAACTACGTTGAAGATGATTCATTGCAGATGGTTGTTCCGCACCAGCGATAAGCGCGATTCGATACTTTTCCATTATTTGGGTCTTTAAAGAAAGGGAAGAATAGATTGCCTAGGTCAATTGACGGCCAGAGTTGAGTCGTTTAAGAAAGAT
>CAYYIQ010000235.1:0-4931 GCA_964472005.1 uncultured Bdellovibrionales bacterium | reverse complement strand
TTAATTCCGGCTCTTCCGTCAATTCGATTTTAGCTGATTTAACATTATAAAAAGCACGATTAGATGTTGCACGCATATCCGGGGCTCGGGTAACGACGACGTTCCCTCGACAAAGAATATTTTCAAGCTCCTGTTGGTCCGAATATTTACCAACTAACACATCGGTAGTAATATCAAGATCGCCTTTAACAACATGAACATTACCTCGGTATGTAAAAATACCTGTTTTTGAATCTAAATTGAGTGTTTCGCTTTTGATAAGAACTGGCTCGTTGTTAGCTGATTTTCCAGATAGACTTGACTTCAGCCCTTCTTTTTTCTGATCTGCCGCGACTTCACTTAACATGCAAAACGGAAATACGATTAAGATATAAACAAAAATCTTGATAAATGTTTCGAAAAAACAACCCATATTTTTTTACGAACCTTTAATTTTATTGATTGGTTTAAAGACATTGGTTTTTATTCCAGATTCGAATCGACTATCAACATCGCGATTAAAATCCAAAATACCTAACTTAGTTTGAACGACTAAATTTTTGCCTTCTACTCGATAACCTTCACCGACTATCGCGGCATGATTTGGAAATCTAATTTTTTCTTCGTCGGCCATGTACTCTGCAAATTCTGACTCAACCATCGCACCATCGGCATTTCTCATTTTGACGTTGCCTTCTAAGAATGCAGTCTTAACGACCCCGGACTCAGATAAAATACGAGCTGAATTTGAGTTGATAACAGTGGGTTCTGCTACACCTTCTTCAAAAATTGACACTATCGGTTTTGACATTAACGCAATACCAACACCTTCTTCATAATTTACGCTATCAGCAAGTAACATCCATTTCTTCTGACCACCTTTAAATTCAACTCGTTTTACTGTTTCCATAAATACACCTTTTGAATCATCGTGATTCACAAGTCCTTCATCGTCGAGATAGTCTAAGCCTATCGTATTAAATCCGCCAACGGCGATGAAGCCCAGTAAAACTAAAAAATAGCCCACCCCAATTAGGATCCCGACCTGCTGTAGTCTCGGATATTCCTTAAAAGAGCTTACCACGTTTAGATCCCGCGATATCAGTTAACAATTTTCGCAAGGTTTCGAATGTTATCATATTTGGACCATCTGAAGGTGCGCCGTCAGGAGAGCGATGACACTCTAAAAACAAAGCGTCAGTGCCAAATGCAACACCTGCACGTGCCAAAGGCTCCACAAACTTTCTATTGCCAGATGACTTTCCACCAGCGCCACCCATGCTTTGCACAGAATGGGTCACGTCAAACACGACAGGGTATCCAAGCTCCCGCATTAACATCAGTCCGCGAAAGTCGACTACTAGGTCGCGATAACCAAAACAACTTCCTCGTTCACAAAGTAAAATATTTTTTCCACCTGCCTCCTCTACTTTTTCTGCCGCGTATTTCATATCTTGAGGATGTAAAAATTGGCCTTTTTTAACCAACACGGCCTTGTCAGTCTTTCCAGCAGCTGAGAGCAAATCAGTTTGCCTGCATAGAAAGGCAGGAATTTGCACGATATCGACTACTTCAGAAGCGATTGCAACCTCAGCTTCCGTATGTACATCTGTAATAACAGGAATCTCGAAATCCCTTCGAACCTCTTCTAAAATTTTCAGTCCTTCATCGATGCCTAATCCACGAAAGTTGTTTAAACTAGTTCGGTTAGCTTTATCGTATGAACTCTTAAAAACGAAATTGAACTCTGGAAATTCTTGACGTATTTTAACGACCTCAGAGGCGTGATCCAAAAGAAAATCTCGACCTTCTATTACACAAGGACCGAGAATAAATGCGAGCGGTGCGCTTTCACCAATTTCAAAAGAAACTTTTGACTCGTTGTTTCCAATTTTAGCTATCATAGGTATTTTATAATACTGAATTATTAATCATAGATTTCTAATTTTTATTTCTAGATTCGATTGCTGCAGAGATGAAACTCGCAAACAATGGATGCGGGGTAAGAGGCTTAGATTGAAATTCTGGATGAAATTGAACTGCAACAAACCAAGGATGGGTTGGAATTTCAACAATCTCAACAAGCTCATTATCTGGCGAAACACCTGAAACCACCATTCCAGACTCTTCAATTTGTTTCCGGTATTTATTATTAAATTCCCAACGATGTCGATGTCGTTCGTTAATTTCGGAATTAGAATAAATATTTTTTGCATTGGAGCCGTTCTTCAAGACACAGGGATATGAACCAAGTCTCATCGTACCACCAATATCTGATACCCCCTTCTGGTGCTCCATCAAGTGGATTACTGGGTTAACGGTATTCGGATCAAATTCAGTACTAGCTGCATCCTTAATTCCCAGGACATTTCTTGTAAATTCAACAACTGCCATTTGCAGTCCCAAGCAGATACCAAGAAATGGCTTATTTGTAGTTCTAGCGAACTCAATAGCTTTAATCTTACCTTCACTGCCCCTCTTACCAAAACCTCCAGGAACTAATATCGCGTCTGCATTTTTGATTACATCCGGTAGTCCACTTTTTTCAATTTCTTCGGAATCAACATAATCAATATGCACTTTACAATGGTTAAAAAAACCTCCGTGCATTAAAGCTTCATTGAGACTCTTATACGACTCGGTCAAATCTACATATTTTCCGACCATGACAATCGAAATTACACCATTCTCTGGAGAATCTATTACTCGCTTTATATTCTCCCACGGTTTTAACTTCGCAGACCCTGTCCAGATATTTAATCTTTCACAAACTCTCGTATCAAGTCCTTCATTATGCAACTGTAGTGGCAATTCATAAATATTCGACACGTCACCAGCGGTGATTACACAATCGTAATCGACGTTGCAGAAAAGACCTATTTTTTCCTTAGCTTTTTTATCTACGCTAGTCTCAGTTCTAAGAATGATTATGTCAGGCTGTATTCCAACATTTGTTAGCTCTTTGACACTATGTTGCGTTGGTTTTGTTTTGATTTCATGCGCTGATTTCAAATATGGAACCAATGTTAGGTGAACATATAATACATTTTCGCGTCCTACCTGAGATCGAAACTGACGAATCGCTTCGAGAAACGGCAACCCTTCGATATCACCAACAGTACCACCTATCTCACCAATACAAATATCATAGCCTTCACCAGCTTTGATAATTCGGCGCTTAATTTCGTCGGTTACATGAGGTATTACTTGAACAGTACCTCCAAGGTAGTCACCCTTTCTTTCGTTCTTGATTACGGAATCATATACTTGTCCAGCGGTAAAATTATTTGCCTTTGACATTGGTGCAGACAAAAATCTTTCATAATGACCAAGATCAAGATCTGTCTCTGCGCCATCTGCAGTGACAAAAACTTCACCATGTTGAAATGGTGACATTGTTCCGGGATCTACGTTAAGGTAAGGATCCAACTTACAAATAGTAACTTTCAATCCACGACCTTCGAGGAGAGCTCCTAGAGAAGCGCAGGTAAGACCTTTACCTAAAGAGGAGACAACTCCACCAGTTACAAAAATATACTTCGTTGGTCTCGATTTCATCTTACTCTTCCCTTTCATCAGCACTCAAGCTTCTCTCGTCTTCTATTTATTATTAAGGTGGATTTGATAGATTTTTTGTATACAACTAATAGTAAAAAATGCCTGCTTTGTAAAATTTTTTTAGGTCCTTATCCAATTGATTTTAAATAACTTATTTCTGTTTACCTAACAGCAAATGGACGTTAAACATCTTGAATAATTCTATGCCAAAAATCGCTTCAACTTAACTTATTCAATCCTTCGTGGATCCCTAGCATCCTACAATCATTCTTTATTATATAGAATGAAGGGAACCGCTAAATCGACTGCTAAAACCGATTCCTAAAATAGAATCTGCTTGGACAATTTCTGGCCAAAAGTTAGACCACGCATAACAACTTAAATTGAGGATGCACAATTGTTAAGCAAAATTATATGCTTTCATAGTTAAAAAGATCGGACCTGAAATTTAGTTGATGGAATACGTGAATTTTAGTTAGTTGCGAACAAGAGGTTTCCAAGGAAATGCCATCTCCTTATGTAAAATATATCTAGAGGTGAACATCTATTGTTGCGACGGTTTAGACTTTGCTAATGCTAATTCAGAGATCGCCTTAGATTGATTTCCCACAAAAGATTTACTGCCAACTACACTGACTGGAATAGGACCAGATCTTGCGCCGACAACTTTCTCAAACGCTACAGCTGCAGAGTAATTTTTTTCGATGTCTAAAGAATGAAATTGAGTTTTCAACTTCCTTAAATCGTTTTCAAGCGCGCGACAAGCTCCGCACCAACTTGCTGAAAAGACGACAACGGTTTCTTGATTATCGGAAGAAGGCAAACCTAAATTTTGGACAGCAGCTATCGCAGCTGGGCTTAAGTCGCTAGATTTTGCGGTAAATTTATCTTTGACAATTAAAAAACAAGTTAAAATAACTACGATTGTAACGAGATAATCATTGCCTTTTTTATTAACCATTAATAGAGATCAACCTTTTTTGAATAGTCCTTTTGATTGGAAACCAGGACTATCAATGTACTTTTTTAAAGCTTTTGAAGTCTTGTTAACCTTATTCATTTCTTGCTTTACTTCTTTCATCAATCCATTCGCTTTTGCAATCAAAAGACTATGCTCTAATTCAAGTTCCCCAAGGCAGATCTTTAACTGGGCTTTCTCTGGCTCAGATATAGAATCCTCTGGTTGATCCTTGTACATCATTTGCCATGCGTCCAACTCGATTAGATAACTATCAATCCGTAGAACATGTTCATCTTCATTTTCAGATGGCTCAGCACGATTAATATCCTTTGCTAAGGCTAATACTGTTTTTAGTTGTTCGACAATATTCACTATTCTAAACTTCCCCAAAGTTTTGCAATCGGCATAAATCTATCTAAAAGATACTCTTCCG
>CAYYIQ010000234.1:0-4959 GCA_964472005.1 uncultured Bdellovibrionales bacterium | reverse complement strand
ACTTTTAAAAAATCTATTCATCAAACTTTTCCAGTACTTAAAATTTTAATATTAACGTTATGCTATGCAAAAGTGTCATAGTTTCAAATTTGGAACCATAAATTTATTACTCGAGTATTCTGACGCCAAATAATTGCCTAAGCTTGAATACAATCAAGCCACCATTTAAGACTAAATAGCTATTCTTTTCGCGTCGATTTATTAATCTTTATTACAACACGTTCCGAGGTAATTTTATTCTCTATCATAGTTCTGATTATCTTGATTTGCTACCGGAAAATTTCTTCCTACATAAATAGAACTGTTAAAACTAAACTTAAGAACACAAAACCTCTCCAAAATCCCGCAGGATCGAGTAGGATTTCCTGAATCTGCCTTACTCATTTACGACTCTAAATAGGACACTGTGAAAGTCAGGCTATAAATACGACCAGTGTTGCCAGAATAATATTACTTAAGCTTTTAAAGCCATCTGCCTAAATAGCTATAGTTATATGAACTCTGCAAGTAGTTAGATGCTGTTGTATTAATATAAAAAACAGACCCTTAAGTATAAAATGAAAGATGGCTGAGATAATTAAAGATCCAAACATTCAGGCAAATCTCGCCCAAACTATTGGACAAGTCAGAAGCACTGCGACAACTACCGCTGCGACCTCGGTTTCTACGCCTGGTGCACAAAGCTTACAACTTCCTTCCACGACTATTATTCCAGGACTTGCAAAAGATATAAACGTTGGCGACATCATCAACTTTGTCATGAGAGGAAGGAGTCCAGATGGATTAGGCCTTCTTTATATGATGGGACAATTAGTCAAAGCTAATGTTCCGGAAAACGTTGCAGTAGGAGATAAAGTCCAAGCTCTCATTGATCGCCAAGGCGATCGAATTTTATTCAAAATCTTGAACATTGCCCCAACTAGCTATGACACGAAAACCCCTTCTCAGCAGATTTTTGAAAGTCTTAAAATCTCTCTTCCTGAAAAACTCTCAAACCAAGTTGCCGAGCTTTTATTAAAATTAAACGCATTTCTACCAGATCAAAGCTTACAAACTCATGCTCCACTTAGAGAGCTCTCGACAAACATCTCGTCGCTAACTGCCTTGACTGAATCATTTCCACCAAACTCACCGCTTGCAGTTATTTTGAAAGACATTCAAAAATTATTTCTAAACGATCAAAATGTAGTTGCGGGAAGAAATATTGAAAATCAACTGAAGTCAACAAAACTGACTCTTGAAAACAGCCAACAACTCTTAAAAAAGATCGATGAATTTTTAAAAACCGAAAACGGACCAAGTGAAGTTAGGTTCTTTGCAAAACTTATTGCGGAGCTTAAAGACATTGGCAAACTAATCGCCGAGAATCCTGGCAAAGAATCAAACGACTTTATCGTTAAGTCGAGACTTGAGAAACTGTTCGGCGTTCTAAATTCCGAAATAGAAAGTGAGACCCTTGGTAAAACTAGCAAAAAGAACTTTGCTTATTTTGACAGCGTTAAGTTAATAAATAGTGGCCTTGATGACCTCCTAAAAGACCCAAAGACGATAAACTCAAAATCCATTGAGAAACTCGTTAATCTTGTTAACTCACTCCAACCAGCAGCTAATGACATCCAACAAAATAACCCATTAAATGTAGAACCATTAAGAGAGCTATACGCACTAGCTAAAACCCTTGAGCAGTTTGTTGCAGTCTCACAAATGCTTACTCAGTTAGAGCCTATAATGACTTTAATGAAAGCTCCAGAACTAATATTATTCCCTTTCCTCTTTCAGGGTTTTCTTTCCTTCACAGAAGTTGCAATAGATCCCGATGCTCAACGAAAAGACAATAAAAATGATGGGAAAGATGGGAACAAGCACGTCGAGGGAGATGCCTACCGCTACTCCACCTCTATCCAGCTCCCTAATTTAGGCTTAGTCTCAGTTTCCAGCCTGCAAGAAAATAAAGATATTGATATCCGTATAAACCTTGAAGATCATGACAAAAGAGAATTTTTGAATTCTAGGATAAGTGACTTGCGCGCTGAACTAGCGTCGAGCGGATTTAACGCTAGAGAAATCATCGCAGATGCAATCGACATCTCTGAGAATGTAATTATTGAATAGTTTTTCTTAGATTGCTGGACTTTTACCTGAGCAATCCCCAGAACGAAAAAAGGCGATTGAGCTAAATTAATAGCTCAATCGCCTTTTAGTGTATTACAGATTTAAACTAGTATCTGTAATGATCTGGCTTGAAAGGGCCATCTACTGGGAATCCCAAGTATTTTGATTGCTTTGAAGTCAAAGTAGTTAACTCAACTCCTAACTTACCAAGATGTAATCGAGCTACTTTCTCATCAAGTTCTTTAGGTAGAACGTGAACTCCAACATCAAACTTACCTTTCTCAGTCCAAAGAGCAATTTGAGCCATTACTTGGTTAGTGAAAGAACAAGACATAACAAATGCTGGATGTCCTGTTGCGCAACCTAAGTTAACCAATCGTCCACTTGCTAAAAGTATGATTGAGTTACCGTTAGGCATTGTGCACTTATCAACCTGAGGTTTAACTGACTCAACTTTTACTTTTGGATTTTCAAGTAACCATGAAGCTTCAATTTCTGAATCGAAATGTCCGATATTACAAACAATTGCACTATCTTTCATTTGTGAAAGATGTTCAGAAGTGATCACGTCACAACAACCTGTCGCAGTTACAAAGATATCACCTTGAGAAGCTGCTTTTTCCATTGTGGTAACTTCGTATCCTTCCATCGCAGCTTGAAGAGCGATAATTGGATCGATTTCAGTTATCAAAACTCTTGCACCCAATGTTTTCATTGAATGAGCGCAACCCTTACCAACATCACCGTAACCTGCAACAACAACAACCTTTCCGGCTATCATAACATCTGTTGCACGCTTGATTCCATCAGCTAGTGATTCTCTACAACCATAAAGGTTATCAAACTTTGATTTTGTAACTGAATCGTTAACGTTAATTGCTGGGCATTTTAACTTACCTTGCTCATGCATTTGGTAAAGTCTATGAACACCTGTAGTTGTCTCTTCTGAGATCCCTACGATTTCTTTCATTAACTCAGGGAATTTTTCATGGCATCGTACAGTCAGATCACCACCGTCATCTAAGATCATATTTAAAGGCTTACCGTCAGCAAACATGATTGTTTGATCGATACACCACAAATACTCTTCTTCTGTAAGACCTTTCCACGCAAATACTGGAACACCAGTTGCTGCGATCGCTGCTGCTGCATGATCTTGAGTCGAGAAGATATTACAACTTGACCATCGAACTTCAGCACCAAGAGCTGTAAGAGTTTCAATTAAAACAGCTGTTTCAATTGTCATGTGTAAGCAACCGGCAATCCGTGTTCCTTTCAAAGGCTTACTTGCACCGAACTCTTTTCTTAAAGACATCAAACCTGGCATTTCTTTTTCAGCAAGTTCAATCGCCATACGTCCAGCTTTAGCTAGACTGATATCTTTTACTTTAAAATCTTCTGTAGATGAATTTTTCATTTGGGTATCACTTTTACTATTTGAATGAATCTGCCCAGCACTACCGTTTGTAGTATTTTTTGCTGGTGAATTTGTTGCTGTTTCCACTAAATGTAATTCTCCGTATATTTAATAGGGTTTCTGTATTTCTCTAGTTCTTTTTCAAGGGCTTAGTAAATTCTTTTACCAAATAACTCAAGATCAAACTTCGATTCTATGACGTTTTAATCGAGCAGATAATAACAAATTAATCTAAATTTATGTATTTTTATTTGAAATATAATAGGTTAGTCGCGTTTGAGGAAATTAAACGTAAAACGAAAAAAGTTTACTGATTCTTAGGATTTTCGTTAAATGTCGGAAAATCCTTCATTTTCCGCTCTTTCCACGCCATGTCAGTTCTAAACAGAAATGCTAGTATTTCCGCGATTGCACGATAACATTCTGGAGGCACATTACTGCCAGCATCTAACGAAGACAAAATCTGAACCAATCCATCATCCTGCTTAACAGGAATATTGTTTTCTTTTGCAATCTCTAATATCTTCTTTGCTATTTCTCCAGGTCCGCAAGCCAAGATTCTAGGCGCATCATCCTCAACTCCATAATGGAGCGCAATTGCGTGATTACGCCTTCCAGAGTCTCTTTCGTCCGACTTATCACTCATCTTAAATAAACCACATTCGAAACATATTATTTACAAAAATTCACTAACCTCTTCGCGATCGCACCCTATAGTAGAGAAAGGTGAATTCAATCCTTCCAGCTTTATGATGCAGTTAGAGCAAAATAATCATCGAAAGAGTTTTTGATAGCCGCTTATTGCGCTTTAGCCATGTACAGCCGTTTAATTGAAAGTATTTGACCACCAGGACAACTACTTCAGAAATCCCATCATCCCTGCAACCCATCGCCTCTCCCGCCTCTCACCACCGTCTCATCGACTCACCGTCATTCCTGCGTCCAGACGTCATTCCAACGTCCCGACCTCATCCCTGCGTCCCGCCGTCATTCCAACGTCCCGACCTCATCCCTGCGTCCCGACGTCATCTCTGCGTCTCGACGTCATCCCTGCGTCCCGACGTCATCTCTGCGTCTCGACGTCATCCCTGCGAAAGCAGGGATCCAGGAGAACTCATATTTTCAATCACCTGGATCCCCGCGTTCGCGAGGATGACGGGAAAAAATCCAACTTGCACTATTTGGACAGACTAGAAGGCAGGGATCTACGGATTGTTTGTACATTCACCTGGATCCTCGCGAACGAGTTTGTCCGAATGATGTGATCTGGGACAAAAACGTCATTCCTGCGTCCAGACGTCATTCCAACGTCCCGACCTCATCCCTGCGTTCAGACGACATCCCTGCGTCCCGCCGTCATTCCAACGTCCCGACCTCATCCCTGCGTCCCGACGTCATCCCTGCGTCCCGACGTCATCCCTGCGAAAGCA
>CAYYIQ010000233.1:0-4966 GCA_964472005.1 uncultured Bdellovibrionales bacterium | reverse complement strand
GAGGAGCTTGGTTTCAAAAGTCGCTCGCCGAGATGGGCTATTGCGGTAAAATTTCCACCTCAGGAAGCAATAACAAAGCTGATAGGAATAACTTTGCAAGTCGGTCGTACTGGAGTCGTTACTCCTGTTGCTGAATTAGAAGAAGTCTCTGTTGGAGGTGTCTCGGTTAAAAGGGCAACTCTGCATAACGAAGAGGAAATAAACCGTAAAGATTTACGAGTTGGAGATCATGTCGTAGTCAGACGTCAAGGAGATGTTATCCCTGCTGTTATTAAGTCGTTAGTGGAACGTAGAGATGGTACAGAAACAAAGTTTACGATGCCTGAAAATTGTCCGGAGTGTAATAGCAAACTAATTAAAGAAAATCCGGAGGATGTTCACTATCGTTGTTCTTATGAAGGCTGCCCAGCTAAACTAATTGAAAGGTTGAAACATTTTGTCGGGCGAGGGGCATTTAATATCGATAAGGTGGGCGAAAAACTAATAGTAAAGCTTCTGAGTGAAGGGACTATCAGTGATATGAGTGATATCTTTAGATTAGATCTTGAAGATATTAAAAAACTGGAAAGGCAGGGCGATAAGTCTGCAAAAAATACAATTGAATCAATCGAAAGTTCGAAAGACGTTTATTTTAATAAATTTATATTTGCTCTTGGTATAAAATATGTTGGAGAACAAACAGCTAAAACGTTAGCTAAGAATATTTCAAGTATTGGAGATCTGGAATCTTCCACCTACGAAGATCTTATAAAATTACCAGATATAGGGGAGAAGGTGGCTTCTGCGATTGTAAGCTATTTTAATGATCCTAAAGAAAAAGAAATCCGTGAGAAATTGTTCGATTTTGGTGTTTCAATTAAATATCAAGAGTCTTCTATTAAGGATACGAATGAAAACTTTCTTGGTAGAACTATCGTTGTAACGGGTACAATGGAAAATTTCAAAAGAGAAGATATTAAAAAAATAATTGAAAACAACGGTGGAAAAGTTTCTTCGTCTGTCAGTAAAAATACAGATTTTGTTGTTGCTGGAAAAGACGCTGGATCAAAGTTAACAAAAGCTCAGGAGCTAGGAATAGAGATCGTTAGTGAGGAGCAATTTAGTAAAATGGTGAATTTATAAAATGAAAAGAATTGTTTGTCCCTACTATTCAAATTCTATCAATCAGCCAAGCAGGATTGGCTGGATAACCGAAACAAATGAATTTACGTATTCAAAAATAAATGAATTAGTTTGTAGATATCAAGTTTACCTTGAAAATGTAGGTCTCGAAAAAAATGGAACGATTGCCATTGAAAGTGAAAATACGCCGAGACTTCTAGGCTTACTTTTTGCTGCACAACGAAATGGAATACGGACTGTTATCTTAGGGGCATTTTCAACCCCTGAAAGTCGTCAAAATGCCATAGACAGATCTCAAGCTAGGTTGATCTCTCTAGACGAGGCTGAAGCTTGTATTAAAGCCGAACCCTTAGAAAATACCGATAACCTAAATTATGAATTAGATTTCGATGATATATCAGTGATTTTGTTTACTTCAGGATCAACAGGTCGTGAGAAAGGGGTTTGCTTAAGTGTTGGAAATCTTTTTAACAGCGCAGAAGCGTCGAATGAATGTACTCAATTGGATTTAACTTCAAACTGGTTGTTGTCGTTAACCTTCGCGCGCATCGGAGGATTGGCGATCGTGTATAGGTGCGCATTAGCCTCCGCCAGCATTACCTTTAGCAGGAGTTTGTCCGGGAATGACTTATTGAAGACCATTGTTGATAATCGTATTACACATGCGTCACTCGTTCCCGTACAACTTGAAGAACTTACTATCGATAGTGGCAGCATCGATGAGTTGTTGAAGTTAAAAGCAATTCTACTTGGTGGTGCACCGGCATCTAAAAATCTTCTTGATGCAATTGTAAAGTTACAATTACCCGTATTGACTACCTATGGCATGACCGAAACTACAAGTCATATTTCGTTAGCAAGTTTAAATGATCCAGTAGAACGTGTTTATACTTCCGGCAAAATCTTGAAACATAGCAAGGTTAAGCTTATTAGCATGGAGGATGGGAAGGACTTATCAATCAATGATAAAAAAGGCCTACTATTGGTCAGTGGGTCTACCGTCACTCCTGGTTATGTTGACGAGTGTGGTTCAGAAAAATTTTCTGAGGATGGTTGGTACGCTACTGGCGACATCGCTTATATTGATATTAAGGGTCAGTTAAATATTGTTGGTCGAGCTGATGATATGATTATCTCAGGTGGTGAAAACATCCATCTTCACGAAATTGAAGTTGCGGCAGAGAATATTGATGGAATAACTTCAGCAGCAGCTATTGGAGTGAAACATCAAAAATGGGGTCAGAGACCTCTACTATTTGTGGTAGCTCCAAAAATTGAATTGAATTTTATTTTTCAACATTTGAAAGCAAAGTTAAATAAAATTAAAGTCCCTGATCGTATAATTTACTTAGATGAAATGCCAAGGATTTCAATTGGAAAAATTGATTATCAGCATTTAAAGAAGATGATTGAGGATGAGTATGAGGATTGAGATTTAATTTCAGGAAACTTTAAAAAAAAATTGGCTAACATAATCGTTATTTTAACAACGATAGAGTAGAAGAAGTGAAGACGGGACCAAGTATCAATTTTTCTCTCTCAAGCCATTGAGTTGACGGCATGAGTTGCTTGCATAACTTTCTGGATTTGATCTTAGAAATATTAGATTCAAATTATTTTCTTACTCGAGAGTTTTGATCGGTTAAGTTCGCATCTAGCACAAGACTTTGATGATCGCTTCCTGCTAAATTCACCGAATGGAGATTTAAAACTTCCCATTCCGAAGAGACTAAAATTTGATCTATTGGAATTTGAAGAAAATAGAGTTGAGTGGGCCATGTTGGGTTAATGCCTTGAGCGAGTCGAGTGTCTTTTAAATTTGATATTTTCAAGAACTTTATGAATGACGAGGTCCACATTGTAGTATTTAGATCTCCAAGTAATACTAGCGGTATCTCAGATTTAGAAGCATGTTCACCTAACAATCTTAGTTGCTGATTGCGTTTATTAAAGTAGGATGAGCTAATCGGGGGAAGAGTATGTACCCCCAAAATATTTATTTGATGACCATTCACATTAGATTTGGTTATGACTGCCGGTGTCATCCCATCGAGAAGGGGGCTAATTTGAGCATCCTCAAGTGGATATTTACTAAATAATGCGATTCCGAAGTTGTCATTGCGAGGTAATCTAATCTCATATGGGAAACTATCTTTTAATGCATCTAGTTTTTTATTCCAGATTTCGTTTAATTCCAGAATCACTAAAAAGTCAGGTTTGGTTTTGATAAAAAGTTCGATTGCTTCATCGAAATGGATATTTGAAGAAAAAATATTACTAATCATAAATCTTACTTTTTCAGATTTAACTTCATGATTAACCTTGTTTAGAGTAGTGGCAGCAAAATAGGGTAAAACTATTAATGTATTAATAATAATATTGCCCAAGCTCACAGTAAAAGGGATTCTTTTCCTTTTAAATACAAAAACTATCAGACCTATTCCTGAAATAATTACAAACTGAATTCTAAAATGCGACAATAAGTCCAACAACCAGATCTCTAGTGATGAAATCCCCAGTATTAATATTGAAAAGATGAGATAAACGCCAATAATAAGGCAAAATTCGAGATCGTTTTTAAGTCTTTTCAACGAGTGCCGTTTAATGTTGGTGTCATACTTGGTTTTCATTAAAATCGTTATGACTATTTCCCTAAGTTTAGTTGTCTAGATGGTGAAAGAGAACGTAGAGCATTATCTAGAGATACCGATTAGTTGCCTCCACTTTCAAGACGAGTGAAGTGAACAATGGGTTTCCAGTCGTTTGTCCATCCGAGTTCCTATAAAACATGCTCGCCTTTTTCCGAGATCCAGCTTTATTTAATTTTGATTTTCGTTGAAACACGTATCTCAAATCTAGATTTTCGTCATCATAAACTCCTTCCCAAAAACCTCCCGTGCAAGAAACTGATTATGCTCCCGACAAACAACCCGCAAATTAGCAACTGAATTATCACCCCCAAGAGCTACAGGAGTAATATGGTCTAATTCAAGATTAGACTCCTTCCCACATCTAACCCCATCTTTAGATTGATAAGAACAACAAAAATGATCCCGCGCATAAACTTCTCTTTTCACTTGTGAAGGAATTGCATCACGCTTAGCAGAACCTTTATTTCCCTTCGCTAAACTTTTTTGCACCCGATTAACTTTCCTAACCTTCCTATCATTTGCATGTTTAGCTAAATAACAATCAATCAATTCACTAAACACATTTTCTAGCACCATATCTCCTTTAAGCCTATGGACCATGAGATTTTGAGCCTTGCCTAATTTGTCTTTGATCTCCTTAGATAAAGAACACCTAACTTCATACCTAACTTCTGCCTGAGGTGTTTCTAACAATGGCGGCTGAACTATCAAACTATCTTGCAGATTGCAGAACGATTTAGTAGGAAATTCCAATTCAAAACAGTCACTCTTTGCAACTCCTGCAACCTTAATAGGTTTTATATATTCTTTCGATCTAGTAACCTCGGGTCGATAAACTGAAACCAATTCTTCCACCTCTCGGCATGTCTTATCTGCGATACTAGCTAAAATCTCACATCCCTTATCCGAGTCTTCCTCAAGAACTTTAGATATCAAACTAAGACAACTTAAATTGGTCTTTCCAGACCTCAACATTCTAGCAATATCAGGATACTTACAAATCAACCGACTAATGCGAACCCGCCTCGAAGCACTAGCTTCCGAATACCCTAACGAAGTTACCAAGTAAGCAAACAAAGAAGAGTAACCCCAAGCCAAATGCAAATCTCGTTTCTCAAGCTCGATAAGATGAAAAAGTAGATCCACCTCACATTCTCTTTCAAGCTTTCGCAATCTTATAATATTTAATTTTA
>CAYYIQ010000232.1:0-4966 GCA_964472005.1 uncultured Bdellovibrionales bacterium | reverse complement strand
AACCACATCCTTAAAAGAAAATGAGCTTTGTTTAATACTCTTAAACTAAAACACATCCACTTTTAATCTGACTACGTAATCTTCCCTGAGGATAAGTTCTTGAGGTACCGACCTTCCTGCAGACCTCCCCCACTTTTGGCCGCAGCCTAAGCATTCCAAATCCCCACCACCAACCAGGACAAAAAGTCTTTTCTGCCCCTCCATCTAAAACCCCATTTTTGCTAGATTTCAGACATCCTTTCGAACATCACACTTCCAAAAAACCACATCCTTAAAAGAAAATGAGCTTTGTTTAATACTCTTAAACTAAAACACATCCACTTTTAATCTGACTACGTAATCTTCCCTGAGGATAAGTTCATAAGTTCTTGCTGGAGCTTTGTTTAATACTCTTAAACTAAAACACCTCTACTTTTGACCAGACTACAAAATCATCTCTGAGAATAATTTTATCTTGGTCAACGAACCGGCTTGACCGACAATTTGCGGAAGATTTTAGATGCCTCAGTAGCTCTTTCCTTAGATTTAAGGTTATCCATATTATCCGAAACTAGTTGTTTCGAAACTTCCGCTAGAATTTTATATCTTGGCGTAGATTGATTTGATTTTGGAACATTAGACGTTTGCGGTTTGGACTTTCTCATTTCCTTTAACTCCTAAATTGTTCAAGATGTAAAAAGCGTAAATAACCTGACTAAACGCGATCAATATATTCCTTTTTGTCTCATCGAATATTTTGTCATCACCAACATAATCTAAGGTCAAAACCCCAACATGCGCATCTCTTCCGTACCCACATGGGATGGGTACGACTATAAAAGAATTATACCTTGCATTTTCACGTTTTTCAAAAGGAAATTTTCGTTTTTTTTCTTTTGGGTAAATTAAAGGCCTGTCATATTCCAACGCTTTCCCCATAAAACATTTATCAATTGCAAACCCTACTTTACTATGACCTGTCCAAACGTTTTTATGAGTCGTAACAAGATATTCGAGTAAATTTCCAGATTTCTCAAAAATAGCTAGTCTAAATTTCTCAAATCCAGGACCCTCACCGCACATGTGCGTCAACAAAAATGAACACTGAGCTTCCATGACATCGACGAAATGTTGTCGACTTTTTTTATTTGAAATTGTTTCGTTTGCCAAGTTTCTAATAAAAACTTCGATAATGGAAATTGTATTGTCCATTATCAAGACTCTTCTTTCAAGTTTATCAATCTCCCGTCGTGATTTTATATCTGGGGAATCACCATGATAAGACCAAAGCCCTGCCGCAACTACTGAAAAACCTCTTTTTAATGCAGTTACAAAAAAGTGAGGGTCGCCATTACGTTTCCCATTCCAAAGATTAATAGTAAAAACAGCTACGAAAGCTGCAAAAAGCACTAAGAACAAAGTAAGTAAGGCCGAGTTCAGAGCAACAAATAACGGTGAGATTGCGCCAGTTTCGCTTATAACATTTTTAATATTCTTGAAATCATCTTTCGACCATTGAGTTATTGCGGTATAACCCGCACTTAGTATCGTTGTGAATCCAAGTTTAGATCGCCAATCTGAAATCGCCATGGCGATTCCAGCGATCATGCCGACAGCAACACAAAAAACAACGATCAATACGTTTTCGTGTGAACGGCATACGGCATTTATTATTAAATCAAACACTTTATCCTTAATATTTAGCAGAAAAATTATAGCATTTATTTGATATAGACACACCCTTTGTTATAGAAAATTTTCATTACTAACTTAAAAACCTAGTAATTATCAGGTAATGAGATTGTAAAGAAAAAATCTGGACTAAAACCGGTCCCGTGAATCTCATTTTGGTGATATGTAAAAAGTGATATTGTTTATTGTACTCTCTAATATCAATTGGCCGCATTTAAGAAAACGCTTGCATATCAAACAAAGGAAAAAGGACTAACTAATGCTCAAACTTCAAAATGATTCCCTTGAATGGGCACTCCAGCATGCCTTAAAATTAGGCGACACAGATGTCTTTCCGTTACCTTTTGAATTTTACGCCATTGAGTATAATTGGACAGAGGTTAAGCAAAATTTACTCTCTGAGAATATATTAACTTGGAAAACAAGACCAACGCGGTTAATGATCTCGCCCAAATCCAGACTTGGGTTCAGAGTCGTTACTCAACTTGATCCACTAGACTTCTTAGTTTTTTGCAGTTTGATTTACGAAATCGCGGATGACTTAGAAAAAAGCCGACTTAAAATTAGTGAAAATTGTGTGTTTTCTTATAGAGTAAAAACGGATCTGGAAGGTCGATTATTCGATGCTGATTACGGATATCGAAAGTTTATTGAAAATTGTCAAAATAAACTCGATACAAACAATTCCATAAATTTTATCGTTACCACCGATATTTCTGATTACTACTCCAGAATCTATCATCATAGACTTGAAAATAGCTTACTTTCAGCAACGAGCAAAAAAAATCACGTAATTGCCATCAGAAAACTACTTTCAAGTTGGAATGAAACCGAATCTCACGGAATTCCAATCGGCAGTGCACCCGCCAGACTTCTTGCAGAAATCAATTTAAATGACATTGATAACGCGTTACTTTTGAACGATATAGATTTTTGTAGGTTTAATGATGATTACAGAATTTTTTCAACTGATATTTCTTCTGCTTACCAAGCATTAACCATTTTAGCCGATATTCTAAATCGAAATCACGGCCTGACACTCCAAGCTAGCAAAACCAATATCCTTAATAGAAATGAATTCGAAACGAAATACCTTTATACCCATACTGATAAAGAACTATATTCTCTTCGAGAAAAATTTGATGAGATTATAAGCGATTTAGTCGATTCCGATTGGTATTCCCCAATTGATTACCAAGACCTTAGTGAAGACGAAAAGAAAACCATAGATTCCCTGAATCTAAAAAATTTAATTGAAGAGGAACTGGAAAAAGAGGAACCGGATCTTACCGTCGTTAAATTTATTTTACGTCGATTATCTCAATTGGGCGATATTGATATAACTGACCTGATATTTGAAAATTTAACCACAATTCATCCGCTTATTCCAGACATTCATAATTACCTTGAAAACCTTAAGTCTCTCTCGCAGAAAGAAAAGTCAGATCTTGGCAACGAACTACTCGGATTAATGGAGGACTCCATTATTAAAGAACTGCCTTTTGCGAAGATGTGGCTGCTCAATCTATTTTCCAGTTCGAATGAGTGGAATAATCAATCAAGTTTTGTAAAACTACTCAATGCTGAAAATGATATAAACTGCAGGAGAAAATTGATTCTGGCAATGGGGAAAGCACACCATACTCATTGGTTTCAATCGCAATGGAAAACATTATTTGACCATCCGCATTGGACGCGACGAGCCGTATTGGCGGGTGCAAGTTGCTTACCGACGGATGCCCGCAAACATCTATATAATTCGCTTAGATCAAAACTAGATCTTCTGGAAATATCCGTTGCAAAGTGGGCAAATAAATTCCCATTCTAATTAACAGTATTATTTCTTCATGAGTATTGATTTCGCAATCATATTACGATTTTTCTTACGAAGAATTCTCAACACCTCAGGGTATTCCAACAAAGAATTTTTATTGAATATTTTGTTACCAACAGTAAAGAAATGCATTACGAACGGTCCGCCTTTTTCGTGAATGATAAGACTTCCTAAATCTTCGTAGCCATGACGAAGAAGATTTCCTTTCATTGATCGTCTCAACGTATTAACTGCAATATCCGCGATTTGGATCCCAGCGGAATGCTTTGAATCAACGAATATTCTATTTTCACTTAATATCATCTTGATATCACCGGGTAATGGATCAGATTCAGTGAATTCATTTTCATATTGCGTAGGTATTTCGTTATGATTGAACCTAGTAAAATATCTATAATCTCCTTCTTCAAACACTCCTAATGGATTTCGAAATGATTCAGCTTGTACGTAAGGTAAAACAATTTTCATCCATAAATCTTCATAAGCTGTTCGCTTAACATCTTTTGCATCAATGACCCATTTAAACGATTCCAATTCTCTGGGAAGTCGTTGGGAATAATAAATTGTAGCATTTTGAACTACCTTAATTACCAAGCTGTTCATCATGAACAGTTGGGCATACAATGGGACAGACAATTTGGTTAAATTTTGTTCCAGATCATGAAGAGTATTTCTAAATTTCAAATCCGACGATTCGTTTGATAATTTTCTAAGGTCACTAACCTGAAAATTCCTGTGCTGCTCAATGTCTAAAGATTTATTAAGTCCAAAATCAATAATTACTGAAATAAAAAGCACGCCCTTGGGTTTTAAGATTCTAAATAATTCTTTTCTCTGAATCTCATTGAGTTTCGAACCTTTTACTTCAACGCGTTCACCCCAAGATTGACGCAGTTTGACAAATTTTGAAATTACATTTGCGTGACATGATTCCGGTATTACTATAGCACCGATACAAGATATTGAATGATTAAGATTGCTCGGATTGGAAAATGAACCTGATTCATCAATGTATATGTACATTAGCTTATTTACTTTCCTTTCGAATCCCCCAGAACGCAAAAAAGCCCCCGTCTAAAAGACGGGGGCTTAAAAAGCTACCTCTCCAACCAAGTTCTGCCCCAGCCGAAAAAATGCTTTTGATAGACTTCTCTCTCATCCAAGTTCTGTCCTGGTACAAGATCAAAATCTGTTCGATATGTCTCTATTAAAAACACATCTTGGTTTTTATACCAAACTAGCGTTAGCTAGTAGAGAAAAAAAACCCTGGCGATGTTCTACTTTCCCACCAATGGTAGTATCATCGACGCTGGAGAGCTTAACTTCTGAGTTCGGAATGGGATCAGGTGTGACATCTCCGCCATTGTCGCCAGGGAACCTATTGTATACTCCTGAATTGGAACAAAGTCCAGAGCAGGTAATTGCAAAAACAATAAAATTCCTAATAAAACAATCAAAATT
>CAYYIQ010000231.1:0-4977 GCA_964472005.1 uncultured Bdellovibrionales bacterium | reverse complement strand
TTCAGCGCATCAGAGAAAATGTGCGAAATGAAACAGGAGATGAATTGTACCTAATCGGAGACGAAGCATTTTTCAATGTGGTATCTGGTTCAAATGACCAGTCCCAGATTCTCCTCCATGAATACATACCAGAATGGACTCGAATTAACGCTCTTGACGCAATCACACTTTACAATCCCTATGACCCAACTTTCGACTACGGCGAAACGCCTAATGAAATCCAAGAAAGCTTTCTAACAAGAACTAAAGACCTCTATCGAGAGTACTACAAAATTGCCACAACAGCCGGAAAACCATTCATCCCAACCATCATCCCCGGCTACAACGACAAAGCAATCCGCCCCAAAGAAAACCACCTAATAATCCCACGCCAAATAAATTCAACAAACACATTCCAAACACTAAAAAACTCCGCCACGGAAACAATAGCAAACGAAAACTACAACCTAATCACAATCACATCGTGGAACGAGTGGAACGAAGGAACATACATCGAAGCAAGCGATTCTCGATGAGACGATGAGCAAGCAGAGATTGTTGGAGAAGGTATTTGGAAATTAGCGTTCACTATGGTCGTTTACATTAAGTTCGTGTTCGGTGTTTGATTATATATTTTTGGGGGAAGTTTAAACGCAGAGCAAACAGAGTGGGGAATTTTTGTTGATTTTGTCCTGCCTGATGTGGCTGATTTGAGGTTGTCAGGTCATTCCTCTTCGTTCTCAATTTTTCCGACAACCTCAAATCAGCCATATCCCCGCCTCTTCTTAATTTTCTTCGCTCTGTTTCCTCTGCTTGCTCTGCGTTTAAACTTCCCCTAAAAAATCACTTATCCTGAACCTTAACCGGCGCTTGGACCTGTAAAGATGGTGCGATATCTTTTGCGACGAACCAACCCAATAATAAAATCGACAAATACATAAACCAAGTCGCAAAAGCTGTATGGCCAGAAAACTTCAAGACGGAACCGGAATGAGCATGTTTAGCCATTGTTTTTTTCACCAAAGAAATATTAGTAAACGCATCTAAGAAAATGTGCGAAGCTACTCCGGACGCAAGCGCGATACCCAGCATCATCCGAAACTTCCAAAAAATTCCAGGAAACATGAGGTAACCCACTTCAAAAAACAACAAAATAGCAGGAATTGAATGTAGCGCTCCTCTCGGAGAAAATACATTTCGCGTAAGATAACTAAATAGCATCCTAGCTAAAATAAAACCGCCCAAAATCGTCAACGCAATTCGCACCGAACCGCCCTCGGCTAAAAAAGGAAATGACTGGATAAATAAAATCGGCGCCAAGGCTCCGATTAAACCAGAAAGCTCTCCCGTAAATCCATCGTCTGTGGAATCAATATTCGGTATTAAACTGCCAATCATCACGAGCGCCCCAACCAATATCGATAACTCCAAATCGAATTTAGTATAGACAAGAACCAATCCCGACAAGCATAGTGCCAAAAGGAAAGACCATGATAGATGACTCTTTTCATCAGCCATTATTATATCCTAGTAAACTAAAGTGTTTATTTTTTGATTATTTAACATTTTAAATCAAAACCTGCTCTAAAAATCCTCGTTTTTTATTCTCACCACTAATTCCAACAAAAGAACTCGGATAATCTAAAAAATGCGATTCCCCCAATATTAAAGAGAGGCAGCATGATTTTCTAGAGTTCTAGCATCACACAATTGACCCTTGAAAGAATTTAGAGCTCAATTCAAGCTCAACGAAATCACAAAAAAACGTGACCTAACACCCAACATGGTTAAAAAGACTTTTAGAATATATTTAGTCCCATTAATGCTGCGGTTAAACTATTTCTTAATTTATGCTAGGATCAAAATACTGTTAAGTTAAGATGTAAAGATCTATTAACTCAATACCGTTAAGTTAGCTTTAACTCTTTAATGCAAAAATATATTTTGAAAACATCTAAAATGAAAAATGTACTTTATCTTATAGCGTTCTTGTTTGTCCAAGCATGTTCAAATCAAAACAACATCTTGGAATCTGGAGGAGAAGCTCTTTCTCAGACAATAGATAACCTTTGGATACAGAATCCAACCGATGATTCATTGATAGATTCCGAAAACATTGAAGAAGTCGCAACCATACAACCAAGCACAACAAAAAATCCGAAACCGCTTGTAAAGAAACTCTCGTCAATCGAAATCATCTGGCTATTCCCCGAACACAAAGTCTCAAACTACATCCTGAGATATGGAACAAGTGAAGACAATCTTGATTCAGTCGTAGAATTTCCAGTAGAAGAACTAAAAATCATCGACCACCCTGAACACGGCAAAGTCTATCAATACATCCTAAAAGAAATCCCAGCCGGAGCATCAATCTACTACACCCTCCAGGCCAAAAACATCCTAGGACTATCAGACCCCACCCCCATCGCGGTAGAAAAAAGTAATACGCAGTAAGGTAGTTCGGGATAGTTCGTGCCGTATTCGTCGTTTTTTTTGAGGTAACTACAGAGGCACAGAGACACGGAGAAAGGCATTCGTTTTTATTGTAAATATTCTGGAACTTCAGAGTACGTACGAGAGAAACGATTACCTCCCCCTCTGTGTCTCTGTGGTTAACCCCAAAAAAACGCCGCGTTACGGACACGCACTATCTAACTACACACCCTTCAGCAAATTGATTTTTGACTTGTAATCGCCAGAAAAAACATAAGTTCCGGCAACGACAATATTAGCACCTGCATCGCTACAAATCTTTGCCGTATCTTGATTAATACCGCCATCGACTTCAATCTGGATATGTTCGGTGCCCTTGCCGTGTGAACGGATCCATTTAATTTTCTCTGTCATTGAAGAAATAAATTTTTGTCCGCCCCAACCGGGGTTAACGGTCATTACAAGGATTAAATCAATATATGGCAACAAGGCATCAAGGCTTTGAACAGAGGTACCTGGATTAATCGCAATTCCAACCTTTGTGCCAGACTTTTTTATCTCCTGGCAAATGCGATGTGCGTGTTTTGTTGCTTCTAAATGAAAAGTTAGGATTTCAGGAGAATATTTTAAGAAACTTTCGATCTTTGTTTCCGGCTGATCAATCATTAGGTGAATATCAAGCGGAACTTCTGCGACGGAAGCAATTTTACCAACAATTTCTTGTCCGAAAGAAATCGGCGGTACAAAGCAACCATCCATTACATCAACATGTAAAAAGTCTGGTTTGGCGAGGTTAATCAACTTAATCTCTTCTGAAAGATTAAGGAAATCACTCGCCAAAATTGAAGGAGCTACAAGCAAATCGACCTCTTATGAAATATCAAGGCCTTCTGGAATAAAATGAGAAAGAGTTCCACTATCCCACAATACCGTTACCGTTATTCCCGGTGGTTCACCATCTTCTTTTCTTAAAGATTGTCGAACAGACTCGATCCGAACTTGCTTAACAGTCCCAAGTGGACCATTCGTCCCAGATCTCTTAACTCTATCACCTTGTTTAAAGGATGTTATTGATTCACTCATCTTATTTGCTACCTCTATCTAATAATACGCTCAAAACTTAAGCAGATGCACAATCTAATTCTAATTTATTAATTCTATAGTTAGAATATTGGACCTATCATTTGGATTCGAACTTCCACAGCCGGAACCTTTTGTAATAATATCAATATCATCTGGATTTAACAAACTAATTAAACTTGGTTTAAGCGAAGCTAAAACCGCGGCACCGGTAGGAGTTAAACATTCTCCACTAAATTCACATTTAGTTTTCATTCCAGAATCAAGAATAATATTCCTAGTTGCCGGAGCAGGAATATCTAAAAGACCATGACTTGTATCAACTTTACCATGCCCAACTTCAACCGGAGAGTAATAGACCTTAAATTCACCTAAAGCTTCTCTCAATGTTGAAACGAGAATTCCACTAGCGATGATATCAAAAATAGAATCCTCTTCACCAATCTCATGGAAATGAACCTTATCTACAGTAACACCATGCGCAATTGATTCAGCGACGCTAATAATATCAATAATCTGTCTAGCAGACAGTACCTCAGCCTCGTTCAAAAGCCCATCTGCCATATATTTTTCTAACATCGAATTAATTTTCTTTGGCGTAACATGATGACTTTTCTTTAAATCGCTCTCCGAAACCAAAACAATTCGCAGACTCTCTTGGTCTAGTCGCATTTCATTTGCAAACTGAACCTTAAACCCTTCGCCCAAACTCGAACCGAGCGCTAAAATCTTTTCTTTCAGCTTACCAACATCTATCCCAGCAATATCTTTTTCTTGAATAGAAACGCAAAGACTATACAAAGCACCCAAAAACATATCCCCCGCAGCCCCCGCATCCGCCCTAACCACTAAGCTATATTTCTTCATAAACAATTTCCTTTAAAAACGTACCGACCTAAACTAAGAATGGATTTTGTTTATGAAATTTATACTAAGGCAGACGGTTACGCCAGTCTCAGCCTGAGAGTTGAAAAAACACAATGTTTTTGATTTTAAATCAATCCCTCGGAGCAACACGAAAGTTAAAGTTACATCGTCGGCCTAAGTAATACGAAAACAACCATTTCACCTCCCGTCCAAATAACACGAAAGTTCACATCACACCGTCATTCCTGCGGAGGAGTCTGTCCGAGTAATACAAGTTGGATTTTTTCCCGTCATCCTCGCGAACGCGGGAATCCAGGTGAAGGTACAAACAATCCGTAGATTCCTGCCTTCTAGTCTGTCCGAATAGTACAAGTTGGATTTTTTCCCGTCATCCTCGCGAACGCGGGGATCCAGGTGATTGAAAACATTGGTTCTCCTGGATCCCTGCTTTCGCAGGGATGACGTCGGGACGTAGGGATGACGTCGGAACGCACAGATGACTGTTTTGTCCCAGATCACATTATTCGGACAAGCTCGTTCGCGGAGATCCCGGTGAAGGTACAAACAATCCGTAGATCCCTGCCTTCTAGTCTGTCCAAATAGCACAAGTTGGATTTT
>CAYYIQ010000230.1:0-4987 GCA_964472005.1 uncultured Bdellovibrionales bacterium | reverse complement strand
GGAAAGTTAATCGGGTGCAAAAAAGTTTAGCGAAGGGAAATAAAGGTTCTGCTAAACGTGATGCAATTCCTTCGCAAGTGAGAAGAGAAGTTTATGCGCGGGATCATTTTTGTTGTTCTTATCAGTCTGGAGATGGGGTGAAATGTGGGAAGGAGTCTAATCTTGAGTTAGACCATATTACTCCTGTAGCACTTGGGGGTGATAACTCAGTGGGTAATTTGCGAGTCGTTTGTAGGGAGCATAATCAGTTTCTTGCGCGCGAGGTTTTTGGGCGGGAGTTTGTGAAGTGGAAAATCAGTGTTTGATCAGGATAGAATAATAAATCTCATCCGTTCACTATCGATTTAGATGTCTATTGTTTTTTGTCTTCAACTACAAAGTCCAAAAGACATTAAGATTTTGTTTTAGAGTGCTATTTCTGAAAACAGCTGATCAATTTTCATGTAAAATTCCCTGGTTGTTCGACTCGGCCGTGCTCGTCGTAGACCGGTTGCTCTGTGGTTAACTTTTGCCTCAGGTTGCGATTCGATTGCTGACGATTTTTGCACCTAGGAGATCACCCCAGACATTAACAGTCGTTCTTATCATATCGAGCGGTCTATCTACCGCTAGGATTAGACTTAAGCCGGTAAGGGGTATTAATGAATCAGCTGGAAGTGTTCCATTGACTGCTTGAACTACTAGTACCATTGTAACTAAACCAGCACTCGGTATACCAGCAGCTCCAATCGCGGCTAGAGTCGCCGTAAAAACAATTATCGACAACTGAAAAAAGGAGAGGTCAATCCCCGACATCTGCGCGAGAAAAACAACTGCTATACCTTCATAGAGCGCAGTTCCATCCATATTTATAGTTGCGCCAATTGGAAGGACAAATCTTGCGCTATCCTCGTCAACCTCACCTTCATCAATTGAAGTTTGAATGCTCACTGGTAAAGTTGCGCTTGAAGAACTTGTAGAAAAAGCCATGGTAAGTGGTGTTTTCATCAGACGTCCATATTTATAAGCAGAAAACCTTCCAAAAATTTTAGCGATGAACGGCAGGACGATTAAAGCATGAATTCCAAGCCCAAGTATAACTGCAAATACATAGACTCCCAAAGTTGAGGTAAGTGTATCCAGACCTAGCGCTGCAACAGCTTCTGTAAGTAAACAAAAAACTCCTATCGGTGAATATTTAATTATAAATTCAGTAATAGCAGTGAATACAGCGCATAGTTCTTCAAAGAGGTTCGTAAGTAGTTGTGAACGAGTAGCGCGAATTGCCAAACCTAAAATTATCGAAAAAACAACAAGTGGTAGAACTGCACCATCAGATAATGAACGAAAGATATTTGTAGGGATAAAGTTACTAACAATAGACGCCATAGTGACCGGCTCATCATTATTTTGATGCCCCGTAGAGGTTGGTTGCGATTCTACAGAACCGGAATAGTACGAGGTAATATCAAGACCGGTACCAGGCTTTAAAAAGCTAACAACCACGAGTCCAATACAAACGGCAACAAGCATCGTTGAAAAATAATATACAATTGAAATTCGAACTCGCTGCTTAAGCCGATTGTCCGAAGGCGCCGAAGCAAGTGCCGCACAAATACTTGTAATTATTAACGGAAGAACTACCATTTTAAGGCTGGCGAGAAACACTCCAGAACCAACAAACGACACGACTCCTCGCGCAACATCAGCATAACTCGAAAAAGCCGGTATTCTCAAAACGCTTCCAAAAACAAGCGCCAAAACACCCGCGATCAAAAGCTGAACGCCTAATTTTTTTTCAGAGTTTTCCATTATAAAGTGGTACCACACTTTCAAGAGAAGCGACCACTAAAAATTGAGCTTAGGGCCGATATACAGTGGGAACATGAGTCAGCACGTACGTTATTTATTTTTTTGGGGAAGATGAGCTGTCTAACCCTTCAACTCGCGCATGAATCCCTCAATCATCGCAACCTTGTCGCCGCCTTTTTCAAGGCGGCGAATAAACTCGCTTCCGATGATGACTCCCTTAACATAGCGGCTGGCTAATTCGAATGATTCTCGATCGCGGATGCCAAAGCCTATTAGGACTGGATTTTTAAGGTTCAAACTCTGTAAATAGCGGTAATATTCTTCTTGCTTTACGCTGTCTAAACTTCCACCTGTGACACCCGTACTTGAAACTGCATAAATAAAACTCGTCGACATCTCATCTATTTCTCGAATACGCGCTTCCTCGGTTTGTCCAGTAATCAAAAATATTTGACTGATGCTGAGTTCATTTAGCCGAGTCTGCCAATTTCTGAGATATTCTTCGCGCGGGAGATCTGGAATAATTAATCCATTAACACCCGTTTCACTACAGCGACTTAGAAATTTTTCGACTCCATATTGAAGGATGGGATTGTAGTAACCCATTAGTACCAATGGAATTGCAGCGGATTTACGGATTTCGACGACTTGCTCAAAGATCTTCTCTAACGTCATACCATTCGCTAGGGCGATATCACTTGATCTTTGAATAGTCTCACCATCTGCAATTGGATCGGAAAATGGAATTCCAATTTCAATTAATCCCGCCTTAGCTTTATCCAAAGCAATACAGATATCTACCGTATCATTTAACTTAGGAAAACCAGCCGTCGTGAAAATTGAGATTACAGGAGCTTCTCCCGAAAGAACTTGTTTTAAATTGACGATACCTTGTTTCATTCTCTAGCTACCTTGTTCTTTTTTCTTACGATAATTCATATACGTCTCTAAGTCCTTATCCCCACGCCCTGAAAGACAAATCACCACGCTTTCATCTTTCTTAAATTTCAACTTTGGCAACAGTGCAAATGCATGAGCAGTTTCTAAGGCTGGAAGAATTCCCTCCAGTTTTGTCACTTCAAGTGCCGCCTCAAGTGCTTGCTCGTCCGTCACTGGTAAATAACTAACACGTTTCTTCATAAATAGATCTGCGTGTTGCGGGCCAACACCGGGATAATCCAACCCCGCAGATATCGAGTGCGCTTCTAAAACTTGACCATCAGCAGTTTGCATTAAAAGAGTTTTAGAACCATGAAGGACTCCAGTTCTACCCAGATTGATCGTAGCAGCAGAAAAGTTTGTCTCAATTCCTTGCCCAGCAGCCTCAGCCCCAATTAATTTTGTCACATCATCATTTAAGAAGTGATAGAACGACCCAATTGCATTACTTCCACCCCCAATACAAGCAATCACGTAATCGGGATTTTCTTTTCCAATTTTCTTCTTAAGTTGAAACTTCATTTCCTCGCTTATAATAGCCTGAAATCTTGCAACCATGTCGGGATAGGGATGAGGTCCAACGGCAGATCCTATTATATAATGGGTATCAACCGGGTTAGCGATCCAATCTCTTAAAGCTTCGTTTGTTGCATCTTTTAACGTCCGACTTCCAGAAGTAACGGACCTTACAGTAGCACCAAGTAATCTCATTCGTTCAACATTAGGAGCTTGCCTCGAGATATCCACTTCCCCCATATAAACAACACACTCCATGCCAAAAAGCGCACAAACAGTTGCGGTAGCAACTCCATGTTGGCCGGCGCCTGTCTCTGCTATAATTCTTTTTCGACCTAATTTTCTAGCCAAAAGTATTTGGCCCAATGCGTTATTTATTTTGTGTGAACCTGTATGATTAAGATCTTCTCGTTTAAGAAAAATTGTTGTGCCATATTTCTCCGACAACCTTTTAGCTTCTGACAATGGGGAAGGTCTACCGGCATACTCTTCTAATAAAGTTTTAAAGTCATTTTTAAACTCGGCCGATTCAATTATCTCAAGATAACTATTCTGTAGTTGACTAATATTTGGATAAAGCATTTCTGGGATAAAGCTCCCTCCAAATTCTCCAAAATAACCATCTTTATTGACTTGATAATTCATCTTTTAAACTCCTAAGTAAATTTTTGATTTTTCCCGAATTTTTTATTCCCGGCGTATCTTCGAAACCACTATTAACATCAATGCCAATTAGTTGAGGGCAATGCGCTGCAAGTTTTTTAACATCTTCAAAGTCATCAAACGTAATTCCCCCACTTAGGAAGAATGGGACTCTTGATGTGTAGGCCTCGAGAGAGCTCCACGAAAACTTCACGCCATTCCCGCCTGGATTTCCCCCCGCCGCATCAAAAAGAAACAGATCAACACATTCCGAATAGTGTTCGAGATCTTTTAAATCGTCTTCTGACTCAACTTTTATGGCCTTAATTACTGTAATTGTTGGATACTTTGATCTAAATTCTTTAATTTCAAATTCGGTCTCATCGCCATGAAATTGAATTGCATCAAAATTATTCCCCTGGAGGTAGCTTGCTAATTTTTCTTTAGAAATATCGACAACTACCAACACCTTTTTAATAGACTGACTAATTGCTCTGAATAATTGTGGAACATCACTTGCAGAAACATATCGCTTACTTTTTTCATACGAGATAAAACCAAAGTAATCTGGGAAGTACTCCAAGTCAGTCCCAACTTTCATTAACTCGTTAAGGTTAGCTTGATCAGTGATACCGCAAATTTTTAATTTCACTTAACTGGCCCTAGATTTTATTTGGTTTAAGAAATTTTTACATTCCTGTGCAGGATCATCAGTTTTCATAAAATTTTCGCCAATTAAAAATCCGTCAAACCCAAGTTGAGATAACTCGATAATTTCGTCGACACTTGTAATTCCGCTTTCTGAAATCTTAGGAATTGTAATTCCGCTATGCTTTGCTATGTCCCTAGACATTTGAAGATCAACTTTAAACGTCTTCAAATTACGATTATTAACTCCGAGCATATCAACAGAGTCAGATAAATATTCCAATTCGCTTTCATCATGGATTTCCAACAAAACTTCTAGATCTAAGTCTTTGGCGATGTTTGCAAAATCTAATGCCTCCTCACGAGTTAAGCATGCAGCAATTAAAAGAATGATATCAGCGCCATGCGCTTTAGCTTCATAAATTTGGTATGAATCTACGATAAAATCTTT
>CAYYIQ010000229.1:0-5019 GCA_964472005.1 uncultured Bdellovibrionales bacterium | reverse complement strand
GAGTGTTCTCCGAATTAAGACTACAGTTGTCATCTAAGGGAGATGGTGGACTTTCTAATATCCAGAGCACGGGTACTTCCATCCCAGGTTACTCGGGCAGCACTCAAAAAACCATTTCTTACGATAATGCTCAAGGAGATTCTAACGGCGCAAAAGTGTTAAGAATATCGACAATTGCAAGTCGCTATGCAAATCCTCAAATCCCTGCACTCTACGGGGAAGTTGAAGCACGTTACTATTTAAAGAAGGCCGATCAAAACAACGCCAATCTAAATTCCCTAATAATGGAGATATGGAAATTACCTGAGAATCTTCATGTAAACTCTAATCAAAATTTAGCACCTATTATTACCAAAGTTCTTGCGGAGAATATTAGAAGTTTAAATTTTAGATTTCGCCAACAAGGAAAATGGATTGAGGAATTAAATTCATTTTATGCGGTTTCGCCGAGCTTGGTAGAAGTGACTTTAGAAGTTGGGGACCCTGACAACGAAAATGATCATGAAACTTTTAGAACCGCCCTCCCTTTTGGACCACCTAAAAGATAAATCACTACTGCCCAAAGAATAACAAAACTAACCTATTTTCAATTAATTTAATGTGTGATTTATAGACAATATGAATTATCTCGCTGCGTACATAGAAAAAAACAAAATTCACTGGGTTATTGCCGAAGCTGAAAATGCCTTGGTGTTAGAACATGGGAGCTATTCGACCATACCACAGTCAAATTCAAGCGAAGAAGACGCGCCCGAATCAGAAACGTTTAACACCTATCCTAGTTTATCTTACGTCGAGTCCCTAGCTTTCATATCCTCAGAGATAGCTCATACATTGGAACTAGACTTACCATTTGAGGATCCCAAGAAAGCCGAGAAAATCATCCCCTTGCAACTTCAAGATAAAGTTCCATTTGACTTGGACGATGTTCACTTTATTGTAAAAGATCACCCTACCAAAATTGACGAGACGTATCGATATTTTATCTCATACGTCAACAAACCAATTTTCGAAAATATTTTAAGAGTTTCTTCCGAAAATGGAATTAATTTTGAAACCATAACCTCAGAAACATTTTTGCTTGAGCCTCTATTTATGGCTTTGCAATTGGCATCTGAATCCGATGACAACTTAAATTTAAACAAGGACTACTCGATCTCAATTGGCTATCTTTCAACGGACAATGATTCAGAGATTTTAAAACGAGAAGGAATTATTTCAATCCTTTCCGGGAAAGACACGCTCCATGCAAGAAAACTTTCACTCCCACTTCAAAACAACTTTCTTTTGCCATATTTCGAATCCCATATTGCTATTTCCAAAAATGCATCAAAAATTGAGAGTGGCGAGAATGACGAAAAGATAAGTCATTTGCTATTTTGTCCAGCGAATATCAATCAAGAGACCAAGGACGTCTTAAAAAGACTACCGAACTTTCAAATTGAATATATGGAACCGGAATATGCAGAAAACGTAGAAGAGATTGTAAATACAAAGCTTCTTTTTGCATTATACTCATTCCAAACATTTACCTATCTTGTAAACGAGAAAAACGACGAAGAGCTAAGCTTACCTAACCTTAGAGAAGGCTTATATCGCTATCGAGCCCCCTTTACCGAACTGAAAGAAGCATTTCTTGATCAAATCGCACCCATCGCCTTAGTAATACTTTTTGGGATACTAACGATTTGTTTCAAATTCCTAATTCCGATTAAGAAAAATAACATTCTTTCGGAGAAAGCCTACACTTTAACAGCCCAGGAACTGGGGCGGCCTATTCAGAAAGGAAGTGAAATTCAGGAACTTGAAAGTTCTATCTCCGAACTCGAAACCAAATTAGGAAATCTCAATGGAGTGTCAAGTTTTTCCCCGATTGATTGGCTTTACACTCTTTCCACATTGATTCCCGAGAACCTTGATTGCGAAATAGACTCTATTTCAATTTCATCCGATGGCATGAGTTTTAGGGGAACGGTTAAAGACTACCCTACTTCGGGAAAACTAGATTCACTTTTAGCTTCTCTTAAAACTCAATATCCCAATAAATTCTGTCAAACAACTTTAACTGCAGAAGAAAACGCTAGTTCTCAAAACAGAAAACCAATAGTTGGAGAAATAATTCTTTGTGACTAACTTCATAAAACCAACCGAAAAAATAAGAAATCACTACCAATCTCTCTCTGTTAGGGAACGGCTACTAGTCAATATTACCGCAGTCGCATTTGCATTGGTATTTATCTACTGGTTGATAAGTGGCGTGGTAAACTACCATAATGACCTGCAAATAAGCACCATTCGAAAGGAGTCTTCGATTGCTCAGGTTGAATTGCTCGCATACAAACACAAAAATTTAAAAACTAAACTATTTAATCTCACCACCAAATATTTAAACAGTTCACTTTCATACGAACAACTTACAAATCATCTCGATAAGATTGCGAAAACCGAAATTGGCTCTGATACTTACGAACTAATACCGTCTCGGGACAAAATCGAACTAGGTGCAGAATTCTTAGCGCAAAAATTTACCATTAAGATACGAAAATGTAGTTTCGAACAAATCGTGAACATTATGAAATCTCTGGAGCAAGGGCCTCCCCCTGTATTCGTACAGAAGGTAGATATCGCGAAGAGCTCCGACCATAAATCAAACTCGGTTGTATTCGAAATTGTTAGTATTCAAGAAATCAAAAACTAAAATATTTTGAGTTAACCTTGAAAAACCAAACAAAAAGATACATCCTATTTTTCATACTTGCCTTTTTGGCTTTAAGGCTACCTTCAATTATCGCTCCTCGTGGCCAAGAATTCCTATTGAAACGTTTAGTCGATCTTGCAAAAGATAATGGGATTGGCATAGGAATTTTGGAATTGAATTACGAAAGTTTTAAGGTGCTAAACGCAAAAGGTGTCTCGATAAAAATTAAAGATAGAAATAATTCTTTACAAAGTTACAAGCTCGACGATCTGAGAATAGAATTCAAATCCTTTTTCCCCCCGAAAATAGACCTGACTTCTATTCTTTATGCCGGCAGTCTCAACTGCACGGCCAATTCAAAAAGTTTCTTAAGTTTGATACGCGAAAAGTCCGCAGTAGTTAATTGCAATATAAACGACTTCAACCTACAGCTCTTCCCTGTTAGCGGGAAACTAAACATTTTAGGAAAGGCGCAAATTAGCTTAGACTTACAGCTCGATCCGAATCCGATAGACACAGTTGGAGACGCCGTAATAAGAATAGCTGGAGGTTATATCGATACTTCAAAGTTAATTTCATCTCCACTATTAAAACTTCCACCTATTACAGAGGTGGATTTATTTGCGAGAGCTCACGTTGAAAACAACTTGCTTAATATTCAGGATGTCGGATTTAAATCTAACCTAGGTCTTATCAAAGGCATTGCTAATATCAAATTTAATGAACGGTATGAAAAAATTTTAGAGATAGATACCAATGGGACATTCGAACTATCAGGCGAAGGGCAAGAATTAATATCTCCGTGGATACCATTAATCAACAATGGCAAAAAAATTGAGGGTGCGAATGGTTCATTCTATGTGAAGGGTGCCCCCTATCGACTAAAAGTCAGGATCTCAGAATAAGGCGATTAACTTCCCCTTAAATGAAATGGAATTTTATTTAAGGGTTCTGAGTTGGGCAAAGATTAAACCTTAAAGATCCTACGTATATCATCTGACAGTTTCGTGGAAGAATCTATTCCAGATATAAATCGTGCTTGAGAATTATAGCTAAAGCTAGCAGTTCGGTAACCAGCATACAGAGCACCAGCACTAGGGTTATATTGATTTAAATTACCAGCAATAGATACGTCTTTTGCCGCTAATTTGAAATTAACATCTTTTGATACTTGCCCGTCACCAGCATAATGATCAGAAATATGTTTATACAATTTCTGATTGAATCCACTATCAGCAATATGATTAACGACTGCGCCGTCATTATTAGGTTTGCTAGATTCAGGCCGATCGACTTCGCTTGCCCCTTCAGAGACTGTTGGAGTGCTATTTCCTACCTGTCTTTTGAGATTATAGTTTGTTATCTCACGATAAGATCCAAACTGAGCCGCTAGTTCTTCTAAACTCATAGTTAATCATCCTTAATTACCTGTCTATATTATCGGCAATAGAAGCTTTTTACTGAAGTTCCGCGATCGAACTAGGTTCAACCGCGATAAGTATTTGAAATCAAGGAAAAACCCACGTAAGTCAGACTACTAATTCTTTTATATAAGCCTACCTCTTCTAGTAATCTTGTAAAAAGAGGAGGTGCCATTAATAATGTTTTCAAGTTAGTATCTGCAAATGTATAAATTAGTAATCATAGATTTAGACGGAACTTTAGTTGACTCGAAAAAAGACATAACTTCTACTCTTAATCGAAGTTTTGAATATTTTGGCCTCCCTCCTCTCTCAGAAGAGTTGGTCGCGAGTCATGTGGGAACTGGTATAAAACCACTCATAGATATGAACGTTCCGACGCAGTCGCTAAAAGAATTTCAGAGTTTTTTCGATAAGACATACATTGAGAACATTGCGGCAAATACCCAGCTTTACGAAGGTTGGCTAGATTTTTTTAACTCTACTCTTGCTATCGAAAAAGTTATTTTAAGTAACAAACTCCAAAAATTTTGTGATCCACTCGTTTCGGCTCTTGGTCTTAGAAAGTATCTTTCAAATGTATACGGAAGAGATGCATTCCGAAAGTGCAAACCAAGCGGGTTTCCAATCATTGAGATCTTGAAACTTCTTGGGTACCAGAAGAATGAAAGCCTAATGGTCGGCGATACAGTTACCGATATTCTAAGTGCAAAAGACGCCGGTATTGCATCCTGTGCTGTAAACTTTGGTTATGGGGACATCGCAGACCTAATTAAATTAGCACCTGAAGTTACAATCGAAAATCCAAGAGATTTATTAACGTATTTTAAGACTAAACAGGAATAGACAACAAAATGTTGTTACAAGATATTTTAAACAAGAACTCCAGACTTATAATTG
>CAYYIQ010000228.1:0-5045 GCA_964472005.1 uncultured Bdellovibrionales bacterium | reverse complement strand
TCGTCGAAAGGATCTTGCCGCATTAATGAAACAAGGGACATTAAATCCCGATAGTAATTACTGCTTTGGAGAAGGCGGTGCTGGAACATTTTCCGATGGTAAATTATATACCCGTTCTAACAAAAGAGGATCTGTTCAAAAAGTACTCGAAACACTTGTATTTTTTGGTGCCAATAGATCAATTATGATCGATGCTCATCCGCATATCGGCACAAATAAATTACCAGTAATAATCAACAACATAAGTAAATCCATTATCGATTGTGGAGGTGAAATTCACTTCTCAACGAAGGTTACTGACTTTCAAACCAAATCGAGCAAATTAGTTTCTATCGACACTTCAAAAGGCAAAATGGAAGTGGAAAATTTAATACTTGCAACTGGACATTCTGCAAGAGATATCTTTTACGCCTTGCATCGAGCGAACATTGCAATAGAAGCCAAATCATTTGCTCTTGGAGTAAGAATCGAACACCCCCAAGAAGTCATTAACAAAATACAGTATAAAAACCATTACCAATCACCAGCGCTCCCCCCGGCATCTTATTCGCTCGTCACCCAAGCAAATTCAAGTGGTGTGTATACATTCTGTATGTGCCCCGGAGGAATAATCTGTCCTGCAAGCACCGAAGATGGCGAAGTCGTGGTAAATGGCTGGAGCCCATCAACCCGGGGTTCATATTTTGCAAATTCAGGCTTAGTCGTGGAGATTAAAAAAGAGACTCTTAAAAAAAATGATAACGATGGAGTCTTTGCATGTCTCAATTTTCAAGCTGAAATTGAAAAAAAAGCTTTTGAAATAGGAGGTGGTAAATTTACTGCTCCCGCTCAACGAGTTGAAGACTTCATTTCATCACATGCAAGCAGCACACTTCCTAAAACGTCGTATAAGCGAGGAATCTCACCGTCCGATTTGAGAGATGTACTTCCGAAATTTGTAAGTTCCAGATTAAAACTAGCATTGATCGAATTTGTTAAAAAAAACCCTCTTTATGGCACAAAAGATGCCGTATTAGTCGGGGTTGAGTCAAGAACCTCGAGCCCTATCAAGATACCTAGAAACGAAAAAGGTAATCACGTAGAAATATCTGGGCTTTATCCCTGTGGAGAGGGTGCGGGTTATGCGGGCGGAATCGTGTCAGCAGCTATCGATGGTATGAAGATCGCTGAAATGATCAAAGCTAACAATTCAAACTAGTAATCTACTACCAACCACAGTACTATTGCCAACTTCACAATAAATTTATGACTGGTGCCTCCCACTTGCAAAGGCTATACTTATAGCGCGTCGTGGATACCACTAGATGGTAACTCCTTAATTCTGTTAGTAATTATATTTTTAGGATATCAACTCCTTGGACTCGTTTTTAAATTTTTTAAACCAACCTTTTGCCACTATTCTAAGCATAAGCTTACTTATTCTAATCTTAAGTCCGCTTTTCAGAATAACTATTATCATTTCAATCCTTTTTTACGGCTTAGGAATATCGGGATTTGCAGCACGATTATCCGTAATAGCTGTTTCACTTTCATTGGCCTTTTATACGATGCAGGACAACTTAGTTGAATCGTTTAACTCCGCTAATTTCTCTCAAACGTCCACCTCTAGTGATTCAATAAATCGTTTCTTGGAAAGTTGGAAAGGTCACATCCAAGACAAAGTATCCGAAGAACAAAAAGTAAAGGTACAAGAAATAGTTTTAAAGAATAAACCTACCGCAGCTCCTGGATTGAACGACTGGAAGATTATCGCTCCGAGTTACGTTATAAGCGAATTGAAGTCCGCACTATCTAGTGGATTTAGAATACTTCTACCTTTTATTATCATCGATCTTATAGTTGCATATCTTTTTACAGCACTAAGTATACAATCATTGGGAGCAGCTGCTTTAGCATTCCCGTTAAAGCTTTTGGCATTTATTAGTGTCGATGGCATATCATTAATATCAACCAAAATACTCAGTTCACTTATCTAACTAAAATGGAAGATTTATTTTATTTTTGGAATGCATTTAACCTAAGTGTAATTTTAACCTTAGTACTTGGTTCAGGCCTATTTATTGCGGCTGGAATTTCGATATTCATCGGTGTAATCACCCAGGTCAACGACCCGGCGATTTCCGTTTTAACTAAGCTCGCCGGCTCTCTCTTGAGCGGATACGTATTCTCCTCTTACATATTCTCTGCAATTAAAGATTTTGCGACTAAAATTTGGGGAGGTTAACAGCCTTTTTACGAATGGGGAAAAACATTTCAGTGATCCTACCCGGCATCATACTCTTTGCCATATCACTCACAATAATTGCAGGCGCTAGCCAAGCCCATTGGTTCAACTCTTCAAATATAGAGAGGTTCGTCTATGACCCGTTTCTAATTCTAAGCACGATCTCTCCAATAATAGCATTCAAATGTTTCTCTACTTTACTAGCCATAGTCGCCCTATTCATAATCACTTCTATTATAACTAATTTCCTCTTTGGGTTTACCTGCAATAAATTTTCAGGAATAGAAATATCAACGTCGATTGCTATTTTTGCCTATCTTGCTTTTTCTCTATTATCATCAGACATACTTCTATTTTGGATATTTAGTGAAGGGTATCTAATAAACCTTAAACTTGCTTTAGCAACTACACTCTCTGGCCTCCTAGCAGTTATTATAACATTTTATCTTATATTTAATATCGGCCTCGTATCCAGCATCGCCGTCACATCAAAGAGCACAGTCATTCAATTTCTCCATTTCACTGGATTATTGGCCACAACGGCCTTTATTCTTTCCATTATTTTCAAACTATTCTCTCAAAAATCATTGGAGATCTTATTCTAACAATGAAACCTAACGAGAATATCTATCCGCCTTCAAGTTCGAAAATAAAGACCTTGAAAGAAAACGGGATTTTTCCTTTTTCCTACACCTCGAAAATTATTTCGACCTATGTATACATAACTCTATCGATATTTTTATTTTTCCCAAATGACCTCGATTTACTATTTCCTTTTGGGCTAGAAGGAGATCCGACTGACCTGAACTCGTCAATCGAGTTATCTAAAACTTGGTTCGCGATATCATTGAAGATCATTTTGACTTTCACTTTTCTCACTTTCCTTACGTCTTTATATCAATCCTCATTCCTCTTTCTCCCCTTTAGGAGATACAAAGATGGGAACTTTAAAAAAAATATTGGGGGTAATAGAAGTAGTAATATTACAATCGCTATAGCAGCCTTAACGATAACTCTTCTATTTTTGTTTGTTCTCTATCAACAAATTATTGCTAACATATCTAGCTCTGAAATCACCTTTACTACATTTAGCAATTTACCTTCATATATTTATTCCATAAAAACTTTTATGATGTTTCTCAATATCTTTCTTTTCATCTCTACATTAGGTTTAGTATTCAAAGAAAAATTTGATTTTTACAGCAATCATAAAATGAGCAAATCTGAAATTATTCAAGAAATACAAGAAAACGAAGGTTCGAATGCGACCAAACAACAAATACGCTCGAACCTTTAATTAATGTTGAAATCGCGATTTAAATTATTAGATCTCAAGACCTTTCGCTCGCTCTTAGCTATATTATCAACATGATTTCGATAGAAGATTACAGATTGCCGAAAAAGTAGATAAAACCTATACTAGGGTAAATTTGAACAGCCTTCAGTTTAAGGTGATAAAAGCGCATTCTAGTCGTCTGTCGATTGGCAGAAAGAAATAGCTATCTCCGACGAGAATTCCAGCTAGTTTAGAATTTTTAACGAGAGTGCATATCCAAGTCATTAAAAATAGTTGTAATTTTAAAATGAATAAAACCCCCTCAAAAGAATATGCAGTAAACAAAATCGCAGCCGCACTTGTGCCAAACCTGGGCCATTTTAAAGTTGTGGCAGAAAACAGCGATCTGATCATTGAAAAAATAAAATCTATCGAAATCTCTTTAAATTCAGACACTATAGACGATGACACCAGATCGAGTCTGCAACACGAATATGAGATGCTCGCACAGGCACTTAACTGGATGGGGGTATCATGGCGTTAAACCCTTATTCAAAAGAACTTATTCAAGGATTCTATAGCCTAGCGCGAAATCTATACATCTGTGGTTATTTTAAAGAAGCTGAAAAAATATGCCTAGGACTTCTTGCGATCGGTGAAAAATCAACCGCAGTCCAACTTCTGTTAGGTGCGATTAACATTGAACAGAACAATTTTTCAATTGCTGCAAACTACTTCAGAGTCGCTTCACAAGACCCTCTTTTTTTCAACTCCAGTCGTGTGGGAATCTTAGTTTGCTTTATTGGCTTGAAAGAAGATGCAAGAGCAATTAGCTTAGCAGAAGAGTTGAACAACGATACGATGACTTTTGATCCAACCCTATTACATTTTTTTGAATACTTAAAACGCAATCTCTACAAACAAAAATAGCGTTTTAAAATTCTGATCCCACGAAAAAGTTCTCGCGAGACCAAAATAATTGTCAAATCTCAGTCTATTCAGAGATTTAATATTTTAATTTTCCTCTTGGTCCTGATTGTCGTCAACAACCCTTGAATTTTTGACCATCTCTTCGATTAATTTCTTATGGGCGTCATGGAATGGCCCTTCAGGAAAACGTCCGTCTTCGACCCAATCTGCAGAAACCGTCGCGACGATTTCTTCTATCAGCAGGCCTTCTTCGATTTGTTGCTGAAAACTCTTTCGATATCTCTCCATTTCCAGCGGTAGCTCGGTTAAATACTTCGCAACTAAATCTCCGCTCAAAACACCACTATGTGGCAATGATAATAGTTTAATATCAAGGGCATTAATTTTTTGAAGTGTCGTTAACGCATCTTCATAGCTTGAAGCAAAACTTGGAGTAACTGGCGATAATAAGTTTCAAAAGTTAGTAAAGAAAATTGACGAATTGACCGACACAAATCCGTTGGATCAAGAAATTAAAGATTGCATAAGCAATCTGAGAATCTTTATTGAAAGTGATAATTAAAATTTTGAGCGGCGCGCCAGCTAACGCTGGCACAAATTCCGTCGGCGTTCAAA
>CAYYIQ010000227.1:0-5056 GCA_964472005.1 uncultured Bdellovibrionales bacterium | reverse complement strand
TAACAATAGCTGAATGTGCAGATCGTTTTGAAGTTAAAAAGAGCGGTTTTTTGTTCTTGAAAAAATAGAATACAAGTTGAGTTATTTACTAGGGTTTGTATGCCGCTGTATATTGTGGACAATAGTAAATGCCACCAAGTAAAAGATCAATTTAATATGTTAATTCTTAAATTGGTCAAAATTTTAATTCCCAAGTATACAATCTTCCTACTAGAAACAATGTTTCTATAGTGTTACTGTCCGTGACATTTAATGACCTAATTTAGCATTATTTATTTGTGAAGGTACTTTTATTCAGTAATGATACGATGCCATTTGGCTCACTTCCAACCAGTGGTGGAGGGCTTCGATGTTGGCAAATATACCAAGGCTTAAAAAGTCGGGGCGTTGATGTTGTGGCGTCTATGCCTTCGTTCACGTTTTTAACTAAAAAATATTTTGATCAAATTCCAGAAGACGTTAGAGAAAACTTGTGGGAGTGGCATACTCAAGATGAGATCTATAATCGAGTAAAACCAGATGCAGTCATATACTCTTCGAATTGGGATCATTATAATTTAACATTCAAACCAAATGTTCCTCTAATAATCGACCTCCATGGATCTCGGTTAATCGAAACATCGCTATGGGGGGAGACTCCAGATATAACGAAAAAGTTAAATGTTTTTTCAAAAGCCGACTGCTTATTGACAGCAGGGCAAAAACAGAAGATGTATTTTTATGGTTGGTTACTTCAGGCTGGTCGAATTCCTCAAGATGAACATTTTATTAGGTACATTCCGATCTCTTTAGCCCCAGAAACATTTAAACGTATCGAGACGCCAGCGGACGAAAAACCTTTGTTCGTAAGCGGTGGGGGGTGGTTCCCATGGCAAGACCAATCCAATGCGATATTCAAGATTTGTAGCGAAATTGATTCTAGGGATAATGGTGTTTTGAAAATTTTCGGAACTCCTCATGAAAATAAGTCTCCTTCGGCAGATGAACTAAAAATCATTTCTATTTTTCAGAAAGTAAAAGCTTTGGCCGACAATAATGAGCGAATACAGGTTAAAGGGTATGTCGGTAGGGATGAACTTTTAACCGAATATAGTAAAGCAAACGTCGCTGTTGAGTTAATGAGATACAATCTCGAACGTGAACTAGCTTTTACTACAAGGACCATTGAGTACTTATGGTGTGGCTTACCAGTCCTTTATAATCATTATTCGGAGATAAGCGATCATATTCGGGATTACGATGCTGGGTGGACAGTTGATCCAGAATCACCAGATGATTTAAAAATGGCCTTAGATGAAATATTTGGAAGTGAAGAAATCGTCAGGAAAAAATCTGAAAACGCCCAGAAGTTAGTTCGCGAAAGATTTAGTTGGGATAAAACGATTGAGCCATTGATGAACTTTCTTGAAAAACCAGAGGTCTTAAAGGTCTCAAAACCAGCTACGAGTTTTAATTTTAACAGCTCTCCTTATTTGTCTCCGCAAGGTAATGAAGTGGTATTAGAGCTCGATCAAAATCATCCCGTTAAGCAAACCTTTGTTTATCCTGCAGAAGGAATCTGGGCATTGCAATTATGTTTAGATAAAGTTTCTGGAGATGTTGGTAGAGGTAGCGTAGCTTGTAAGGTTAAAAATTGTTTAGGAATTACGATCGGGAAGTGGGAAAGTGATTTGAAAAACATTAAGCCAAATAGTTATGTTTTCGTTACTTTAAATAAGATTCTGAGACCATCAGGTGGATCGAAAGGTATTTTTGAGCTCGAATTGAAAAATGTTGATTCAAGTTGTAAGATTTTCATAAAGGCTTTGGCTGAAGCAAAATACCCACTAGACGAAAACCTCAATATCTCTAAGCTTATTGCTTTAGATTCCTTAGGTCGTCGGCAATCAGCAAAGGCGCTCGCGTTACATTTTACACCAGGAGTTGGGAGACTTTATAAATTAAAAACTCAGGTTAAAAAAGCAATCTGGATTCTAAAGCAGGGAGAAATTAAAAGGATTTTTAGAGCTGTCTTAAGGCGATCACCTGGATTAAAACCAATTTTAAAACATTTTATATAAACTATAAGTAGAACTTAAACAGGAGCGAAGTGAATACTGAAACAAACGTGAAACAATTGGACGAAGTTAACAAAGAAGGTATTGGTAAAGAGCTTGAAATCTACACGAATAGATTCAGTCCCGAACAAGAGAAGGTTCGGAATGAGACATGGGAAGTTCTTGTTGATGACTTTTTTTCAAAGTATTTGAAGCCCACAGATGTCGTACTCGATATCGGCGCTGGAGATGGTTTGTTTATCACTAAGATTAAAACGAAAGAGAGAATTGCGGTCGATCTTTCGAGTCACGTGATGAATTTAGAAAAATCAGGTGTCAAGGTATATCAAATACCTGCGACAGAATTATCTAAGCATCTACCTGAAGCTCCAGACGTTATATTTATGAGTAACTTTTTAGAGCATCTACCCGATAAGAAAATTTTAATGGACGTTCTTTCGGAATGTTTTAAGGTCTTGAAGAAGGGTGGTAAGATTATGATTCTTCAACCTAATATTAGATATGTTGGGGTAAAGTACTGGGATTACGTTGATCATCATATCGCCTTAACCGAATTTTCTCTTGTGGAAGGCTTAATGGTAAATGGTTTTAAAGTGAAAGAAGTAATTCCTCAATTTTTACCCTATACGGCTAAAAGCAATTTGGGTAGTATCGGAGCACTCTTACCAACAAAAATGCTTATAAAAACATATTTGTCGTTCCCGATATTATGGAAGTTTTTCGGAGCTCAAACTTTTGTAGTCGCAGAGAAGCCTTAGATTTGTAGAAATTGAATATTATAAAAAAGAGTTTTAAATGAATAGTATCGAAAGTATAGTTGTCGTTGGTGGTTGCGGACACGTAGGGCTACCATTGGGTGTTAAATTTCAAGAATGTGGTTTCCAAACCAGCTTGGTTGATATTGATCAAGCGGCTGTCGATCTTGTCAACAGTGGCAAATTTCCATTTTTGGAAAGAGGTGGTGACGAAGAATTACAAAGCGCCCGAAAGATGGGACTCGTTGCAACTACTGATGGTTCAGTCTGTGAAAAAGTTGACTGTGCGGTATTTGTTATCGGCACACCGGTTGACGAACATCTTAATCCAAAATTATCCGATGTAATAAAGATCTTTGATCATTACATTCCTCTATTGAAGGAAAATGCACTTATTATAATGAGATCGACGCTATTTCCAGGGACGATGGAGCATTTATATTCTCGATTAAAAGAGCATAATAAAAAAGTGCATATCGCGTTTTGCCCTGAAAGAGTTGCACAAGGATTTGCATTAGAAGAGATTGACTCACTTCCGCAAATCGTTTCTGCTTTTACAGATGAGGCCTTTGATCTAGCATATTCGGTATTTGCTCGAATTGCACCTAAGATAATTAAACTTAATCCGATCGAAGCAGAAATGACGAAGTTAATGGCTAATTCTTGGAGATACTTGGAATTTGCTATTGCAAATCAATTTTACATGATTGCGGAATCGAAGGGAGTAGATTTCTACAAGATATTCGACGCAATCCGATTAGATTATCCTCGTGCAAACGGTTATAAAATGCCTGGTTTAGCAGCAGGACCATGCTTGTTTAAAGATACTATGCAATTGGCTAGTTTCTTTGATCATCAGTTTTATATGGGACACTCTGCTATGCTTGTTAACGAAGGGCTTGCAGGTTTTATAGTCGATAAAGCTTGTAGCAGTTTAGACGGCAGTTTGTGGGGTAAAAAGGTGGCATTGTTAGGGATGACTTTTAAAGCAGAAAACGACGATATTCGTGAGTCTTTAAGTTTTAGAGTCAAAAAAGGATTGGAATTTAAAGGTGCTGAAGTCTTTTGTCATGATCCATTTCTAGAAAACGATCTTGAGTTAGGTCAAGTAGTGGCTGATTCAGATTTAATTGTTATCGGTACACCGCATAAGGAATACAGAAAATTAAACTTAACTAAGCCATGTGTAGATGTTTGGGGTATCTTTAATAGACAACAGCTAGAGGTTCTACCAGGACGAAGCGTGGAGAACGAGTTGAGAAAAAGCGCTTAGTTGTTAGACCCGTACTACCCTTGTTTGATTAAAACATTCTTTTCGTGTGACTTTCTTTAAGTTCAGTAGAACATTTCTTGTCATTCCTTTTTTTTAAGGGATGACAAGCTAATCATTTTAAAATTATTTCTGGCACGGTTGGAAGTTTACATAAGAACAAAGTTTTTGTGATACCAGTTGTTTAAGTTATAACCCGCCCGTTGAGTTCTTCTCAGATTGCACCTCTGAGATAATAGTTTACTATACATTCATTATATTTCTGAGCGATCCCAATGCGAAAAATAGCCGTTTCCTGCTGGGCTTCGGGTAGCCGAGTGACCTTGGGGCGATAGATTTATTAAGCTATTTTGACCATTCAACATTTATTCTAACTAATTCAAATGCCAAGCGCTATAATTAGCAATCTATCTTCTTGAAAGTACTTTCGACTACTGCTATTAGTGATTTACAGCGGTCTAATCTTTAACTAAGCACCATCTCGGTCTGAATATTTGGTTATCGCTTGTTTGAACATTTTTTTGGTTAAAGCTGAAATGCGATAAATTTATACAAGAGGAAATAAGAGTAAAAATGGATAAAAAGATTTTAATTACTGGTAGTGCTGGTTTTATCGGCGGATACGTAGTCGAAGAATTTCTAAATCATGGTTGGACAGTTTATGGAATCGACAACTATTCTAAGTATGGTTACGTAGAAAAATCATACGACAGTAATCCTAATTACAAATTTGTAAGGGGAGATGTTAAAAATACTGAACTGCTTAAGGAAATCGCACAAGAATGTACCCACATGCTAGCGGGTGCCGCGATGATTGGCGGAATAAGCTATTTTCACGAATTTGCATATGATCTTCTCGCGGAAAACGAAAGAATTATGGCTTCGACTTTTGATGCGGCAATTCACGCATGGAAGAAAGGTAATTTAAAGAAAATTACAGTCTTGAGTTCCAGCATGGTTTTTGAAAGTGCAGA
>CAYYIQ010000226.1:0-5065 GCA_964472005.1 uncultured Bdellovibrionales bacterium | reverse complement strand
TCGAGTCGAGTATTTTGAAGCAGAAAATGGCGCCAAATTGAATTTGGAAATTGAATCAACAAAAGATGGTAGCTACAAGCTATCATTACCTTAACAGGATCTAATATGTATTTTGGATATTTTTTAACGGGTGATGCGAATTCACAAAAAGCAGAATTATGTTTCTGCGCAGATAAACCAGGTGGCGTAAATTCAATCGTGCCAATTTCTCTATTAAAGCAAACAAGTGCTGGACTTTTTTTTGTCGGCCTAGAAGAATGCATTCGAGTTGAAAAAGATGATCAAGGAATACTTATTATTCAGGTGATCAGACCAGGCAAAATCTTTCTCAATCCTAACCGGCCTGAAAAACCGGGATTTGCCGTTAGCAAAGTAAGCGTGCAGGCAAATGAATCCGGTTCTACCATCATTCATTACGATCGAGATAAAGGATGGGAAGAGTTTACACCTAATAAAAAAGATTACTAGTCTAAGGAAGCGCGATTTAAGATAGCTTCTGACAAGAGAACTTAGATCGCCAACAACATGTAAGTTTCGTTATCATAATATTTGATAACGGTTTAAGGTACCGTAAAACCAAAATATACCAGAGAATGAGACTCCCTTAATTAACTTTTAAAGTTATGGTATCGAACCAGCTGCGACACGCTCTGCAAGTCCCTTACAGATGCTCCACCCTCCTCCGCCAGTTCCATTAACGTCCCAACGAATTCGACCATCCGGAAAAACGTTCCTTTGAAGTAAAATTTTGCTGCGTACTGGTCGAAATCCAACTACCGCCCGTACAATTTTCATTTTCGAAATTTCCGGGCAAAGTAAACAACCGACTCGGAAAAGCTCTTCAGAGATTTCATCGAAGGGAGTTGCAATCAAGTTATCCCATTCCTTAGTTGCGCCGAGTACCACTGTCGTAGGATTACGCGGTACCACATTAAATGAAATCGGGTCGCCCGGCATACCGACTGCAGAGATGATTCCATGAGGTTCATCGCTTTCTAGTATCAGCGTTTGACCTCGTCTAGCTCGAATCGTTGTATCATTCTCATCCATCAGCCTGCGGATGCCGGTCGCTTTTATCAATAGACGACTATCCTTAAAGCGATCAAAATCAACAATTTTCTCCGGAACAAATTTCACCCCGTGGGATTCTGCTTCATTTCTCAGTTCTCGCAAAATATTTGGAACGTCCAAAATCGGAGCGAAAAACCTCGCACATGAGCGAATTCCAATTCTAAGTAGATGAGGAGGAATTTCTTTGTCGTAAGTCGCCCCAGCCTGGCACGGCGCAGCATAAGTCTTCAAAAAGCTGAAGTCTTTATCAACATCCTTATAGCCGTAGAGAACTTCTCCCAAGTGAATCAACTTTGCCCACTTTTCTGACGACTTGGATAATTGACGATACCAAGCATCGGTTGATAGATAATCGTCGTGTGAATCTTTATCCGTGTAAAATCCGTCGCCCGGGACTTCATTATCTTCAATGATGCCTAAAGCATGATCAGCAGCCTTATGAAGATTATCCGGGTCGTCATAAACAATGGGAGGTCTAGACAATTTAGCCAAATCCAACGCAATCATCGTACCCATCAGTCCACCACCAACAACAACATTTTCATGGGACATCTAATAATCTCTCTGAATTCCAGTGCATTTAAAACCAAACGGTGCACTTAAACCGCGGTGAGATACAACCACACCACGGCCTAATTCTTGATTCTTCTACTCAACCCTGCTTTTGCAATAAATACATCTAATGCATCAACAAATCAAACGCTCCTCCTTACTACGAGTTGCTCATAAGTTTTTCATTTCGTCCTAACAGCCTAGGATTACTAACATAACATCCAATTCCTCCGAGCAATTTAGACGGGTATTTGCAATAATCTGATAAACGACTGCTTTGATGCTCCATTTTTCGCACAAGAAATTTTCTTAACCGGTCGATACTTTTACTAAGTGATTGAACACGCATTAACGTTAATCAGCAGTAGAAGTATGAAGTATTTAAAATTTTTAGTTTTATTCTCAACAATATTATTAGCGTATCCGGGTCAGGAAAATACAATCGCCGACCAAAGAGCTAGTTATCAAAGCCCACGATTTATCCTATATTTTGGCAAAGAAACAAAAGAACAGAATACAATTTTAACAGAGAAGCAGATTGCCGATTTTGCATTGGCTACTTTAAACTCAACCTTTGAAGAATATTCAAACTTGTTCAACCGAACTCCAATTAAGAAAGTCACTCTACGTTTCCTATCTCCCGCAGAATTCAAAAAATATACTGGTGCCCCTGCATGGACAAGCGCTATGTACTTTAATAATGAGATTACGATTCCCTTGAACCCTAAAAAAGGAATAAATTTATCAGAACTGGGGCGAGCGCTTCGCCACGAGTATGCACACGCTGTTATTGCAGAAATTTCGGACGGCAAATGCCCCGCATGGTTGGATGAAGGAGTTGCTCAATACTTAGAAGGACGTATAAACGGCCTACTCGGCCCATCGTTACGAAAATGGATCTCGTCTAATGATGCGATGCCGCTTAGCTGGCTTCAAAATGGCTTTACTTTACTAAAAGAGGACATAGTCCCAGCCGCATACGCACAATCACTCTTTAGTACCCGAAAAATTATTCGGACTCACGGTTTCGAAGGCATTGGTAATTATTTTACTAGCCTACGAAATGGCCAAAGCGAAAGAGAATCATTCGAAGAAAATTTCAAACAAGATCAAAAAACTTTCGTGCGAACTCTTTCAAAAGATATTAGGCAATGGGCAAGATCTGGTGCTATAAATCCATAATCGAAATTTACGATTATTTCATATTAGCAATTTGTAATCGTTCTCCAGGAAGTTCTTCGTGCAAATTGGCGGACGAGTTCCCTTTCCAATCTTTTAGATTTGATTGAACTCTGAATAGATCCACGTCAACATACCCTTCACATATCCATTCGGCTGGACCAATTTGGTAAACATTATCCTTGTCATCCCATCCGATTGTGATATCGCCACCGAGTAGACTAATTACAGCTTCTCGATCACATAAACCATTCAAAACAGCTGCCACAAGAACTGAACATGCACCAGTTCCGCATGCAAGAGTTTCACCCACCCCTCTCTCCCAAACCCGCATTTCCAAATGCTTACGGTTGACTACTTTTACAAATTCAACGTTCACGCGGTTTGGAAATAATTTATCATGTTCAATTCTAGGCCCGATTTCACGAACAAGAAAATCTGACACTTCTGGTACAAAAAAAACAGCGTGTGGATTACCCATCGATATCGCAGTTAATTTATTCTTAAAGCCCGGTATTTCGAAATCAATATTTACACAAAGATCTGAGTCCAGTGCGAGCGGTATTAATTTAGGGTCGAGTATTGGTTTACCCATATCGACTCTAATCGAACGAACAATTCCATCCTCAATTGCTAACTCTAGGTATACTAAACCGCAGTTTGTTTGCACGACGGGATTAGTTTTAGTTGTAAGACCTTTTTCAAAAATATATTTACCAAAGCACCTTAAACCATTTCCACAGCTCTCAGCCTCAGAACCATCTGAATTATATATTCTCATTCGAAAATCTGCCTGAGGATTTGTCGGCAGGCAGATAAGGATTATGCCATCCGATCCGACACCGAAATGTCTGTCAGAGACAACGCGTGAAACGATCGAAGCATTTTCAAGTTCGTGTTCGATATTATTTATATACAAATAATCGTTCCCCAATCCCTGCATTTTGGAGAAATATATTCTTGATGATTTTCTATTCATATTACTTTAAAGATAAGGCTCCCTTCTCTGTCCCGTTTCGAACAATAGAGTAAATTCAAGATATAACTCCCTCCTAATAAAATCAAACGATTCTAGAGTAGATTCTTCTCTCCTAAATTAAAGATAGCTATATCACCCTTCTAAGGCCTAACTAACCGAAGTAAGACAGTTTCAATTCCATAATCTTCACAAGAACTAACTATTGTTAAAAACCAACTGTTAAATCACCTAGGTATTCCCATTACTTTTTTTAATCATTTAGACGTGTTATTATATATGAAATCATTCCGTTTCCTAGGTTATTCAAATTGGCGTTACTAAAATAAAAATTTGGATAGCTAATGCAAAAACCGTTTTCTAAATAACTTTTAGGCTCTTAAATGAAATCACTCACCTTAGAAGATGTAATTAAATTAATACCTCACGCGAACCACACGATCTCATCTAAAGACCTATGCTCTGTAGTAAACGGAATAACCTTTTCAAGTAACAAAATTCAACCTGGAGATATCTTCTTTGCAATTTCTGGAGTTAACAGCGACGGGCACAAGTATTTAGATCAGGCCTTCGAGAACGGCTGTATTGCAGCGATTGTTGAGAAATCAGAATTGCTTGGTGCACGACCTGGTATTGTGGTTGAGAACTCAAGAAAAGCCTTATCTTTCTTCACCAACTCCTACTATGAATACCCAAGTACGAAGATGTCGCTAATTGGTATCACTGGCACCAATGGTAAGACCACTACTAACTGGTTGATCTATAATCTCCTAAACGATCTCGGCAGTCCTAGTATTAGATTTGGCACTTTAGGTACGGAAGCTAAAGCAAAAGATGGTCAAACCATTATTTCAAACACGGACACCCTGACAACACCAGACCCAATTGAACTATCGCAAACGATGCATCAAGCTTTGAATTCCGGTGTAAAGAATTGCGTTATGGAAATTTCCTCACATGCCCTTCAACAACATCGAACGGCTGGATTACAATTAGATGTGGCGGTTTTCACGAATTTAACTCGAGATCACTTAGATTATCACAATACTTTTGAAGAATACTACAAAGCGAAAAGAGTAATTTTTAATAATCTTCTCAGTAGCGAAAAAAAATTACGTACTGCCGTTATTAATATTAACAGCGAATATGGCAGAAAACTAGTTGAGGAATTTTCAAATACAGACCTAAAGATATTGACATACGGAGACACTCCGAACTCCGACATCCAAATACTAAAAATCTCCCAAGATTTTACTGGCAGCCAATTCCACTTGAAAGTATTAGGAG
>CAYYIQ010000225.1:0-5143 GCA_964472005.1 uncultured Bdellovibrionales bacterium | reverse complement strand
ATTCGATTATTTTAAAGAACATTTAGTTGCCTTAAATGAAAATGATAGCGCAGATCTGTTAAAACTACGGTTTATAGTTCCAACTGATCCTTTATTATTTATTAAAAAAATAGAAGAAACTGTCCCAGAGAGTAGGGGGCTATGGCTAAATGAACGCATCGGCGATTCAAACTACTTTATAGTTCGGCATTCGAAACCAAATGTCCAGTAGAGCAAAACCTTAAAATTTACTGATATATTCATTTAGCCGGTTAACATTAGTTCACTTTTTTGTTTTGAATTGGTCTAGTTAATAAGCTCTTGCTAATCCAACACCGTTTCTAGTAACATCACGTTTCTTTAACCAAGCTGAATAGTTACTAAGAGCCTTAAATTTAAACGACGATGTTCACAAAATTTTCAACTAAAAGTGGTTTAAATGAGTACTAGGTCTCATACCCCAGTCATTTGGCTTACAGGTCTTCCCTGCTCAGGAAAAACGACTCTTGCTATTGAATTGAAAAAAAATTTAGACCTTCGAAATAAGGTTTCATTAATTTTAGATGGCGATGATATTAGAAACAAATTAACAAATTATAACTTTTCAACTGAAGGAAGAAATTCCCATATAAGTTATATTGGAACATTTGCTTCTATATTAAGTGAACAGCAAATTATTCCGATTGTTTCATTAGTTTCACCTAACAGTAGTTCTAGAGACTTTTGTAGAAGTCTTTGCTCTAATTTCATTGAAATTTACTTAAGTACTTCATTGGAAGTTTGTGAAACAAGGGACGTTAAGGGTATGTATAAAAAAGCCCGAAGTGGGGAGATCCAAAACTTCACTGGAATTTCCGGTTTATATGAAAAACCCCTAAAACCAGAATTAGAAATTAACACTGGCGAAAAATCCTTAGAAGAAAGTCTTAATTTAATTTTATTTCATTTAGAAAACAACGATTATATTTAAAATTTATGTGCCCTTTTTCTATCATTCAACTTTAATAATTTTGGCATTACAACAAAGATCTTAAAACTCGTTTCTAAATAAAGTTCATTCGTGGCGAAAAAAAAAGAATTCAAAATTGGTTTCAAACCAACTATCGGCCTACCTCTAATTCTAGAATCAGAGAATATAAATCTTTTAATTTCTACATATCAAAATAACTGTCTCTTCACTGTTTCAGCTAAAAACAAGAAACTAAGCGTAGATTTTTCAAAATTTGAAAGGCCGATGGGGCTTTTTACTAAAGACAATTCTTTTTATCTTGGAGGAAAATATCAGATTTGGCGTTTTAATAACGTAGTCCCAACTGGAAGTTTTCACGAGCAAAACAGCCATATCTTTATTCCACACGTTTCTTGGACTACAGCAGACGTTGACTCACACGATATCGTAGTCGAAGACGATGGTCGTTTAGTATTTGTAAACACACTCTACTCATGTCTATGTACGACGACTGAAGAATCTAACTTCATCCCTATTTGGAAGCCACCAATAGTTGATGAACTAACACCAGAAGATCGTTGTCACTTGAATGGATTATGTTTAAGAGATGGCAAAATTCGTTACGTCTCAGCCTTTTCAAAAACCAATGTGAAAAGAGGTTGGAGTTCGGGCAAAGGATCAGGTGGGGTAATCTGGGATATTAAGACTAATGAAGCTGTAATAGATGATCTTAATATGCCTCATTCGCCTAGATGGCATAAAGACGAACTATGGATTTTAGAATCTGGAACAGGAAAAGTCTGCAAAGTAAATCTAAAAAATAAATCTCTAACTGAAGTTATCAAACTTCCAGGCTACTTAAGAGGATTAGTTTTTTATAAACATCTTGCCTTTATCGGATCTTCCTTACCAAGAAAAAGTAATGCGTCTTATAGTGACGAACTTCTAAAGAGGTTAGAAAGCAACGGAACCGATGTTCGTTGTGGCATTTTTGTAATAGACACTAGGAATGGCGACCTCGTTCAATCAATCCAAATCGAAGGCGGCATTGATGAGATTTACGACGTAGCTATTTTGGAAAAATGCAGTCAAGCCAAAGTTATAAACCTAGATGATGAAAACATCAGATTTTTGGTTAATTTCGGAAAATCTGCATCGAACTTCTAGTTAGGTTTTAGCTCAAGCCAATCAAGATCTTGAGCTAGTTCTAGTTTTACTGAAGGGAACCTATATTTTAGAAAACTTCCATTTAATTAACGGAGGGGTAACCATGGTTGTTAATATAACCATGATAACAACAGCACCAAAAGTCGCATCGTTTACAACCGGCACTCCGTGAATTTTTAGACCGGCGCCAATTCCAACAAAGATTAATCCAACTTCACCTCTTGGTATCATTCCAATACCAACTGCCATTTTATTAAGTCGCTTATCAACAACACCAAGACCACAAATTTGCTTACCGATGATTGCTGCTAATGTTAGGCATAATGCATATGTTACTAAATCAAGATTTGCGAATACTCCCATATCAACTTTTGCACCCATCACTACAAAAAAGATAGGAACTAAAAGTGATGAGATCGGTGCAATTAAATCTTCAATATGAGCTTCACCTGTTCGATCTTTTAGTCTTTGATATTGTATTGGATCTAAAATCAAACCTGCTGTAAACGCTCCAACGATTGGTGCAAGTCCAGCTAATCCCGCTAAAAGGGAAAGTCCAAAACAGATAAATAAACTTGATGCCAATAATAGACCTTCAGAATGTAACTTGGTGGCAAATGAGAATAATTTAGGAGCTACCATTCTACCAAATACAATTGCTGCGACTAAAAATCCGACGGCAAGACCAATTGTTTTTACTAGTGAGAATATCTCAAATTCTTGACCTGAGTTTACCGATGCTATTAACCCCGTGACAACTGCCAAAGTTAACAAACCTAAGACATCATCAATTACTGCGGCTCCAAGAATTACCTGTCCTTCTTGAGTTTGAATTTTTCCCAAATCCTTTAAAACTCTGGCAGTAATTCCAACGCTTGTTGCTGTTAAAGTTGCACCAACAAATACATGAACTAAAAATTCTGACTCAGGCATAAAATATGAGGATACGAAATAACCCAAGAAGAAAGGAACAACCACTCCAAGTATGGCTGCTAATAAAGCTGATGTTCCAACTTTTTTCATTTCGCCAATGTTTGTTTCTAAACCAACTTGAAATAAAAGTAAGATGACACCAAGCTCACTTAGAATACTAAAAGAAGTATCGGATTTTAGAAACTCAAACGTTCCAATTCCAAAATACACAAGATTACCTAAAATTAGACCAAGTGTTAATTCTCCTAATACAGCTGGTTGACCAAGACGAAGAGCAATGTCACCACCAATTTTGGCGCCTAAGATTATAAGTATTAAACCTGTTAAAAGCGGCGTAACAAAAGCATGATCTCCACCAGAGCTAGCAAATGCAAGATTAGGTAAAAGTAACAAGACGAAAAGTGTAATAATATAAGGTAGTTTTTTCATTTTTTCTTAGTCTTTTTAAAGAATCTTTTTTAATTCTTTGTACTCTAAAGTATGTAGCCAAATATGGCGATTAATAACTTATCTTGATCTATTAAGTTGCTTTGAAAAGGCTATTTAATAGATGAGAGCGGTCTTTTTAGGTTTTTTCACAGGTTCTAGCAAGTTTTTCTATAATCGCTTTTTAGTTGAGTATGAGCCTTCCTGTATTAGTTATTGATAAATAGAGGAAGGTTCATATTTCTTTTAAGCTTTTATTTTTTGTTTTTTCGATCGCTTTCTTCTTCTAGTTGGATATTTAATAACGATATCCAACCATCACTCAAATACGAAAGCAATTCCATTTAGATAAGTAAAGAACTCTACAATTATTCGTCTTTTTGCTCTCGTGTCATTAGATCTTGGAGAGCTTTTAGGGGTGTTGTTTTACAAGATAATATCTCTGCTACCTGCTCTATAATTGGAACTTCAATTCCCTTTGTATTGGCTAATTCTAAAGCTGACTGGGCTGTTGTGACTGCTTCGATTGTTTGACCAACCTTCGTTTTAGACTCTTCGATCGAATGCCCTTCTCCAAGAAAAATTCCGAATCTTCTGTTTCTACTTAATTCACCAGTAGCAGTTAGTATTAGGTCTCCAAGACCAGACAATCCTGCGGCTGTTTTTTTAGATCCACCTTCTGCTTTCACTAATCGCTCTAATTCTTTTAAGCCTCTCGTCAAAAGTGCAGCCCTTGCGCTCATCCCAAGCTGTAGACCATCTCCTATACCAGAAGCGATCGCTATTATGTTTTTTAAAATTCCTCCGAGCTCTACACCTATCAAATCTTGCGAAGTGTAGATTCTCATTGATCCCCGATGAAAAAGTCTTGTACAGAACGAAAATTCTTCTTCAAAATTTTCACCTTCTCTAGCTAATACAATTGCTGTTGGTAACCCCTTGGCAACTTCCAACGCAAAACTAGGTCCTGAAATAACAAAATTCGGAATTTTATCATTAAAAACTTCGCTGATAACCTGAGATATTCGTTTATTTGATGTTTTTTCTAAGCCTTTAGCTGTAGAAATGATTGGAGGTCGCCTGTTTTCAAAATTCGCAATACTTTTGATTGTTTCTAAGATTGATCTGGTAGAAGCGGACGGCAGACACAATATGATTGCACTAACGTCATTTATAGCTTCAGCTAAGTCATTAGTTGGGAAAATATTTTCAGAAAGACTTATTTGCGGAAGATATTTAGTATTTTCTCGTTTTTTTGTAATTTCTTCGATTTGGGTAACATTACGTCCCCAAAGTTTAACAATTACTCCATTGTTACCTAAATGTTGGGAAATAGCCGTACCCCAACTTCCTGAACCAAGAACACATACTTTCAACATCTATTTTTCCACATAAGTTATAACTTTAAAGTACTAACATTTTTGAAGGTTATTTTTTTAGTATAACAAAACTGAATAATATTTCTACGACTACTGTCATTCTCTTGTGAAATAGCCCGTCTGTGTATTTAAAACGAGGTCGTCGTTTCAGCAAAATTGAAATCAGGAAATTTATTTAAAAAATCTCTTGAATCTCTGTCTTCGAGGCTGTCCGAGTAATATTGAATGTTTACATCTCTACCGTCATCCCATCACCCCGCCGTCATTCCATCACCGCCGTCATTCCATCACCCCCCGTCATCCCTGCGGA
>CAYYIQ010000224.1:0-5156 GCA_964472005.1 uncultured Bdellovibrionales bacterium | reverse complement strand
GAATGGGACGTTTTAGTTTCATTCTACAACGACTATATCTTTTCGGCTGAGGAACTTGAACAGTTCCGATTGAAAATTAATATTCATCCTTCGTTGGTTCGCGGACGTGGTTACGATACGATGCCGTTGATTCGAGACGAAGAGACGCATGGAATCATGTTGCATTTCGTGACTGAGGAAATCGACTTCGGTTCAATCATCCAGGTTGTTGAAGCTGAAATTCCCAAGGAGATTTCATATCGCGATTTCCGGCGAAAGAATCAACTTCTTTGCTTGGACATGCTTCGCAGTATCGCTGATACGATGAATGCTGAACAAAGTGTTGAAAGTTTGATATCGCATTACGAAAACGAGGCTTCTGTTCTGAATCGGCCTTGGGGTGATGAGTACATTTCCGCGACGTATCTTGGAAAAACGCTTCGGGCTCTTCGCAAGACTAATCCAAATCATCGAGTCTTCGAAGGATTGCCTGAAGAGATCGTCCAGTATCGTCCAAGGAAAACTTCGGCGACTCCCGTGTCGTGAGATGTTTAATTCGGGGAAAATAAGCTGAGTTATTGTGTTGAGCCTCTTGATCGAATCGGTCAATGCTTTTCTACTCAGCTTTTTTTCTCCCCGAGTTTGATTTCATAGTAATGTTTTTTTTAGAGTTTCGCCACACTCGCAAATCCTTTTTTAATCGAGATATTTTTTGTTAGTATACTCGTTCTTGCGTGTTACTTTAAAAACTGTGACTAGTCTTGAGCCTTGAGCCGACCGTAAACTTTACTGTTTGTCTTTACACTATTTCTCCCTCTTTCCGCTGTTATCTCTTCAGGTGTCGCAATCTATGGAGCCGAAGTTGCTCGCCCACGAGCCCTATCCATGCGCTCGCCGAAACCATTGATTCTTGGCCATGCTATTGCTCCCTGTCGTCACCCTTGCGTAAGCAGGAAACCGGGAGGCAGCGCTAGTTGTCGGGTCGTTCGAATAAGTGCGGCCGCAAAAAATGACAATTGTCGAGAAAAATCTTAGGCATTCACGGTGTTTTAATTCTACCAATGACCTCTAGAATGTAATGTAGAACCTTGTCTTCTTAATCTAGAATTGCAATTAGGTCTTTACTCTCGCAGATACTTTTAAAAGTGTTGCTAATCGTAACGATGCTATCTAGGATTACCCATTCACTATTAGTATGAGAGTCTCCGCCTCGTGGTGGAATAATATAAGTAGGGATGCCTAGTGCAGCAATTCTGTTTTCATCAGCAACGCTCCGGCCGATTCCACAGCGAACAGTTTCCCCCTCACGTGAAATTAACGAAATTATCCATTGTGTTAAAGAACTATCTTCTTCGATAAAGTACGGATTGCATGGTGGTGTAGGTCGAGTGCGCAAAGTGCAACTGACTTTAACAAGTGGATTTATAATTCCATCTTTTTTTAGTTTGTCCAAATACTCATTTAGTTTCTCAAACTCACCTTCAACTGATTCTGTTGGAATTAGGCTTCTGTCTACTATGAATTGTGCTCTATCTGGAACGCTTAGGATTGCTTTGCCGCCTATTTGCTGGCTGATATAAGCAGAGTTTGTAACCCTAATTTCTCCTTTGGTAAAAGTGTCTTTTGAATTTTCAATGAATTTCAAAAGTTCGTTCTGGATTTTGATTGATTCATGAACCGCATTAATTCCTTCGGTTGTAGTAAATGCATCTGCTCCATGACAAGACTTTCCTAGGATGTCGACTTGATACTCGACTCTGCCAAGGCGCCCAAGACCTAGCCACTGACTTCTATCAGGTGATGCGTATTCCATTAATTCAGGAACAATGCATAGTTTGACGTCGTTTAAAAATTTATCTTGAGTTAATGCATGGGCTCCATACGACCAGTATTCTTCGTCGCTTACGAGAGCAATTTTTATATTGAAAAATTTAGGTGTTACATCTTGCACGGCAGAAAGGATGGCGGCGATACCAGACTTCATGTCGTTCGACCCCAGTGCGTAAAATCTTTGCTCTCCTTCAATTGATTCTTCGTATCCAACTAAAGGATCGCATTTCCAACCTTCTTTGATATCCACAGTGTCAGTGTGAGCTAGGAATAAGATCGATTTTTCTAAGTTCCCCTTCGATGCAAAAATATTCGACCTTTCGGGGACTATGATTTTGCCAGCTTCGTCCTTAATCTCGGCTTGGTATATTTGCTTTTCAACGTGAAAACCAAGTTCGCTTAGCAGAGTATGCAAGTAGGAATTAATTTCATCTTCGTTCCCGACACCGTATTCTTTTCCCTGAAAGGTGACAGATTTGAATGGATTAACAGAATTTATTGCGACTAACTCTTTGGTTAAAGCTATCGGATCTAATTTGTTCATTTGATGCCCATCTTAATGTGATTTTCGTAGAGGTAATTTATACTAAGATTGTTTGCCACACCAGACCTGCGGTTTGTTTTGATGACTATCTGTAAAATATTGGCCGTTTGGCTTTAGCGTTTGTTGAAAAAATAAAAAATTGGTTTGAGAAAAAGTTGATTATTGTATTATTAAACCGAGTGTTTTGAAGTTAGAGATACTAATGTGTTGAAATGAAAGTGGAAAATTCCCTAGTTCTTCTTAGATAAAGCCGGGAAGAAAACCATCCCGGCGTTAGGTGGAACCTGCTTCGATAAATCTATATTTTAACGGATAGATCACTAAAGGAATGCTTGTGAGTAAATGATGAATAACTTAGATTTTAAGAAGATCTTCCGCAGATACGTTTTAAATAATTTGCAAAGTCTTGCCACCATGGGTCTTGAAGTTCGGGGTTGTCTCGGTCGCGTAATAGTTCGAATTGGTAGAGTTCAACCGAAATGTCAGTTTTAGCATCCAGTTCATCTGACTCCCCAAAACGTTCTCGCATTATTAACCGTAATTCGTCGCGAGTCTTGCTTAGCCCTTGAATAAGACTTGTGACTTGAGTTTCTTTTGCGATGTCGTGTTTTCGTGCGTATTCGTAGTTGATCGCGCGATTGGATTTCGACATTGACCTTAGTTGCATAGCCATTCCGGCAATCATCGATGCAAACGCGATTGCAATGGACATTGCAATGTGAACTTCGTTAGTTCCTTGATACTTAGATTCGCCAAGGAAAAGCCATCCGATTATTCCACTGAGTCCACCGATTAGAAAGAGTTGTCCTGAAAGGCGTAAGAGCGCTCCGATTGTATTAACTCCGGCTTCCAAAGCCAGAGACTCTTTTCGCTTTTCGATGCACAAAAGTCTATCTCGATCGAGTTTGTCTCTTGAGCTGCAAATATAATGACACAAGACGTCCGAAACTTGTTGGAATTCTCGTAAGTAAATTCCGTCAGGCGATAACGGATCAAGTTGGGCTTGTATTTTTATGTATTCAGAAATTTGGAATCTTTGAGATGTAAAAGCTGCGCTATCGGGGTCTTTGCTTCGTCGGAGATCGGACTTCGCATAAGCGAGACGGATTAGGTGACGACTTGTTAAATAGGCAAATCTATTTTCCCTAGAGCTTAATTCACCTTCTTCACTAGCTGTGATCGATTTTGTACCAGTCGGACTTTTTGTCTGAGGACTGAACATGCTTATCTATCCTGTTAAAGAACAAAACATTTTTAAAAAACCTTTCATCTCAGCTATTTGAAATAGCTTATAAAGTCAATTTAACTTTAAGGCTTATGACTTCAAGGATCATTGCTTGGAACTTTTGAAAATATTTTATTTAGAGCTCAATGGGGAATGTTCTTAATAGTAAACTCATGTTTCACGGCGGGTTAGCAGTTTCTGCGGCCTGATTTTGAGTATGTGGCATTGAGCTTGTGTTTTCTGAGACTTGGAAATTAATTAGTTCGGTGCGATCTTCAAGGCCTAGTTCTTTATTTGTGATTAGGATACGTAAAGTGCTTTATTGAGACAAAGTTTTAGGCTAGGAATCGGGAATATTGGAACTCACAATTCAGATGAACTATGCCGATTAAAGTGAACTGAATAATTTGCCAACATTATAATAGGGAAGCGCTATCGTATATGCCTAGCGAATATAAAATTAGAATCGATGATCTTAATAAGTTTAATTTATCTTTAGCTAAACTTGGGGCTCGGCGTATTAAACATTCTAAAATTAAAGACATCTACTATAAGCAGCCTCAAGGAACAGTTTTAAAGATTCGTTCCGAGGATGGACAAGTCGACCGAATAGTTCATTTTAGAAAAACTAAAAATGGATTTGAAAAAATTAATATTCCAGATTTACCAATTGCCGAGCTTGGGTTGATGTTTGATCAGAAGTATCAGATTGATAAGATAATTGAGAAAGAAGTCAGTCGCTTTAAGGTAGATGACATTGGTTTCAGCATGCATTCGATAGTTGGTGTAGGAGATTTTTTAGTCCTGGAGCGAGAGCCGTGTTCTTTTGTTGAAAAGCAATTCAATGTTGCGAGAGCTGATTTTTTTTCTACACCATTTAATGAATTGTAATCTTCATGAACGTCATCATTCCTGCGAAGGAGTCTGTCCGAAGAATATGAATTTGGGATAAAATCGTCATCACCGTGTCCCGATGTCGTCCCTGCGTCCCGACGTCATCCCTGCGAAAGCAGGGATCCAGGAGAACTAATGTCTTCTTCAGTCACCTGGATCCCCGCGTTCGCGAGGATGACGGGAAAAAATTTACTCGGACAGACTCTTAGGCAGGAATGTCGGTTGACTAATTCGCTTACCCGAGCTCATGTTTTTGCAGAAATAACGGTTCCTCGTTCCTGTGAGGGTTGAGCTACGCTTAATTTTGATTTTGAAATATAAGTTCACTGTTAATAGTCTTGATTAATCGAAACTTTCATTTTTGCCTATAGAGTCAATGAAATTTTTTTGCCGAAATTAAGCTACAAAAATGGAGGATTTAGGAATAATAGTGAGGTTAAGTAGTAAGATATTATGCCAATCACGATTATTCAAAAATCAAATGGAATCAAGGTCAAACTTGGTGAACAGGTCGCGGACGTTGACCTGAGTTCTGTTCAGCTTCCCGAACTGGAAAAACATAGTAAGTCCTTTCAAAAACTTTGTGATAATTTTCCAAAGTCATCCGTCATTCCGGGCGTAAAAGAAGTTGAAGAACTGGTAAGTCCTGCTGAACCAAAAATGCTTTTAATTCATTGCGGGCAG
>CAYYIQ010000223.1:0-5168 GCA_964472005.1 uncultured Bdellovibrionales bacterium | reverse complement strand
ATCAAGAAAAAATTTTCCAATATTGAGATTTCCAAAAGATTCCTTGATAGATTGGAATTCCCAAGACGTAAAAAGCTTAATAGATACAAACAACCCTGAACTAAGCAAGAAGGAACTGAAGTTATTAGTTGCAAGAAATTTGTTTGATTCAGCGCGAGAAATAAATCGAGAAAATATCACGTCGGCGATAGATGAGCTTGCAACGCTAAGGAAACAATATGGTGCAGTAGATATTATTAAAGATCGAAACATCGTACTCGCAGCAAACAATGAAAGGTCAGCAAGTGGCTACGGACCAGAATATAGAGATCCTCATAGTTTTGGAAAACCTGCACTCAGTGAAGCAATACGTGATAGACAGGGAAGTGGTAATTCGTTTGAGATTTTTAGGGATGAGTCTGAGATAATTAACAGTAGAGATGCGATGGAAAGGGCGTTCGCTAAGGTCGTAACCGACAGCACGTCCAGGGAAGAGATCATACGTGAACTTCAAGAAAATTCTGAATTACGTGGAGGTGCAATCCTTAAAAAAGATGTCTTAGACCTGTTATACGAACAAGGTTTGGACTATATTCAGGCGTCCGAAGTCGTCAAAGAGCTTGAAGTTCCTCTTGCTGAAAAAGTTAAATCGATGTCGAGAACTAAGGAAGGTATTCTTGAAGCTATTTCTAATACTCCTCGGCCATTTTCATTCATTTTTGACGGTCATGGATCGCCAGATGCAATTTATCTTTCTGACGGACAACTAAGCACAGATTTTGCGCGAGATGAAGTAGAAACGACAGTTAAAATTACTCCTGAGGAAATGGCAGATGCTATTAGGAATCGCTTTGTAAATTTTGGAGCAACGAGTGATCCGACAGGTAAAGATGTATTTGTTTTTCAAAATTGTTTCAATTCAAATTTTGTGAGGAAAGTTTCTGAAAAGCTTGAAGGTAATGAAAAACCGATTTTTATAGGAGCTTCAGAGTTTAATCAGGTTTCTTACTATGGGATATCCAATGAATACGGTTCCCTTTTCCTTTCTGATGTTGTCTTGGGCGTTGATCGTAAAACGAAAGAATTTAAAGGCGAGTCAACTATCAATGGAGTGATAGAACGCCAGTACCAAGAGCTTAAACAGTTTGAGAATGAGTCAAGCAATTTAAACACAAATCCAGGGGTATATGTTCCGAATGATCAGGATGTGCTTATTCAAATTAGCAGTCTAGAAGTCCGCAATAGTACTAATTCAAAGAGAGCATAGTGGATAGCTAAAATCTTTTTATTATAGAGATATCTATTTGGCATTGCTATAAGTTATTGCTATAAGTTATAGTACCTCTTTCGCTAATTTCAAATGGTCATACTTGCTTCGATGTGAAGAATCGCTATAGTTATTTGGAAAATTCTCCTTTTATTGGGAGGATTAATGAAATTCGCGATTGGATAAGATGATGAACCAATACCAAATCTTATTTTTCAATTAATTTCCGAACTTTGTTCCTTCCCATATTAATCTTGGTGGCTGTGAAAGCTATTTACACTTGTAGGTGTGGATAGTCGATTGACGTAACTGTTTTTCTCTTGATTGGGGACTTTGTGATGAGTGTTGCCAATTTTTCGGTTGATAAGTCTGTTCAGGAAAGGCGTTCTAAATTTAACTCACTGGCGATATTTTTGATTCGTTTGTATCAAAGATATATTTCTCCGTATAAGGGGTACCAATGTGTTCATAACTATGTCCATAAGCAGGGATCTTGTTCTGCCTTTGGGATTAAATGTTTTGAATCTGAAAACATTTTTACCTCGATATCATTGATACTCAAGAGATTTCAAGAATGCAAAGCTACAGCGATTGAATTGCGAGAAGATCGAATATTGGATCATCTGCATCAGTTCAGTTTGCAGGAGGCTTTTGGCAATTATGAAAAGAGTAATACTGAGTTAGGATGCCTTGCTGTGTCTGCTGCCTGCCCTTTAGGCGGGTGTTTTTATGGATGTGTGGAGGTGATCGAATTGAAAAATAATCCTCCGAAAAAAAAACTCTAACAGTGATGGCAAAAAGCAAGTTTTCATCAGGTGAGTATTTTGGGATTTTTAAGTGGTTTAACGTTCAATCGCTAGACCACATCAGCCTATGTTTAAAATTTATCAATAAAACGTCAACGGGAACAACCTTTTTTCCAATAGTTCTTATAAGTTAAGTCTTAGATGTTTTTACAATACGAATCAGATGCTTCAACTTCTTTTGAAGGTGGTCTTCGTGTAAGGCTTATTAATATTCTAATTATGATGTGAGTTCTTAATTGTAGTGGGGTAGTTGACTCGAAGCCTAAATATTTAGCTTATTCTCTGTTGAAAACCTTAAATGTATAACCGTTGACATGTTTTGATGTTTTTTAAAGGTGGTGGCTGGGGCTATTTATTCGAACGGAAAGAATGGGATTCTTTCGATTTGATCTAAGCTTACTTTTATTGTTCGAAAGCCGTTCACAATGTTGTGAAAGTCTTTGATATCTGTTTCGGATGCGTGATCTAAAAAATAGCGGATGTGATCAGTGTTGTTTTTGTCGTTGTAGGGAAACGATATCTCATTGATTCTATCTATATAGTATTGATTGAAAGCCACGACGATTGTTTTTTGCTTGGCTGATATTTCTCTATCCCAGTCGTTGCGGAAGGTCGGTGTTGTGTCTTGTGCGCTGGATGTAATTAAATAGTCGAGATATGAATGATCACTTTTGTCTTTAATACGCATTCTAAGTAAGTATTCTACGCCAACCGCAGATGTTTCTAAACTAATATCGTGGATACATGTATTAATGAACCTATTGAATATTCCACTATTTTCTTTTCCAACCAATCTGATGTCGTGCCTAATGCAAGCAACAAGTGCGGCCTTATAAACATCCTCAGTATCTATTTTCCCAGTGGCGTAACCATTGGAACTACAGTTGCCTAGGGTTCTATTGGTGTAATACTGCACTGTCTCGGGCGAAATATTCATTTGCGATAGTATCCAAAGAAACTTCGCTACATATACATCACCTTTTCCCTCGGCTCGTTTACCGAGTAAGTATATGAATGTTGACAGCGGTTGACTATCAAATAGGTTTGGGTAGCTATTTCGTATTTGTTGCAATACTTCCGTATTGTCTTGATAGAGAATCGTATTATCAAGTATCTTATCGACACATTCTATTTTCACTTGCCTTTCTAATTCCGCCAATTTTTTTTCTTGAGAAATTGTGGCTTTAGATTTTAGAGTGGGTAAATGTGAATCACCATCTTCTTGCCAAATCTGCAATAGAATAACTGCTGAAAATAGTAGAATTATGAAGAATACAACAGCTAGGTATGAAAATAAATCCTTTAACTTCTCGTAACAGTATGAGGCGAACTTCCGATAGATTTGCTCAATCGATTTCGGCGGGTTAGGTACATAAATAGTGTCATTCGTTCCATATAGTACGAGTTTCCTTTCAGGCTGATTTTTGTAGCGGTAAGTTACAAGAATCACTGGTATTTCGATAACCGCGGTGCCCTCGTTAAATTTCGTATTGAGAATAGCCTGAATTAAATTCACCTTTGAATGTTTTTGTTGCAACTTTTTAGCTGCTTCAAGCAGGGGAGAATGATTAGGCAAGTCTTCGAACTGTTTGAAAGTTGCAATTCTTGCATCGGTCGATGTTTGTAGCTCTTGCTCAATCTCTTCTTGGTAGTCCTGGTCGTCGATGTCGTCTTCGTAGTCAGCACCGGTATTAAATTTCAGTATCTGATATTCGCTATTCGTAGACTTTCTCCAAACAACAATACCCGCGGCATTAGAGGCTAACGAATTAGGTATAAATCTATTATTAAAGATTCTGTTTGTCGCTGTACAAATGTATTCATCAAATACTGAAGAGGTCTGTGTTACTTCACCGGATCCACCGCAACTCGTGCATTGTGACTCATTGCTTGAGTAGTTCGTCTTAGTACTATTAACCTCATACGTCTCTTCTGGTAGTTGACGTGGAAATTCCCCGTCCATGAAAGAGCCGTCTGGTCGATAGGTGACATTTCGTGAGGAGTGTACTTCTTCGCTTGTTGTCTTATTTACACGACCTTTTCCGCCACAATTTGAACAAGTGCCTGTCGATGAGTTCCTTGAGTAAAGGCTAATTCCTACTTGCACGCCACAGCGGTTGTACCCAAAGCTTTCTGACACGTATTTGTCTTGTTTCTGGTTAGCTTTAAGATAGCTCTTGCTATATTCAACTACATAAAAAGACTTTCTTTCAATTCGAATAAGTTTAACTTTAGTTCCAAAATTAAGTGGCCGTAACAACCTACCTTTGGACCACGAGTTCAAACGTTTTCTTAATTTTGTTTCAAGTTGAGAACCAATTTGAGTAGAAGACATCTTATATTTCCTTTCTTAAAAAACCTCTGGCAGAGAAAAAGCTGAAAGAGGTAATTGCTCTATCAGCTTTTTAACTATTTTGACGTCTACGCGAATGGAATTGAGAAATAGCGAAAGGTTTAAGATTGTCACTGGCTAGAACGCCTCGACATTCGGATCATATAAACAGTATTTGATTATTAAATTATTATCAAATTATGCTGGAATTGGTGTCTTATACATGACTCCACCTGTATATTGTAAAGGCTTAGAGAAATGTTGAACCTTCCCTCCGTTGTCGTAGGCCAATTAGTGGACTGATATGTTGGTGATTTATGTATGCAGGAACGCTGAGAGTTTACTTTGTATACTGCGTAAGTCACTGAATTATTTTAGATGAGTAAGCGATGTCCTTAGAGAGCAAATTCCTGCGTTATTAGAGGAGAGGCCTTTTAAGTTTGTGTTTGAAAAGGGTTATAAATAGGGCGTTGTCCTAAAAATAGACTATATGTTTTTTATGTATCTGCCGTTCTAGTGATTGAGTAAATTGATGATTTTAGATTTGTTAGATATTTTCTTTCGTGATTGAGAATTAAACATTATTCGATTAAAGGTAAGAGTGCGTTTGCTAGGGTCGTAATGGGTGTTGTTCTGATCATGTTCTTTTAATGATAACGAAATTTTTGAAGAGTTTTTGCTATGCCTAATTCAACTGTTACCGAAATGAAAAATACCTCTATTGTTTTAAGCCCAGACGAACAAGGTCTTGTTGATCAGGCTTTTAATGAGGCTAAAGATTTTC
>CAYYIQ010000222.1:0-5236 GCA_964472005.1 uncultured Bdellovibrionales bacterium | reverse complement strand
CTGAATCTGGATACTCGATTCGTTTATGGTAGATTCCCGTTAAAACTCTAACAAAGAATTTAGCAATAAGGTGCAGATCTTTTAAAGTTAGTCCACTTTCATCAAGTTCGCCGCTAACAAATATTTTGTTGATAATTTTCTGGACTAGTCCTTGAAGTTTGGCAGGTGAGGGATCTGAAAGAGTTCTTGAAGTTGCTTCAATCGCGTCGGCTAACATTAAAATAGCAGCTTCCTTAGATTGTGGTTTAGGGCCATTGTACCTAAAGTTTGCTTCTTCAACGATCTCGCCTTCTTCGGCTTCTCGTTTTGCTTTTTCAAAGAAGTATTCAATTAAAGATGTTCCATGGTGTTGTTTAATCATGTCAATTAAAACGCCTGGAATGCCGCTAGCTTCGGCCATTTCTATTCCATCCTTGATGTGAGTCTTGATAATTAAAGCAGACATCGATGGAGTAAGCTTGTCGTGGCGATTGTCACCCGTTTGGTTTTCGATGAAATAAGCGGGGAATTTACCTTTCCCAATATCGTGGTAGTAAGCACCAACTCTTACAAGTAGTGAATTTGCATGAATAGCTTCAGCTGCGGCCTCACCCATTTGTCCAACCACCATAGAATGATTCCATGTACCCGGAGCCTGAACTGAAAGTTCTCTTAGTAAGGGCTGATCTAAAGATGAAAGTTCAAGGAGCTTCATGTCGGTAGTGTACTTCCCACAATATTCTGCAATAGGAATAGTGGCAGCTGCTATTACGCCAGAAAATAAACCTCCAAGGGCCGCGGCTAAAATTCGATATAGTTTTTCTGACATTTGGTAATCGCCATAAAGAAGAAGAAACGCCAAAACGATTACGATGTTAACAGCAGCAACTCTAAATGCCGATCTAATAAAAACACTTCTCTTAGTGCATCTACGGACGCCAGTCGCCGCAATTAGGTTTCCTAAGACAATTAATGCAAGGAATAGCCACGAACTTTCAAGGAAAACTCCTGTGATTAAACCAAAAACTAAAACAAACATGTTTACAGCTGTCGCGCCTAAGATGATTTGAATAATCATCCCGCCGGCAGCAGCTGGTGCCGCTAGAATAAACGTATCGTAAGTGAAGTAACCAAAGGTTTCATTTAAGCTGTGACCAAGGATAGAAAAAATTTGAATCGAGAAAAAGCTTAGAAATAAAATTATAGACAACAGGGCAATATCTTTAGTGCGCGGCCTAAAAGAAGGATAGAACTGGATGAAAAACGAGTAGACAGTAAGTAGGATAGTCCCAGTTAGTATAAAGTACCCCCCCCAAGACTTTAAAGGTCGAGTCGAACTTGAAACCTGCGCTAAGGCTTTCAGTTTGTGAAGTTGTTCTCTACTAACTCTATCGCCGGCTCTAGCGATAACTTCATTTCGTTTGATTTCGATATAGATAGGCTTGTTGTTTAGAACATTAGCTTCAAGAGTCAGGATAATGTCCTTAGGTGCTCGAATTGTTGAAGTCGCAATATCTCCTAACTTATAAGCAGGGTGCGCAAAAAGAGAATGTAAAATTGAACTCATGAACGCTGAAATTAATAACGTTGCGATCAAAAATACCATTATGTCTTTCGTTTTTTTCGAAAGCGTAGAGAATCGTTCTACGATTGTCGTATCGAGAGATGTCATATTGTTTTTTAAGAAACTAAAGTTTCTACCTTTGATATTGTTTCCTTGAGACGTTTCGGGTCTCCGCCTGCTTGTGCCATGTCCGGCTTTCCACCACCTCTTCCGTTAAAAAGAGGTAAAATTTCTTTAATAAGATTTCCCGCATGTATTTTTGGAGAAAGGTCTTTCGTTATTGCTATTAACAAATGTCCTTTTTCCTCTACCTCTGAGCCAAGGATTACAACTACTGATCCAAGTCGGTTTCTAACATCATCGGCAATCACCTTTAACTGGTCTAAGGGTACTCCCATCTCAAGTGATGATACGAAAGCAATTCCCTGTGGTCCTGTTTTTACGTTTTTAGCGATTTCTGTTGCTTTTGCTGTTACGTTAGTCTGATCGGCGCTTTGAGACTTTTTCTCTAATGCCTTATTAGACTCCATTAATCGTTCAACCCTTACGAAAACTTGATCCTTAGGTGCCTGGAGCAAAGATTGGGTTCTGTCAAATTCTTGTTTGATATCAGCTATATACGTGTATGCCCGCATTCCTGCAACCGCCTCAATCCTTCGTACGCCAGATGACACCGAACTTTCGGAAACGAGATGCATTTGGCCAATCTCACCAAGAGCGCTAACGTGAGTACCTCCACAAAACTCTTTCGAGTTTTCACCTAGCTCAACTACTCTAACAAGCTCGCCGTATTTTTCACCGAAAAGAGCAACCGCCCCAAGCTTTTGCGCTTCGTTAATTGGAAGAACATGGGTGGTCGTTTTAAAGTTGTTCAAAAGATATTGATTGCAGAATTTGAAAATTTCTTTTAGCTGAGCCGCCGTGACTGTACTTGGGTGCGTAAAGTCGAATCTTAGGCTTAGGTCACTTACTCGTGAGCCAGCTTGTTTTATATGTTCTCCCAAAACTTTTCTTAAAGCTAAGTGCAAGACGTGGGTAGCGCTGTGGTTTTGCGCAATTTCTCTACGTCGTTTTTTGTCAATTTCAAGCGAGACAATTTCACCTTTTCTTATCTCACCATCAGTGACTTTGACGATGTGTGCAATCGTTCCACCAGAAGCTTTTTGTGTGTCGACTACATCACAAGAACCACCCGAGTAGAAAATTCTCCCGACGTCACCAACTTGACCGCCTGATTCAGCATAGAAGGGAGTCTCACTTACGACAATTGCTAACTCGTCGCCTTCTTTAGCAACTTCAACCTCGCCACTGTCAGAAAATATTCCAAGAATTTCCGAATTCGTATCCAGTTTTTCATAGCCAACAAATTTGGAAGGTAGAGTTTTTACCGATTTTTGGAGGATTAGGTTACTTTGACTTGATCTTGCTGAACGAGAACGTTCTCGCTGTTCTTGCATCGCGTCTTGGAAGCTTTCTTGATCTAAGGTTAAACCTTTAGAAGCTAAAATGTCTTCTGTTAGATCTAAGGGAAAGCCATACGTGTCGTGTAGCTGGAATGCCGTTTGTCCAGCAAGGATATTAACGCCTTTTTCCTTAAGAGTGCTAATTTCTTTTTCCAGTACCGCTAGGCCGGAGTCGAAAGTTTTGAGAAACTTTTCTTCCTCGTCTTTAACTTTGGCTGCTATTATCTCGCTTTGTTTGTTTAGTTCTGGGTAGGCGTCCTTCATTTCAGAAATAACATTAGCTACAACTTTAAAAAGGAAGGCTTCGCGAAATCCAAGGACTCGACCGTGTCTACATGCTCTTCTTATTAAACGTCTTACAATATAGTTGCGCCCGTCGCTTCCAGGAGTTATCCCTTCGCTGATTAAAAATACCGATGCTCGAACATGATCCGCAATAACTCTCAAGGCAACATCTGTTGCGTATTGAGGGTCTTTCTCAGTGCTTCTTTCGGTGTAGTCACGACCGTCGTACGACTTGTTTGAAAGCTTAGCTACGAAGTTTATAATAGACTTCAATAGATCGGTGTCATAATTAGCCTTTTGTTTCTGAACAACGGCTGCTATCCTTTCAAGACCCATTCCTGTATCAATTGAAGGTTTTGCAAGTGATGCAAGAGTTCCATCAATTGAGCGATTAAACTGCATGAAAACGAGATTCCAGATTTCAACATACATTGGGTCATCTGCGAGAAGTTCATCTCCTTTTTGATCGTAGCTATCATCTCCTAGGAAATAGAAGATTTCAGTACAAGGGCCGCAAGGACCTGTTTCACCCATCGCCCAAAAATTATCGCTTTTGCCGCGCTTTAGAACTCTGCCTTTTAAAACGTCTGTATTCTCGTACCAAAGTTTTTCTGCTTCCGAATCTTCCTCGTAAACAGTAACCCAGAGCTTATCTTTAGGAAGTCCAAGAGTTACGGTAACAAATTCCCAAGCGTAATTGATCGCTTCGGTTTTAAAATAGTCGCCGAATGAAAAGTTACCAAGCATTTCAAAAAATGTATGGTGGCGAGCCGTGCGACCAACGTTTTCAAGATCGTTATGTTTGCCTGAGATTCTCAAACATTTCTGACATGTCGTTGCACGAGTGTAAGGACGTTCCTCCGTCCCAAGAAAGACATCTTTAAAAGGAACCATTCCGGCATTTGTAAAAAGAAGTGTTGGATCTTGGCCGGGAACTAGTGCAGAACTAGAAACTCGTTGATGACCCTTGCTTTCAAAGAATGATAAAAATGCTTCTCTAACTTCTGTTGTCTTCAATTTCGAAGATCTCCTTAAAACTTGTTTTCTAATTGCGAGCGATTTACGAAGATTGTTTTCAAATTTAACAACTGATCACTGAAAAATCAGTTTCAAAAATTAATACAAAACAACTACTCACATGATGATTTTTGTTGGGCGGTTTCTATCACGAAGAACGCTTTAAAAAAAGATACTTGAGTGTTTTGGTGCTAATTGAGTGTTTGCCTGGGTACACAATCAACTGATTACCTCAAACTATCGTAACCACGTTTTTTGGCTTTTGCTAAGTTGTTGATTTAATTTACGAATAATGGTCCAGTCATTGATCTTGATTGCTTTACTCTGAAATGTTATCTTTCTCTTGGCTGCACCTAGTTATGTAATTAGGGCAACGCCGGTTTTCTCTACGTCTTTAGGAATTCAAATGAATTCCAGGGAGTGGTCTGATGAGTATGGTTTTTGTAGATCTGTTTGGTGTAGAAGTTTACAATTTTCCTTCGAGTAGCTTGCCTCCAGGCACGAACGGCTCAAGTAAACAGAAGTTTGCTGTCGCACAGCAACAAGGAGTAATGGAAAAGATCCAGAAAGATTTCGAAGAAGGTCTGATTCCACGAGGAGATTGGCGAAAAGGCGAAATAGAATTGCTTTCCCTCCAGACCCTTATTGTTAACCGATTTTGGCACGAAGCCATTTGGAATGTTCTTTTTCGTTCAAAAGATGGAAAGGAAGGTGTTCAAGGTACTTACCGCTGGATTGAATGGAATGTCGGAGTTGATTCAGGTGCGGCAGTTTTTGCAATGAATGAATCGAATGATGTTGTTCTAATCAATAACTACCGACATGCGTCACGGGAATGGCGAATCGAACTTCCCCGAGGGATTATTAAACAAGGTGAAACCGCAGAGAATTGCGCATGGCGCGAATCTCTAGAAGAAGTCGGAATTCA
>CAYYIQ010000221.1:0-5274 GCA_964472005.1 uncultured Bdellovibrionales bacterium | reverse complement strand
GGAATGAAAAAAAGGAAGATTAATCCCGAGCTAATTAAACAAGCTTTCGAACAAATGAAGGGCTTTGCCCATTATGGTTTTCCGGAATCTCATGCAATTTCTTTTGCGTATATCGCCTATGCTTCTTGCTATTTAAAATGTCATTATCCAGCTGCGTTTTATATTTCCGTAATGAATTCACAACCGATGGGATTTTATTCGCCGCATGCCTTATTGCAATCTGCGAAACGCGAAGGGATAAAGATTTTGCCGGTTTCAGTTAACCATTCAGAATGGGATCACACCCTTGAATTAATCGAATCAAAACCAGATCGGCCCAAGCAATATGCTATCAGACTTGGTTTAAGGATTGTTTCTGGTTTAAGTAAAAATGCGGTGCAAGAGGTTTTAGACGCGAGGAAAGAATTTGGCGAGTTCCAGAACTTCGATCAGTTTGTGAGTAAAACTAAGATTTACCGTGATGACTATACTGCGATTGCAGCAGCGAATGGTTTTCATTGTTTGGGAGTGGATCGCTTTGATGCACTTTGGCTTGCGGAAGCTGTTCCGTTTAAAAATTTGATTGATGTTGAGGAGAGGAAGTTGAGATGGAAAAAGATAAATGTAATGGAAAAAACTCAACTTGATTTTTCTAGCTTTGGCACTAGCCTTGAAATTCATCCGGTGCAGATCATGCGTGAGAAGTATTGGTCGTATGCGTTCGATAGCAAGCTATTAAAGAAAGCAATTGATTTAGAAAACATGTCCCAACAAAATGGCGTTAATGTTTTTGGCATGACGTTAATCAAACAAGCACCTCCTTCTGCCAAGGGTATGGTCTTTTATACTTTGGAAGACGAGACTGGTTTTATTAATTTGGCGTTTACTCCACAAGTTTATGCGAAGTATCATCAGGTGATCGAACGCTCGGGGTTTGTTTGCGTTAAGGGGAAGTTGCAAAAAGTTGGGGGGTATCATTCTATTTTAGTTGGGGAGGTTTATTCGGAGGATCGAGGGCGAGTTTTACGATTGCGGGAAGTTGAGAGAGGGAGGGCAGTTGGTGTTGTTGTTGAGGGGGAGGAGAAGAGGTTTGCTTATGAGCCTAGGAGTTTTCGGTGAAGGGCGATTAGGGAATATCTCCTATGGTATCCGAGTGAGACATTGATAACTTTCGAATAATGGCGCGAGCAATCGCCAGAATGCCATTATTTTGTTGGTTCATCATATCTTTGGGGAGGTTTAACCACTAAGACACAAAGACACTAAGGTTTATTTAATGATTTGGTAGCGCCGTCTTTAATTGAAATCGCAAGGGGTATACTTACCACAATCATTCCCCTGACCTGAACTAAGTCTATTCTACCCATCCACAGGAAACTTTATTGCTATAGTTGGAGAAATCAGTTCGTTTTCACTTGCGACGATCGAACTAAAAAAAAGTTTTCGACAAACGACAACGATACCAACATACACGATAAATGCACCAAAGACATTGGCGGGAATAGATTTTTCCGACCACTTAAATTATTGGGAAATGGGTTATGATGCTGTAATGATAACCGATACTGCATTTCTACGAAACAAAGCTTATCACAAGACACAGGATAATTTTGATAGGCTTAACTATATTAAGATATCAGAGGTGGTCAACGGTGTATTTAATTATGTTTCAACTTTGGAAAGTTATATAGCCTCACAGTACAAATTTAAATAGACTTTAACCAGTGTTTTTACGAAGGGGCTCTTAGACCGAACGCCCATTATTTCGGTAGATTTACTTTAAAAAATTAAATAAACTTTGGCCAAGTTCTCTTGGCCAAAGTTAGTAAAATAAAAATGCTATTTCTTTTTAACAACAGTTCCAGTTACGTCTGTTTTGTATAGATTCAAAACATAAGCCCAATACCATCGCTCTCGAACTTGGATATTTGTCATAGAATCTCCGCCCTTCGAGGCGATCGCTGAGTCAATTGCTCTTTGTAACTTATTATTTTGCTGAATGGGAATAAAGTTGAATAACATAACCCCAGTAGCAGTCTCACTCGCTTGACCGAGATCAACATATTCTTTCGAATTCATTTCAGGTGTCGGTATTTGATAGTAGTTACCAGAGCAAGCTGACAAAGCCAGAAAGAGTATTAATACAGATTTATAGTTTATCATGATTCCCTCAATATGTGATTAATAAGTAGCTAATATCAGTCAGCAAGGAAAGAGTGTCAATTGCAAACAGGAAAATTCAGGATCAATCTCGGAAAAACTAATGGGTTTAAAATTGAAAAAAAAACCATGCTAGAAACAATTTCAATCAATTGCCTCTATAGTTTATTAACCAAATTTTCTTTCAATTTCAAACGCACTATTTACAAAGTTTATTTTGCCTTACGATTTTTTGAATACAGTCTGCCACGTAGTGGATACTATTGAACAGATCTATAAAGAACCTCATACGAAAACGAGTCGTTTTTTTAAGCGGGTCGCTATTTCATCTGTTTTGGTTTGGATTGTTTTTGTAATTTTGCTAATTTTTTCTATTGGGGATTTTGCGGGAACTAACAATGATCTTTTCGTTGCACCACTTTATTGTTTTTTTGCCTCTCTAGTGTTGTGTTATCTTTTTAAAAAATAGTCGAAGAGGCTGCGTGTTAAAATATAATTGAAACTATTGCACGATCGTCCTTTTTCAATAGACATTATAAAACTAGTCTTCTTAAAGAAAACCGAGTTGACCAAGATATTGGAATGGGCGAAGATCTATTTTTAATTAACGTATCAAACAGAGAGATTTAAAATGCCAAAACTTACAGTTGAAGGAGAAGGAACATTTGAAGTTCCTCAGGGTAAACGTTTAGTTCTCGCTTTATCTGATGAAGTCGGAATTGATCAGTTACACTGTTGTGGTGGGAAGTCTAAATGCACAACGTGTAAGGTTGAATTTATCTCGGGTGAACCTTCGAAGATTACGGAAGCTGAATTAAACACTCTTCAGGCAAAAGGTTTGAGCGGTGCTAGGCTTAGTTGTCAGATTGTTTGTGATCAAGATATGGAAATTCGCGCGACTAGTAGATTGACTGGAAGTACAAAAGCGGATGTAGGTGGAAGGCCTGCGGATGAAATCGTGCCTGAACCTGTTTGGAAAACTATTTAAAGTTAACTTAAATAAATAGGTTCCTAAAAATATCAAACTCAATTCATAAAACGTCGAAGGGCATTTAAAATATGCCCTTCTCTAGTCTTGCATCTACCCCTCATATTAGCTCATATATTAAGTGCATAATTTAGTGTGATGTGAACATATAATGAAAGGTATAGGCAGAAGACGATTTAGCTTACTGTTTATGAATCGAGAGCTGCGAATATAGAATCATAATACGCTAATAACAGACTAACTTGCGATTAAAATCATGTATCGTTATAGCTAGTTGCAGCTCTTAATATTAATTAGCATTTTCGACTTCCAGAAAATGTCAAAGCGACTACTCCCTTAATGCAAAAGTCTATTTTCTCACTTAAATCTCAATCGAAAAGAGCTGGGCTTTCTGTGTGGGTTTTTGCTAATAATCGTTTAAAGCATAATATTCAATGCTTCATTGATTCCCTTCTTTTTGAGCTTTCGATTGCGTTTCTTATCGTCGTAAGTGTTTCTTTAGTTTTTTTAGAATTCTTCTTGCCTCCTGGGGCGGATCTTAATGCTGTGGTTTGGTGGAATAACGTTCTAACGATTGTTTTTACAGTAGAGCTGTTCTTTCGTTGGTACGTTGCGCCGAGCCGGAAAATCTTTTTCAAAAATTACTGGGTTGATATCATCTCGATCTTGCCGATCATCAGTGTATTAAGAGAATTCCGCTTACTTAAATTATTGAGGTTATTAAGACTTGGGCGAGTACTACTAATTTTACTTCGGCGTACGCACTTGCTGTCAAAGCAAAATGAGAACTCAATTGGACTATTGTTTATAACCCTACTTACTGCTGTAATTCTGGTTGTATGTTGGACTTTGGTAATTTTAACAATCGAATCACCACCTACCGAAGTTAGCGTCCCTCTAAACCACTTTCTGAACAGAGTTTGGAGCACGAGCTTTTTGTTTATTTCGGGCGAGATGATGGATGACCTACCTAACTCACCTTGGGCACGATTTGTGGAAGTACTTGTAGCCGTATCTGGCTTACTACTATTCGCATTTTTTGTGGGGGCAGTATCTTCGATAATGACAACTTACTGGAAAATAAAAATGGAAGAAAAAGATCTTGATTTAAGTGATTTAAGTGGGCACACAATTATTTGTGGCTGGGATCGCTTAGCTGCCACAACATTGTCAGAACTAGAGCTGTCAACGGACCTGTGGCAAAGAGGAGTCGTGGTCGTCACAGAAAGAAAAACCGATATATTTTCAGAATTGAAACTTAAAAACACAAGAAGGCTTTTTCACTTAGCCGACGATTTTACCAAGATGGATGTATTGGAAAAAGCTGGTGCAAGAACTGCTAGATCTGCAATCATCTTGTCAGAACTTGGCGACAATTTAAGCGATCAAGTAAGGGACGCAAGAACAGTACTTGCAGCTTTAACTTTAGAAAAACTTAACCCCGAGATATTCACCTGCGCGGAACTAATAGACGAAGTAAATGCCACCCACCTTCGTATCGCAGGAGTAGAAGAAATCGTTTCGCGAAATAATATTTCAGCCGGACTGTTTGCCTCTGCCATCGTTAATCGAGGTATCACTACTGTTATAAGTGATCTACTATCACAAAAACATGGTGCATATTTTCGAAAACTTGAAGTCCCCGATGAATTTGTCGGAGCGCCTTTTGTAAAAGCCTTTGACTATTTCAAGCACGAACATAATGCCACAGTCATCGCAATTGACTACGCCGAAGGAGATAACAACTACACAGAACATCACCTCAACCCAAGCAATGATTACATCCTTAAAGACACTGACACTCTTATCATCATCACATCAGTAAAATCTAAGTTTAAAAAGCTCGTTACCTAATGGTTTCGACTTGGATGTAAATAAATCAAAGCAATCGCCCCTGGGTCTATTTGGGAAGTTTTAACGCAGAGCAAGCGGAGCAAACGGAGAGGGGATTTGTGATAGTTAACCTCCCGATAATCTGAATCACGAACAAAATAGTTTAATTAAACACAAGCGACGTGGCCAGCAAAAGAGTTTGAGTTTAGAATTCTTCGCTCCCCAACGGATTCCGAGAGAATTTTTTCCAAACTCAAATTTCATAGCAAAAAATTATCGAGACCGCGACCTGCCCTGAGCCTGTCGAAGGGCAG
>CAYYIQ010000220.1:2556-5288 GCA_964472005.1 uncultured Bdellovibrionales bacterium | reverse complement strand
CAACGATCCACAAGAATGCAATTGGAAGCAATAGCCGAAGGTTTGGGGCTAATTCAAAGAGGCGAAGATTTCCAACAGCAGAATTCACAAGGCAATTGGTGGGAAAAACTGTTGCCGAATAAAACAGGCAAATCTACCGAAGATTCGGCAGAAAATAAGCAAAATCAGATCCTTGCGATCGGTGAGTAGCAATTTTACGAAACCTTCTTAGTGATGAATCATCAAAAATAAGTCTTAAAATGCCAAGTCTTTGAAAAAAAATCTTAATGCTAAAAGTATTTTTATTCGATAGATACATTAAGAGACTTAATATTAAGTTCAAAGAAAGCAAAGGCAAGTTTTATCGCTTTGACTTAAGGAAAGTTAGATACTTTTTTAATCCTAATGGAGAATGAAAAATGGAAGAGATGAAAAAAAACAACGAAAAGCTTGTACCTAATAAAAAAGAAAAAGGCGCAACAATGCTTGAGTACGGAGTAATGGTTGCATTAATTTTAGCTGTTTGTATTGCAGTTGTAAAAACTATTGGAACGACTTTGAATACGAATTTCCAAAGTGTTAGCGCTAATCTTGGTAACTAGTTATCCAATAATATTATCTGTCGGTTTTTAGATTAAGAAATCGACAGATATATTTCTATAGCGAAATTAGTCTTCGATGTAGAACTCCTTTGACTGCGAGTGAGTTTTGAGACCAAATTCACTAAAGTGGAAATAGTTTCTCTAGCGGATGCCGCCAAATTTTTTTTCTTTATTAACGCCGACTATTTATACATAGCCATTCAACTCGGAATGGAACGGTAGTAGAGAAAAATTGAAAAGTTTTTAATCCTAATGGAGAATGAAAATGGAAGAGATGAAAAAAAACAACGAAAAGCTAGTGCCAAGTAAAAAAGAAAAAGGCGCAACAATGCTTGAATATGGGGTAATGGTTGCTCTAATTTTAGCTGTTTGTATCGCTGTGGTTAAAACTATTGGAACGACTTTGAATACGAATTTCCAAAAAGTTAGCGCTAACATAGGGAACTAGTGTCTTAAGAATATTATCTGTCAATTTTGTCAGTTTTGAAATCGACAGATATGTTTTTATCCCTATTAAATCTCAAATTAACTCGAGTTCAACCGTAAAACTACTTCAATATGAGATAAAATCTTCTCCAGTTTTACACTTATCGTCCCCTTTAGAGCCTTTCTCTCGTATTTAAACTCAGAAAACAATGAAAACAGAAAACGTTAACGCATGGTTTTGGTGTGCGTTTATGGCGGTTCTAACATCAGGGCGTCTGCCTAAAATCCTCTCAATCCTTCATTAGAAAAAATTTAAGTTTGTTTCATAAAATACCTTAACTATTTAAGTAAATGAGCCGATTTAACCAATCGGTTCATCATAGTATTGTTAATATATCGATTTTTAAATCCGGTGATTTTATGAGTTCAAGATTTGGTGCAGCAAGTTCAAAGCGCGGCAAAAATGCTAAGTTAAAAATAATTCTTGGTAGCGTTGTTTTTTTATTAGTAATTTTATTACTTGCATTGGTTTGGGTATTGCAAAATAATCAGCCAGTGGTTGGGACAGAGCAAGTGCAAGCTGTGGAACCGATTAACTCTGTGCCTAGCGATAGTGTCGGGATATTGATTCCGCTCTTTAGAATCGAAGCTGGAACGAAGCTAACAGATGAAATGTTCAAAGATAGCTTCATGCCATCTGCGCAAGTTCCGATTGGCGCAATGCTATCAACTCAACGAAATCAAATTTTTGAAAAGTATGCAGCTAGGTTGATTAATCCTAATGTCGCGTTACTTAAAGAAGATGTCGCAGATAGTCAGCCGTTAAATACAATCGAAATTCCTGCTGGATACAGACTAATAACAATTTTAGTTGACAATCGATCGGGTGTGGAAGGGTATGCTAAGGCTGGTTCACGAGTTGATGTCTTATGGACATTCCCACAAGACGGTAAGAAAAAAATCGCAACACTCGCAAGGTTTGTGAAAGTAATTAGTCTGGGCGGTGTATCGCAGTCAGCTGGCGAAACTGAACGAGTACAGGTAGCAGAAAATAAAAGTACTACCGTATCGCTTTTGGTTACAGAAAAACAGGCAAAATATTTAGAGCTTGCTAGATCTACTGGTGAACTAAGTCTGGTCTTGGTTGGCGGAACGGAGCCACCACCAAACTTGGACGCAGAGCCAGAAATAATTGATGCTGATAAAATGTTAGGTGTTCCACGTTTGCAAGAAGAAGAACAGCCTACCGACGGTACGTTATATGTTGGGAATGATAAATATATTCTCATTGGCGGTAAATGGAAAAAAGACAAGAGTGCTCAATAAATATTTACCTCAAAATTTATATTAGACTATATGGATAACGATAAAGATAAAGAAAATTTATTAGACCTCTTTTCAACCAGAGTTCGTGAAGCCAACCCAAGAAATACTTCGATTTCTCAAGGTTTAGAACAAAAGTTAATTGGCGGCAGTTCGAATCCTGATATCGGAGGAGATAGCCGCAAGCAAGATGGAATCTCACCTGTTGCTAACGCTGTATTGAGAGAAGCTAGAAGAGAACTGGGGTCGGGTGGTGCAAACGTCGGTTCTGATCTAAACGAGGAAGCAATTGCTCGCGCGGTAGATAAGGTTTGTGCCGCTAGGAGTTTTGTACTTGATGATGTTTCTAGGGCAGAAATCATTGTATCGTTAAAACAAGATTTGTTCGGTTGGGCTGTTATT
>CAYYIQ010000220.1:0-2546 GCA_964472005.1 uncultured Bdellovibrionales bacterium | reverse complement strand
CCCACTTGATGGAGAAATTGGATGCGCGCGAAGTAACCAAGTTAGTCAGGATAGCTATTAGACACGGGTTGCTCTCTCTTTGAAAAACGTGGAGTCACTATTAAAACTGTTGTTTTGCAACGTGGTAAAATGAGTGAGATTACAAATCTTAGATGGCCAAATGCAGAAGCATACACGACATTTATTGATAGGGTGTTGTATCGTTTAGGTAAAAGTCTTTCTACTCAACAGCATACTGTAGATGCCTCTTTTCCGGATGGAAAACGGATTTGTGCAGTTCATAAGAGCGTGTGCGGATCTCGTGGTCCTTTGGTCACTATTCGAGTACCTCGAGTACAAGAAGCAAGTTTAGAAGGTCTGATTTCTTATCAGGTAGCACCTGCGCTAATTGTTAACTATTTAGCTGCTTTGGTTAGAAGTGTTGAACATACCTTTATGGTTTCAGGTGAAACTGGAACTGGGAAAACCACACTAATGAGATCTTTGGGTACGCAGTTTCGACCTCAAGAAAGTATTATTGCCATCGAGGATACGCCTGAACTTAATTTCCAACATCCGTACTACCGAAGCTTGGTATCGAGGACCGCAAACTCTGAAGGAATGGGGGAAGTTACACTACAAGAGCATATCAAGACAACATTACGAATGTGCCCAACAAGAGTAATCCTTGGAGAAATGAGAACCCCTGAATCCGCGGAGTCGTTTCTTGAAGCAGCACAAACCGGTCACTCCGGGATGTCCACAGTTCACGCGAGAAATGCTAGAGAAACATTAACGAGACTAGAGTCTCTATTGGGTAGAGCTCAACGTGGTGTAAGTATTGATATTATCCGCCAGCAAATTGCCCTGTCGGTTGATGTGGTAATTTGGCAAATGCGAGAAAAAAGTAGCGGAAGAGTACGAATGGGTGAGGTTATCGAAGTTGGTAACTTTTCTGAAGGTAATATTCAAATAAGACCAATGTTTAAGTTAGTTCAACAAGGCGAAAATCCAATGTGGGAGGTTCAGTCTTACTCTAGTTTTTATGAAGAGGTTTTAGAAAAAAGTGGAATATACCTAGGGGATGCTCCACGATACATTGGATTTAATCAAGATCAGCGTAATTCCGAAAGCGGACAAAGTTAAAATAGGTTACACTGTGGCACCAGAAATAATTTACATTTTAATTGGTTTCGTCGTTCTATTGATTCTAGTTCTAGGAATCTACTTTCTTTTATCAGCTGGTTCTAATTCCACGTCATACGATGAGGCATTAAGAAACTTGGTCCTTCATCAACGATCCGAGAAAGGCAACTTTGCTGGTAAATCAAATGCAGTTCTCCGAGGAGAAGCTGCAATATTGGCCTCAAAATCTCAAGTAATAGAAAAAGGCACAAAAGATTTAGAACGAGCGTCTCTAAGTCAAAAGATAGTTTTTGCTAATTGGACTATCACGCCAGCTCAATTTCGGATTCTGAAGTATTCAATAACTGCGATTATTGGTGTTGGGTTCTATTTTGTGCTTGAAATTCCATTGATTATTACAGCTTTCTTACTAACTCCCAAATTGGTTGATTCTACTTTGAACAGGGCACTCAAAAAGCGTTTCAATAACTTTGATAAAGATTTTCCAGATTATCTAATGACATTGGTTAGTAGGCTTAAGTCTGGAATGAATATACTTCAAGCTATGCAGTCGGGTGTTGAAAGTATGGAAGATTCTTCTTTATTGAAACAAGAAGTTGATTTGATGCTAGAGCGTATTAGAGTTGGGTATCAAGAAGAGAAAGCATTAAGCGTATTTGCAGAAGATATACCACATCCTGAGATTGAGTTGTTTACTCAGGTCGTAATTTTAAATAAAAAAGTAGGTGGAAACTTTGCATCTACGCTTGAAAGATTAGCAAAGCAAGTGAGAAGAAGGCAAGAATTCCGTAGAAAAGCTGTTTCCGTCGTGAGTGAGCAACGGGGCGGAGCGCTCTTTATTTCGGGGATCATGGGGGCTTTGTTGGTTTTTATGGCTTTGTCAAATCCAGAATTAATTGAAGGCTGTTTCACTAATTATGCAGGTCGAATTGCATCTCAATTCGGACTATCGATGGTAATCTTTGGTTTCTATTTATCAAGAGTAGTTACAAATATAAAAGTTTAAATGAGTCCTATATTAATAATAATTGTTTGTCTGGTCTTAGTGCTCTTTGTCGCTATTGGTATCGGCGTCAGAATGATGTTCGCACCAAGTACAAATAGTAGACTACACGCATTGAGTGCCAGAGGTATAGATAGACCGATGCCAGGGAATAGTACCCGGTCTCAAGACGATATTAGGGCTAAAAGAGAGAGCCAGCGCCTAGAGAAAGAAGGCGAAGCTGCAAAACCAACTACTGTCAATCTCAAAGATAAAAAGATCCTGTACTTTCAAGCCGGCATTTTTTCCGATGAAGACAGGAACGAATTGGAGAAGCGAACAAAAATAGTTTATCTTATTGCGATTCCACTTTTTGGATTTGCGGGTTTCTATTTCGGCGGATTAATGATTGCACCTATCGGTGGTCTGATTGGATTAT
>CAYYIQ010000219.1:0-5490 GCA_964472005.1 uncultured Bdellovibrionales bacterium | reverse complement strand
CACAACAAAATGTTACGATCAACATCAGCCACGCATCAAAACTGCCCATTGCAGCTGTTTGACCAAAGATAAAATGTTGCAACCCACTCTCGTCACCACTTCCTAGTGACTGAATAATACTTAACAAAACAATTCCCAAGCCGAAAAACGAACTCAATACGACTCCCATCGCAGTGTCTTCCGTAAGTCGTGACCACTTAACTAATAATTGCACGACCGCGACACCTACTACTCCACTCAACAAAGCGCCTAATAGTAAAACTAAAAGATTCTTACTCTCGGCTCCAAAAGATGCAGAGATAATAAATGCCAGAGCAATACCTGGCAAGGAACAATGGGCAAGCGTATCACCCATTAAAGCACGGTTCCTTAAAAGTACGAACGAACCAATTGTGCCAGCTGCAACGCCCAATAGGGTAGTACTTATCACAACTATTGCCGCATTAAATCCGGCTTGCAGAGTAAGGACATTCACCACCTCTAATAGAGACGGCAAAGTCATAGAAACATCTGAGATACTATTTGCCATAGGTTATAGACATAAATATTTTAACGCTTTACCTGCGCGATAGACTGTCCGACTTCTTCTAATAGAGTCAAACGACCTCCGTATGTTTTTCTCACGTTCTCGTCTGTAAAAACCTCTGTCACGTCTCCCTGTGCTATAATTCGAGTATTCAACAGCATGACGTTATCAAAGTACTCTGGAACAGTGCTTAAATCATGATGAACGACGATCACTGTTTTTCCTTGATCTTTTAAAGCTGTAAGAACTTCAACGATAGCTTTTTCTGTCGCGGCATCAACTCCGGCAAAGGGCTCATCCATAAAGTAGAGCTCTGCCTCCTGACAAAGGGCGCGCGCAAGAAACACACGTTGCTGCTGACCTCCTGATAGTTGACTAATTTGTCGATCACAAAAATCGAGCATTTGAACTTGTTCAAGCGCACTTCTTGCTTTTTCAAGATGATTTTTACCAACACGTCGAAACCAGCCAATTTTTCCATATAGGCCCATAACAACGACTTCCAAAGCTGAAATTGGAAAGCTCCAATCAACCGATTCTCTTTGCGGAACATAACCAACTCGGCCTCTTTGCGCTGAATATGGCCTTCCCCAAAACTCGACAATACCTGCGGATAAAGGAAGTAAACCTAGACATGCTTTTATAAAAGTTGATTTACCAGCACCATTTGGTCCGACGATAGCTACCAATTTACCAATGGGCGCTTCAAATTCAATATCCCAAAGAACAGGTCTTTGATGGTACGCAACTGTCATGGAATGGACGGAAAGTGGACTAGAAGAGCTATGCTCTGGTCTATCACTCAATGACTCGATTCCTCCTGAAGAATCTAGCTCGCGACTTGCTTTAGAAAGAAAATATTTCATGGCTAATTCTCGTTTTTAACGCTTAATTTTTGATACAACCCAAGTTCAGAAATCTCAGCACCTAATGCTCTAGCAATGGTTGTAATATTGTGATCCAACATCCCAATGTAAGTTCCTTCATAAGTACCATCCTTGCCCATTGCATCCGAATAAAGTTCTCCGCCGATCACAACCGCATGGCCCCTTGCAGCAGCACCTTCTACTAGTGCGCTAATATTTTTCTTTGAAACAGTACTCTCAACAAAAACAGCTTTAATTTTTCGCGAAATAAGTAGGTCGATAATTCGTCGAATGTCCTTAACCCCAGCTTCTGACTCTGTTGAAATCCCCTGAATTCCGAAGACCTCTAGATCATAACGACTTCCGAAATAGTTAAAAGCGTCATGTGCAGTAACTAAGACACGTGAAGATTTTGGCAAAGACGAAAAAACTTTCTTGGCGTAAGCATCAAGCTCGTCGCATTTCTTAAGATACTCCTCTACTCGCTTTTTATAAACTTCAGCACCTTCGGGATTCAATGTAACTAATTCTTTATGAACAACGCTTATAGCTTCTTTCCAAATAACTGGATCCATCCAGACATGCGGATCAAAGTGACCTTGGAAACCTGAAGGTTCAAGCAAGGTAGACTGATCAACGGCTTCCGTTACTGCGACAACTTTTCTTCCATTGGAAGCTAGTCGGATAAAAGCATCACTAAGTCGACCTTCTAACAAGAGACCATTATAAAGAACAAGATCGGCCGTGTTTAGTAGTACGATATCTGATCGAGTTGCCTTATATAGATGAGGATCAACTCCCGATGAAATTAATCCACGCACTCTCATCGTATCACCGACAATTGTCCGTACAGCATCTGTAATCATACCGGTCGTGGTTACTATCAATGGCTTATCTGCTCCACTTGCAGAATTCATAAAAGTACAAATTACGAGACAAGTGAATGTCAGAGTACTAAAAACTTTTTTTCTTATGTTCATCTTTAAAGCCTCACAGAAATACCAAGTCCACTAAACAAATCTTCCGACGCACTGTCTAACCCCGCCCCAATACGTATATCAAACTGTAGATCAGGATGATAGGCGTATGTAAAACCACTATTAATATAATTTTCCGACCGAATGCTCCGATGATCGACAGGAAATACGCCAAAGAACTCGTGATACATCGCAAGGTTTCCGACAATTGGAGTGCCGACTGAAAAGGAGACTGCCGACTCAGGATACTCGGCTTCATTAGTATTAATGTAAGAAAGATTAAAATTCCCTGAGAGTGAGAGTGGAATAGCGAAATCCGAAACTTCAGTTCCCCAGAGGAGCTTCAAGCGTGGTTCTACCCGATCGCTAAGCCCATCACTTTGATCTACCGGAATACCTATTTCAGATATTAATGAAAGCGCTTGCAACCAAGCTAGTTCGTCTTCAAATAAACGAACCTTCGTACCTAGAGAGAAATCCGGCATTTGCTCAAAAGTACGCTTCTCGCCTATACCTTCACTATAGACCTCGCCAAGCCATGCGACTCTTATTTCTGATATCTCTGTTAAACCAATTCGCACAAGGTTCTCAGAAACTACACTCTTCGAAATAGCATCTTTACTTGAATCATCATAAGAATACAGAGGTCCTAATTCCAACTGAAAGTGTCCCGCTTCGATGGTCCTAGTTCCTTCGGTAAAATCTGGTCTATCCGTTTGCATCTCTTCTTGAAACCCACTTGCACCGTAGCCTAAAGTTCCAACATTACTTTTAACTTCATCTCCAAATACCAAAGACGTTTGAAGCAGGAGACAAAGCGAGAACACTTTACTTGCGATTATTTTTTTTGCTTTCATAGACCCTTAATTGTTCCATCAATAACTCCACTTGTAGCACGAGCTACAAAGTCAAGGAGTCTATAGTAGCACATGCTACATGTCAATTAAAAACATAACACACACGTAATAATCAAAGATTTCAAACACATACCCTTCACTCTCAATATTAGTCACGAATATCCAAACGACAAGCACAACTGTAAGTGGCACTGATTTAGCGTTTTCCCGAACACATTAGGTTTTTAAATGCAGAAACAGAAACCAATTTACTTTCACCCATCTGTTCAACTTGGGGCAGAAGGAGGTTCCAACGGATACTGGAATTGGAACGGAGTAATTGATGCACTTGTTGGAACTGGCTACCGACGAGGTTTGAGGACCTGGACACGAGAGAAGCTAGACGCCTTTTTCATCGCGCTCGAATCCAAGAACCCAAACCAACTCCGGTTCGAGTTCAAAAGTCAACGGGGTTTTTCTACGAGCATCAACTCGTTAGATAAAGTTCCTGTCTACCAAAGGCTGCTGGTGACGATCGATCTCAGCAACGGTCTTGGTTATTACAACTTCGAAGTTCAAGCAACGGATCCCCGTAGCTAAAACGACTCTTCAAAGTTGTAAGGAGAGGGGGCACTTTTTTCATACTGTTATTCAATTATTTCAGTGCCCTTTTTCTAGCACCCACAGAGAGACAGACACTAAAAGCTAATGAAGGTAGAAAATTACTTTTTGAGAACATGAAGATGGAAGGAAAGGAAGAGAGAAAGTAAACACTTGATTACCAAAGCGATCTTAGAAAATAAATTTTCTAAGATCGCTTAAACATCATCCTTTTCGCTTAACTGAAGTGAGTCAGTTTAAACAGCTTGAGGCTCTCGCTTCTCCGTCTTCTTCGTCATAACTTTTCGTACATAGTCTGACATGCGTGCGACCGGAACTTTCACGGTTTCAACGGCCGGACGAAACTCCTTTTCCGTTTCAATCTTCAAGTCCTGCTCCTCAAACACACCAAACGAAGTACCGCTTAGTTGATTGAGACTGTTACGAACAACAAACCGACTGTGAGAATTTTTTGCCACGAGATTATCCTTTTTGAATCTCGGGTGATGTTTAAGGGAAAATGCAAACCATTGCTCTTCAGACCCCCTTGCGGACAAACTAGTCCTGTCTGAATACTTGAAGAAAATTTCCTCAAGAATCCAGACCGCTACGTTCTATACGAAGAGAATCACAAAGAAAAAAATAAAAACCTTAAAAATTTCTCTCTACCTAAACCAAATAAATGAAATGAACTATGAGGAGAAAATTTTCTCCCAAGGCGTTGACTACCTAACTTGTTATTGAATGTCTAATGTAATTAGTATCTTAAAGAATTGACAAAATAGTTGTCTTAGAAATAAAACTAGGTGACTAAACTTAAAAATTATGGGCAGTTACGCCTCCCCTCGCAGACTTTGCACTTCGTAAATCTAGAAATAATAGCAAACCCCAGCTGCTTAAAAAAATGTAATTTACCCAAGAACCCGATTGATCTGTAAGAATCAATCGGGTTTAAACTACAGCAAATTAAAGCTTTAACCTTCCAAAGCTTCCATCACGCATTGGTTGAACTTCATGAAGGAGCGAACTAGTTTGTAATTCGCCTTTGAATTGGGGTCCCTTGCAATTTCACAAAGAATCTTCCCAACTAGGTCGACGACCAAGCTCGGAGTTCCGGAGAACTTCGTTTCACTTTTTTCATTCGTCACCTCCAAACCGTTCACCAAGTCTTCGCCGAAAGTTTTAAGCAATCGCGGCGTTCTTGCAATTCCAGCGATGACTTTATAATTCTCCTGAGAATGAATCTCTCGAAGGACGTGAAAGGGTTGTACTCGTAAAGAAGGACTGATCGACGCCAAAAAACGTTCTGTTTCTTGGCGTAAGATCTTTTGAAAATCAAACGATCCTGTTTCTGTCTGAAAGTCCGACAAGGCGACCAGAGCCTCGCCACGAAAAAGTTCAAACAATGAACTTTGTGATTCTTGCAGCAAATCTTCCGGCCTCGAGGTATCGGAATTTTCAAAAAACTCAATCCATTGTTCGCGTAACCCCACATCACTGATGATTTCACGTCGAATAGTAATGTTATCGCGGACGTGGTTCAGCTGGAAACTGTCGATTGTAACTAATGCCTTCATCATGTTTTCCTTTCGGGAAAAACTCCTTAAAAAAACCGTAGTTGCACCGGTGTGGTGCAAAACGCAGCTAGGGTTTTAGCCACAAAATTGCGATCTCACAGTCGCAAT
>CAYYIQ010000218.1:0-5524 GCA_964472005.1 uncultured Bdellovibrionales bacterium | reverse complement strand
ACAAATCGGACAACCCTATTTTTCTAACCTAGCCCGTATAAAAAAGCTGCGATTTTAGTTCTTAAAAATCCTTTATAAATGATCTAACGTCTATTTTTATTTAAAAGTTAATATTTGGTCGCGCTATGCGATATGAAATTTATAGTCTTCTACTAGAATTAAGAATTCTTAAAACAAACTTTACAATTTAAGTAGTCTCTCACAATGGTGCAGGCTATTCTAAAAAGCACTATATTGGTATTAAAGCCTAAATTTCCTTCATGAATTAGGGGAAATGTCTCTAAATCAGATGCGCCTTGATAATTTTGAGGCTAAAGTTCTGTAAAAACAAGAATAAGTCATTATTTTTATACTCATCTAGTCTTTCGGTCTGTTTAAAAGAAGTGTATGCTTACGTCCCAAACTCATCGATAGAAAAGGTATAAAATAATCTCGAAGGAAAGTTAATTGGTATGAGTATTAAAAAAGTTCTCTTAGCGTTGTCGTGTTTTGTTCTTTTGTTAATTGTTTCTTGCGAGAGGGCAGATCGACCGATCGGAGCGCGCAAGGGATTTGTAAATGAAAAGTTAGAAACATCTGACGATGTCTCGTCGGTTAAGCCATATAAGGTTGCCTCAATAGCTGGTATTGAAGATGTACTCCCGAGGGAACCAGGCCAGACAGGACCAATTGATGGTTCAGCTTTATACGTGACACATTGTTCAGCTTGTCACCAAATTACTGGACAAGGACTACCAGGAGCTTTCCCTCCACTTGCTAAAAGCCCTTACGTTACTTCAGATAATACCGAAAGAATGGCAGCAATTATGTTGTATGGTTTGTCTGGTCCAATCAACGTTCTTGGCACAACATATACAAGTGTTATGACTTCCGTTGGAATGACAGCGAATCTCAGTAACGAAGAACTTTCTGCCATTGCGAAGCATATACGATCTTCATGGGGGAATAGTGCAGACGAGGTCGACCCTAGTGTTTTCGAAAATGTTCGAAAGAAATATGGTACGAGAGGCCCGTTTAACATTCAGGAATTAGGCGAAGAGAAATAAAATGGTTCGAGTAAGATTTGCCCCAAGTCCGACAGGTCTTCTTCACATTGGTGGAGCTAGAACAGCATTGTTCAATTATCTTTTTGCAAAAAAGAATAAGGGAACTTTTGTACTTAGAATTGAAGATACCGATAAAGAGAGATCTTTAAAGGAACACGAAAAAAATATTCTCAATTCGATGAGTTGGTTAGGATTAGATTGGGACGAAGGTGTTTCAGCTTCGGATCATTCAGAGGAGATTGGGGAGTTCGCACCATACCGTCAGAGTGAACGCCTTGATCGGCATTTGGCTCTAGCTGAAAAATTAAAATCTAGTAGTGCCGCATATACAGACTCAGAAGGATGTGTTCGTTTGAAGTATCCTTCAGGTACGATTGTAGTCGACGATATTATATGCGGAGAGTGTGCGTTTACAGCTGAAGCTTTGGGTCCTGATCCGGTAATTTTACGTTCGGACGGTTCACCAACTTTTCATCTAGCTAACGTTGCTGATGACATTGATATGGGGATTACTCATGTTATTCGTGGACAAGATCACCTAACTAACTCAGCCAAACATGTCGTGCTTTTTCAAGCTGCAGGTTTCGATATTCCAAAATTCGCGCATTTGCCGTTGATTTTAGGTTCAGATGGATCAAAACTTTCTAAACGTAATTCGACTGGTTATACGACCGTTGATGATTTTAGAAACGCCGGTTATTTGCCTGATGCATTGATGAATTTTGTATGTTTGCTGGGATGGTCGCATCCAGAAAGCAAAGATATCTTTGATTTAGACGAAGCCGTAGAGTGTTTTTCACTTGAGCGAGTAAGTCGAACCGGCGCCAAGTTCGAGTTGAGTAAGCTTGACTGGTATAATGGTCAATATATACGAGCAAAAGACAGTAAAACATTGGCAGACCTCACGATTGATTGGACAGGATCTTGGAAAGAAGAAGTTCTGCGAAGAGGAATGAAGTTTTGGGAAAATTCAATAACCAGTCTTAAAACTGATTTTGATAAACTGACAGATGTTGAGAAGGTTGCAAACCTATTGTTATCGGATTCATTGCCACTAAATGATGAAGCTACTGAGCATCTAACCTTGGCTGATAACGCTAAAAGCTTGTTAGAAGTAAAAACGAAACTCTTGGAAAATTTGGAACTCGTTCCTCTTGATGATGGGGCTGATTGTTATACGCTCGAGCAAATTAAAGCGATCATTAAACAGACTAAAAAATCTTTAGAGCTTCCACCGAAAATAATTTTTCAGAGCATTCGTATTCTTACAACTGGAGCTTTAAAGGGAGCTGAATTAGATAGCTTGCTTCCCAATGTGCCTAGAGAGATTTTAAAATCTAGAATTGAAAATTGTTCTTAAAACCGAGAAGACATTAGTATTTTGGTAATTTGTTTAGCAAGTTTTTGGTTCGACCGAGATACTTTCTAATCTAAAAATTCCATAATAAGAGTGTTTTTTATATGGCCTCTAATTTTTCAAATAACTATAAAATCAATACGCCGTTTGAGCTTACCAAGGATAAAATTCCGCTCGGTGACCAACCTAAGGCGATCAAAGAAATCACCGAATATTTTAGAAAAAACGATCCCCGTGTAACGTTGTTGGGAGTTACTGGCTCTGGGAAGACATTCACAGTTGCGAACGTAATAGAGAACTTGCAAGTTCCTACTCTAGTTCTTGCACATAATAAAACTTTAGCAGCTCAATTGTACTCTGAATTTCTTGAATTCTTTCCAAAAAATGCTGTCCGATATTTCGTAAGTTATTTTGACTACTACCAGCCAGAAGCGTATGTGCCATCTACTGATACCTACATTGAAAAAGATTCAGCTATTAATGAAGAGATAGACAAATTGCGACATGCTGCAACAAAAGCCTTGTTAGAAAGGCGTGATGTTATCGTTGTAACCTCAGTCAGTTGTATTTATGGTCTAGGTGACCCAAATAATTATTTGAGTATGATGGTCTCTGTGAAAACTGGAGATGTCATTGATCGATCCGAGCTTCTGAAAAAATTAGTTTTTTTACAGTATCAAAGAGACGATATTGATTTCCAGACTGGTACGTTTAGAGTTCGTGGAGATGTCGTTGAAATTTGTACGGCTGACGAAAGTGAAAAAAGTATTCGAATCGAGCTTTTTGGAGACCAAATTGAAGAAATAAGTGAGCTTGATCGTGCGACAGGTAAAGTTATAAAAAGGGTTGACGAAGTATCTATATATCCAGCTAGTCATTTCGTAACGGATAAAGAAGCGGTTAAACGCGCAATCAAAACTATTTCAAGTGAATTAAACTCGGTGCTACCGGGAATGCGTTCCGCTGGGAAAATAATGGAAGCAGACAGGTTGGAACAAAGAACCCGTTATGATTTAGAGATGTTAAGAGAGATTGGTTTTTGTTCTGGAATCGAAAACTATTCTAGGCATATAACAGGACGAGCAGCCGGCGAACCTCCTCCAACTTTAATCGATTATTTTCCAGAAGATTTTTTATTAGTGATCGATGAAAGTCACGTTAGTGTCCCACAAGTAGGTGGGATGTATCGGGGTGACAGAGCACGTAAGCAAACCTTGGTTGATTACGGATTTCGACTTCCTTCTGCCTTAGATAATAGACCACTTAAGTTTGAAGAATTTGAATCAAAAGCTAAGCGGGCACTATATGTATCGGCAACACCTTCTAATTTTGAAATCACTGATTCTCAGGGAAGGGTAGTTGAGCAAATAATTCGACCTACAGGGTTATTAGATCCGGAAATAGAAATTAGACCTGCGAGCACTCAGGTTGATGATTTTTTGAATGAAGTTAGAAAATTACCTGAAAAAAATGAGCGCGCCCTAATTACAACATTAACTAAAAGAATGTCAGAAGATCTTAGTGAATACTATCAGGAACTAGGAGTAAAAGTTAAGTATCTTCATTCTGATATTCAAACATTAGAAAGAATTGATATTATTAGAGCGCTCAGGGCTGGAGAATTTGATGTTTTGGTGGGGATTAATTTGCTCCGAGAAGGACTAGATTTACCAGAAGTCAGCATAGTCGGAATTATGGATGCTGATAAAGAAGGATTTTTAAGATCTCGAACCAGTTTAATTCAAACAATTGGGCGAGCCGCAAGAAATATTAATGGTAGAGTTATTCTTTATGCGGATAAAGAAACAGATTCAATAAAGATGGCAATTCAAGAAACTAATCGTCGTCGAGAGAAACAGGAAGAATATAATAAACTGCATGGCATCACCCCGCATTCTGTATCTCGGAAGGAAGATGCTCAGATGGTAGAAAAATCATTTGATGAAGCGGTAGTTGATAAAGTTAGTGAAACTCTAAAAGGAATGGACATCCCTAGTGATATTTTCGCCTGCAAGAAAAAAATCGAGCAGTTGAGAAAAGAGATGTTTAATCATGCAAAAAAATACGAATTTGAAATGGCTGCGGTATTGCGAGATCAAATTAAAGCCCTCGAATCTTTATTGATAACTTATTAAGTCTAATGAAAATTATTTTGATCAAACTAAATTTGTTACTCCTAAGGGTGTTTTTTCGGTTCAACAAATATTATGGTTAGTACGTCTCAAGATAAGGAGACTTTAATAGAATATCTGTTATAAGTTCTGGCAGCCATATTAATTGAAATGTGCTAAAAGCTTTTACATAGAAATTTAAACGGAATTTTTTATTTAGCTGATTGTGTAAAGCAATTATAATTGAGTATAGGAATATAATGAGGAAATTTGTGATGAAATCGATTTTTGGAGTGTTTATGTCGGCTTTAGGAATGTCTTTAGTTGGTGGAGAAGGAGTCGCGTCAGCAGAACTCGTAGCAAAGATGGAAACTTCGAAGGGAGAAATTGATATTGTTTTATACCCAGACAAAGCCCCAATTACTGTATCAAACTTTGTAAATTTAGCTACTCGCGGATACTACGATGGATTAAAATTTCATCGAGTAATCAAAGATTTTATGATTCAAGGTGGGGATCCTGATGGATTAGGTACTGGCGGACCGGGATATGAATTTGAAGATGAATTCGATTCTAGTCTTAGTCATGATGGTCCAGGAATACTCTCGATGGCGAATCGTGGTCCACGAACTAACGGAAGTCAATTTTTTATCACTCACGTAGAAACACCATGGTTAAACGGTAAGCATACTATTTTCGGTAAAGTCTCAAAGGGACTTGATGTCGTTAATTCAATTTCACAAAATGACACAATCAAAAAATTAACTATCGTTGGAGATTATCAGACACTCCTCGAAGCTAATTCTGCAAAAGTGGCTGAGTGGAATAAAGTTTTAGATACTAAATATCCAAAGAAATAGTATATCCAATAAGAAGGGTGAAAGCTCATCTTAGTTTTCCTATCTTTGATCCGTTGGCACTTCGATGGATTGGAGATAGGATTTTTTTTGAGTCAGGTCGTGTATTCTTTAAGTTAAATTATTTTCTTTGAAAATATAGCGCTCAATTCA
>CAYYIQ010000217.1:0-5582 GCA_964472005.1 uncultured Bdellovibrionales bacterium | reverse complement strand
GAAGGTGCCAATGGTTTACAAGCTAATGTAAGTAGTACCAATTCTTCTGTGAGCTCCGATGGTAGGTATGTTCTTTTCCAGTCAAATGCTTCAAATTTAGTTGCTTCAGATACTAACGGCGCCTCAGATTTATTTATGAAAGATTTGTCTACGGGACTAATTGCTTTGGTGAGTCGCTCTGAGTCTGGAGCGCAAGGAAGTGGCTTAAATACAGGGGTTAGAGCTGTTCTATCTGATGATGGAACAAAGGCAGCTTTTCACGCACATAACTCTACCAACTATATTGACGGTGAAACTACGGCTACTCAACAAACGTTTTCTACTGCGAATCCATTATTCTTTTTTGAGAAATCAATTAATCCGTTAAGTGGATTATCCATTGCCTCTCAAGGGAGTGCTCGTATCGCACTGGATATTGTTAGTAAATTTCAACAAGAATTAGGAGGGTTTACAGGTAAGCTTGGAGCATATGCATCACGCACTAGTACGGCTTATTCAAATCTTGTTACTCAAAAGTTAAACTATACTGAAGCATCGAGTAGAATTAAAGATGTTGATGTGGCTTCAGAAAGCGCACTTCTAGTAAAAAATAAAATCCTTCAAGAAACATCTACCACATTACTGAAGCAGGCAAATCTTCAGACAGAACTCGCTCTTAATTTACTTAATAACCTTTAATTCGACAATTACTTGCATCGTTCTTAGTTTTTCGCACGTTTATGTTTTATCTTTCTAGGAATATATATGATTTTTAATTCATTAGCAGTCCATCTTCGCACATAAATCAATTGATGGAATTAGAGTGTTAACATGGGCTTGAAAACTAATAATTATTTTAGTTTAACAAGACGTTGACCTTTCTTTACTTCTTCACCTTCGGAGATTAGAATTTCTTCTATTTCGCTATCAATTGTTGCAAGAATTCTATTTTGCATTTTCATAGCTTCGAGAACCAAAATCGTGGAACCGCTAGATATTTTATCACCTACTTTTGCGATGATTGAATGAACGAGGCCTGGAATTTCTGCGATCAAATATCCATCTTTGCTACTATTTCCAAATTCAGGAGTACGTGGTGAAAGATTTCCTGCTGACTTAATCTCATTATTCTGATTCGCAACTTCAACAAGAATATTTTTACCGTTTATTTGAAATAGTACTTTATTGTCTTTTGTTTCTAGGACGTCTACTTCAAATTCTTTGCTATTTACTAATATTTTCATTAACGGCTTCCGTGTTTGATAGTTGTGTGATGTTGAGCGGAATATTATTTATAAGAATATACGCTGCGATCGCGGCTAATTCTTCATCGGTAATAGTCGAGCTCTCAGAGAGGAATATTTCCATGTCTTTTTTCCATCTTTGGTCTTTTTTTATTTTTTAATATTTCAAGAGAATTGCAGAGGACTTTTCTTGTCTCTGCGGGTTCAATAACGTCATCAATAAATCCCAGTGATGCTGCGACCCATGGATTAGAAAACTTTTCTTTATACTCTTTTACAAGTTCTTTTTTGTTTTCTCCGCGACTAATTTCGCTTCGCTTAATAATTTCAACTGCGCCCTCAGGTCCCATTACTGCAATTTCTGCTGTCGGGTAGGCATAGTTAAGGTCACCACCGATATGTTTTGAACACATAACATCGTACGCTCCGCCATAAGCTTTGCGGGTTATTATAGTAATCTTGGGAACGCTAGCCTCCGCATAGGCGTAAAGCAATTTTGCACCATTTCTTATAATCCCACCCCATTCCTGTTCTGTTCCGGGCAAGAATCCTGGCACGTCGACAAATGTAACTAATGGGATTTGGAATGAATCGCAAAATCGAACAAATCTTGCAGCCTTAATACTTGAGTTGGTGTCTAAGCAACCTGCTAGATGCATCGGTTGATTAGCTACAATGCCAACAGAGTCACCGTTAATGCGAGCAAGACCACAGACTATATTTTTCGCGTAGTCGCTTTGGATTTCAAGAAAAGAGTCTTTGTCTATCGATTGATAGATAATATCCTTGATGTCGTAGGGTTGATTACTTTCTTCGGGAATTATTTCATTTAAATTTGAGCAATCTCTCCAGCTAGGATCTTCGGTGCTTAATTTTTGTGGTTTTTCTCGATTAGAGGAGGGCAGGTAGGATAGTAGTCTAGCAGTAAGTGCGAAACTTTCGTCTTCGCTCGCAACACTAAAGTGGGCGACGCCGCTTTTCGTGGTATGGGTTTTTGCTCCACCAAGGTCTTCTTTTGTAACATCTTCTTTTGTTACTGTTTTAATAACGTCTGGTCCAGTGATGAACATAAAACTAAGATCTTCTACCATAATATTGAAGTCGGTTAGCGCGGGAGAATATACAGCTCCACCGGCACATGGTCCAAGTATGAGAGAAATTTGGGGGACTACGCCAGAAAGTCTAACGTTTCTTAAAAAAATGTCAGCGTAGCCAGCAAGGCTTTCTACTCCTTCTTGGATTCTGGCGCCTCCACTATCGTTGAGTCCAATGATAGGACAGCCTATCGATTCGGCCATATCCATCACTTTGATGATCTTGTTCGCGTTCGCTCTGGATAGAGAACCGCCAAATACTGTAAAGTCTTGAGCAAAAATTGCGACAGTAACTCCGTTTATTTTCCCTATACCTGCAATTACACCATCACCAAATGGTTTATCTACTTCGACTTCTTGTGATTTTTGATGGGTGACGAACTTGTCCATCTCACTGAAGCTGCCTGGATCGAGGATCTTTGCGATTCGATTCCTTGCTAAAAGTTTGCCACGATTGATTTGAGCGTTTGCCTTGGTTTCATCGTAGCTGTTTAGAGCAAGATTATTGTTTGCTTTAAATTTGGATAATGATTTAATATGAGCCAAGATTTGATCCTTACGTTAATGTTCGCACTGCATTTGTTTGCAGCAAATTACAAGTCATCTTACTTAAATAGATATTTAATGACAAAGAAAAAAGACGAATTAAAAAAACAGACTGACGATGGTATTGAGCTTAAAGTGGTCTACTCTGAGGTCGATACTTTAGGGGTTAAGAGATCGGCGCCAGCTGAGTTCCCATTCACCCGCGGGATACATAGTAATATGTATCGAGGACGTCCTTGGACTATTCGGCAATATGCAGGCTTTGGTACGGTTGAAGAAACCAACAAGCGATTTAAATATCTAACCGAAACTGGGGCGACCGGTTTAAGCACTGCGTTTGATCTTCCTACTCAAATGGGTATCGATTCTGATGATCCGCGCGCTGTCGGCGAGGTCGGTCGGACTGGTGTCGCGATAGATTCTGTCGAAGATATGGAAAGGCTCTTTGATGGGATTTCGCTCGAAAAGATTTCGACGAGTATGACGATTAATGCGACAGCGCACATTCTTCTAGCGTTTTACCTTGTGGTCGCTGAAAGGAGAAAGATAGATTGGAAAGATTTAAATGGAACAGTGCAAAATGATCTTTTAAAAGAATTTATTGCACGAGGGACTTATATCTACCCGCCTCAACACAGTATTAAAGTCGTGGCCGATATCGTTGAATTTTGCACGAACCAGGTTCCAAGATGGAATCCTGTTAGTATCTCAGGTTATCATATCAGAGAAGCTGGATCGACCGCCGCTCAGGAAGTTGCATTTACGATATTGAACGGCTTAACCTATGTCGATGAAGTGCTGACAAGAGGATTGACGATAGACCAATTTGCGCCAAGGTTGGCGTTCTTTATGAACTGCCATAATAATTTTTTTGAAGAAATTGCCAAGTTTAGAGCTGCTAGAACCTTGTGGGCTAAATTAATTAAAGATCGGTATCAGCCTAAAAATCCAAAAGCGTTGCTGTTTAGGTTTCACACGCAAACCGCTGGTTCAAGTTTAACAGCATTGCAACCTATGAACAATGTCGTTCGAACAAGCTATCAAGCTTTAGCGGCGGTACTCGGTGGAACACAATCACTACATACGAACTCATTTGATGAAGCTCTTTCATTGCCGACGGAGGAATCTGCCAAACTCGCACTGAGAACGCAGCAAGTATTGGCGGAGGAAACGGGTGTCGCGGATGTTGTGGATCCATTAGGTGGGAGCTTTTTTGTTGAAAAATTAACTGACGATTTGGAAAAAACAGCGCTTTGCATCATTCAAGATATTGAGGGGAAAGGTGGCATGATTAAAGCTATTTCGGAAGGTTTGCCGCAAAAGATGATAGAGGAGTCATCTTACCGATATCAATTAGAGGTTGAGAAGGGTGATCGGAAGGTTGTTGGCGTGAATAGTTTTTGTGATGAATTGGATGATTTAAAATCAGTTCCTGTAACATTTAAACTGGATGCCGGATTAGAAAAGGCTCAGTTGATGGCTTTGGGTGATTTTAAAAAGCGAAGAGATCAATCTAATGTGAAGAAATCTTTAGAAGAACTTTCGAAAGTCGCGACCAATGGTGGTAATATCATGGAGTCAGTTATTGCCTGCGCTAGAGCAAATACGACACTTGGTGAAATAAGTGACGAGTTACGAAAGATATACGGGGTTTTTAAACAACAAAGTTAAAAACTTGGGGCATAACAGCTAGCGCGCAGAGATTAATAACCGTGGTTTTGCGTAGGTAAAATCGGCAATTTCTTTTTATTCAATGTAGTTATCATTGAGTATTGATCAAAATTGCTGTTAGTATAGACAGTAATATTTCACCCTGCTATAGGCAGGTCGCTAAAAGTGTTCGAACCAGAGCGTTTAGAATTAGTTTACTTTTTATTATTCGATTTCATTAAATTGGAAAGTGGATAAAAAACGGTAAATTATTATTTACTAATATTGTGTTAATTTTCTTGTTTTAAATATGAAAAAGAGAGATCTCGAAAAGTTTAAAAAACTCTTATTGACAGAAAGAGATGGTATAGTTCAACATTTAATGGAACTTGAAGGTGCTTCTGAAACTCAACTCTCACAGGGTGGTGGAGATTCGGTTGATATTGCTTCATTGGAAATTAGTCAGGCTTCTATCCAAAAATTGGGCAATAGAGAAAAGAAATTATTGAACAAGATCGATTATGCCTTAAAAAAGATCGATGATGGTGACTATGGTGTCTGCGAAAAGTGCGGTGAAGATATTGGTCATGGTCGATTAGAAGCGAGGCCCGTAACTCAATACTGTATCGATTGTAAGACTGAGTTAGAATCTAACGAAAGACGTTATAGCGATAGCGAAGAAGAAGATAGCGACTCTTGGAGTGAGGGCGATCGGTCCGACGAATCCAATTAAGTTTTTCATCAGCCAAGCTAGCGACTTTTCTGTCGTCGCTAGCTTGGAAATATTTTTGCAAAGATTTAATGAGTTTCATTTCCAAATCTTTTAATGCCTTTTTGTTGGGTTAAAATTTTGTCTTTCGTGTATGCCCTCAATTAGGTAAACGCATTTTTTGAATCTATAACTTCGCGTTTTCTCAAAGTAGTATTTGTTATCCTTCACTACTTCATTTGAATATGTCACCATCACTTACTCCTTTTAAAACTAAGTAGATTAAATGAGTGCGATTTACTCCACTGCCAAAAACTTAAATTTAGAAATACTATCTATTTTGTCACTCAGTGAGATGAA
>CAYYIQ010000216.1:0-5588 GCA_964472005.1 uncultured Bdellovibrionales bacterium | reverse complement strand
CGATGGATCGGGGTGCGTCGCAAGTGGTGGTGGTGGATGTCCAGGTGGATGCGCTTGTTGTTAAACTAAATCATAGAAGGATCTATCAAAATGCTCAAAATTCTTAATTTCAAATTTTTAACAATCCTTATTAGTTTAGCGACATGTGCAGGATGCGATAACTCTACCCAAAAAAATATTAGTGAAACCACTTCGGTAACTTTATTAGATTCACGAAACGGAATAGATTATAAAACCCGAATTGCATTAACATTAGAAACTTTATCAAAAAAGTTAGAGCTTGAAGGTAAATTTGACAAATTTCCCGCTGACGTTCAATCATTTCTACTGGGCAAAAATCCCATGTGCGAACTATCAGAAGTTGATTTAGAATATCTTCTAAATGCAAATACTAGCCTATCTCAAGAGACTTTGTTTTTTTTGGGAGAATGCCTTAGCCAAGTTATGAATCCGAACATGGCGAAGGACAAAAGCCTACTTTTGTTAAACAAGATCTCCAAAGTTTCGGTTTTAAAATCCATTAGTAACAATAATAACTTTCAAGACCATTTGATTAAATCTCGACTCGTCGCGCTAAGCTTAAATTATCTCTCCCAAACAGCTCCCAACAATGAAGAAGTACTTAAAAGGGCACTTGAAAAGAAATTCAAAGAACTGAATGCTTCAATTTCGGCAAGTTTTGAAAATCTTGTCCCAGGATACGAATCAGAATACTATCCCCAATGTGGATACCTCTGGAGCATCGCTCCATATGCCACAGGAACGGAAAACTTCGACAAAAAACTTAGTCAAATGACAGATAAAATACACACAGGTTTACTAAGTAAAGAAGGAAACATAAAAACGACTGTAAGCGCCGTTGCGTATTGCATACAAGCGTCGCTAGACAAAAATAATTATCTTAAAAAAGCTCATTTGAACGATAAAGAAACCGAAATACTCTCGGTGATAATGAAAGATAATTTCAACTTAAATGCGAATTTGAACTGCGTAGACAAGAATAGGATCATTCCATGGGTAAATCACCCGAAAACAGAAGCTCCTCTTGAAAAATGTATCGAGAATGGGACTTTTTTCCATAATCTACGAATTTTTCAAATTCTAAATAAAGTTGAAAATCTTGAAAGCATGAATTTCTGACAATAAAGATCTTTATCATTTGAAATTTGTTTAGCTATTAAACGGCCACAGTTTAGACCGAAATATTCCTAACTAAGATCTTAGAACATAGATTATTCGTCAGCTGAGTTCTCGTGCATAAAAATTAAAATGTAAAATTGCAAAATAAAGCTATAATTGAGAATCTGGCATCGGAAACTAAACTCGGACTAAACGCACTTTCAATTCTCATTAACACACCTTTATAGTATACTTTATTTCTTAAAAGTATTATGAATATCCATTGTGCATAATATTAGCTCATTCTGTTTTTTTATGGTTTAAGTCAGTATAGACTAGCGTATGGGATTTCATTCCCCTTGATAAATTCTTGTGATAGCAAAAAACATAATATTAATCTTCTACAAAAATCCTGCGATACCTAGATGATAAAAAAACTCTCACTTACAATCATCTTACTTCTTATAGCTATTTTTTCTTTCAAATTAATCGTTCCAAATAAAAAATATTCATGGAACGACTTAGCTCAAGAGAAAATAAAAGAAGTCGATTTAAATCCATTATATTTCAATCCTGAAACCGACATCTCATCTAATATCGACTTTAGACAGACGGTAAAAAGCGACGGCAAAGTAATTTATAGGCTCTATAATCGGGCACCAAAAGAGGTTCGGTTTCGCGAAGATATCCTATGGCTTATTCTTGGACTAAGGGCTCAAGAAAAACTTAAAAATACATCCTTGGACAAAACGCAGCTGACAGAGATAGAAGAGTTTTTAATAAGCGCGACCGAATTGAAATCGATAGAAAACGAAGAAGAATATTTCTATCTTGATTCACTACTAGAGACAAATCTCTTCAAAAACAAATCTGACATTTTAAAAAACACCTTGAAAATTATTCAATCGGAACCAAAAAGCGACCAAGATATTATAAACCAGGCTTTTCTCATCCGTTCATACGTATTGAATAAAAATATATCCAAACAAGAAAAAATCAAAAACTTTCCCCGTCTAGTAAACGCCACAAAAAGGAATTCTAAAATCTCACAGAAGCCTAGCTTTACAAACCCCAAACAACCTGGGACTCTTATCTGTTGGGACTTATTTCAAACTACAGCTCTTTTGAAACTTGATAAGCATAATAAAAGACTTGGGGCGCACTACCAAGAATCTCTATCGACCATGCAAGATTACCTTAGAGAAAAACCATACTATTTTGTAAATTTAAAAAATATTCTCCCTTGCATGCAAGCTATCATAGACCACGATGGACCAAAAAAATTTGCTAAAAGTAAATTTATATCTGCAATTTTCAATAACTATTTAATTTACCTGTTAGACTTCAAATCAGACGGAAAATGTATGGGGTCAAATTATTTCCTATCCTATCCAAGAGTAATTTATTCAAAAAGATGTTCACGTAACGAAATTAATTATGGATACAACGCCTGGCTTCTAAATATTTTGTCTCAGTTACAAGACGCTAAGATTTCAATATCGTCGAGAGTGGCATATAGAATTGGACTCAAAAGCTTTCTTGAGCAGGATTCTTTAAAAACTAACGACAAAGAATCTCCTTCCACGAACGACAATCAAGCGAGTACAGGAGAAAGCAAAATAAAATCTAAAAATGAATTATTTATTGAAAATTTAGATGTCCTAATAAATGGTGATAACAAAAAACGTTGAGATAATAATAATATGCATTATTATATCCGCACGTTTTCTTTTTCTTGCTGAAGCACCTCCGGGAATCGCTCATGACGAGGCAAGGATTGCAGGACATGCTATTTGCATTGGACAAGACCTAACAGATCTCCACGGTAGATACCTACCATTTTCACCATTTGCGGGTTTAAATGGAGTATATTCAACCACGCATACTTATGGCCTAAGCATCTGGTTTAAAATATTTGGGTGCTCAATTTCAAGCCTTAGGGCTTTTTCCGTACTACTATCAATTATAGCTTCAATTTTACTTTTCTTTGTTACCAAGGAAATTTTTGATTCTCGCACGGCACTCTTCGCTTTGTTTTTCGATGCGATCTCCACCTGGACATTCCATTTTAGTAGACTCGGCTGGGACCATGGCTCAAGCAACTTGTGGATACTTTTAAGCCTTCTGCTTATTTTAAAGATAAAAGATAAACCCTCTGCCTTTTTAGCCGCACTTGCGGCTGCTTTATCCCTATACACCTACGCATCACATCAATTTTTTTCGATTTTCGTATTTCTTGCCGCGCTCGCGATAAAGAGAATTGATAGAGAAACTCTCCTTCCTGAGAAAAAAATATTTTTCCCTGCTTTTTTAGTTCTGGCAATACCTATTGTAATTTCTCTTATTCAGGGGACGCAACTCGGAAGACTCCACACAGCTTCGAACATCCTTCATAAAGATTTACCTTCCGCACTCTCATTAATCTTAGAAAATTTCTACGCACATTTTTCTCTAAAATTCCTACTTACTGAAGGTGATAAATTGGGAGGATTATACGGAACAACAGTTTCTGGAAATTTAAGCCCCTTAGAATTCATCTGCTGTTTTTTTACAGTTGGAAAAATTCTATTCTTCTTCTCTAAAAAACTTTTCGACAAAGACAAAATAAGCGATGCCGTCATTTCCAAATCTTTTGTTATTTGGGTTTTAATCTTAATAGGCATTCTACCAAGTGCTCTTTGTGAAGTTCTTACTCCCAATTCTATGCGAATAGTTAATACCGCTCCATTCTTTCATATACTCGCAGCGATAGGGTTGGTAAAGCTACAAAGCACCCTCCCCCAAGTCTTAATCAGGTTAGCAATTGCGGCATCTTTAATTTACTATTTCCTAATAGTAAATTACTATTTTACGGATTACACAGAGCAATCGAGAGATCAAACTCTAGATGAACTAGTTTTAGAAGTGGAGAATGCTACGAATAGCGACCGGGTGATAGAGTTGATGCAAAAAAACTTATACTCCTATGTCGGATTCTTAGGCCTCAAAAATCAGGTGATAACCTGCGAGGAGTTAAGACTGCGTGGTTTAGAATTTGAAGAAACGAACGTAGATAAACGTAAGGAATTTTTGAAAAAGCAGTACTTTGAAGAAAGTTTTAATTAACTAAACATTCATCTAATCGAAGAGTTCGCCCTTCGATAATTGAAAATTGATCACTTTGCCCAGCATTTAGTTCAAGAACATACTTTACTGGAAATTCACTTTCTCGAGCTTTCTTAGTTAAGGGAGGAACATTTTTTATAATTTTCTTAACCTCTCCATTCTTATCTAAAAATATCATATCAAGTGCGAGGAATGTATTCTTCATCCAAAACGAGTGCTCTTCTTCGTAGGGGAAAATAAATAACATACCACGGTTCGCCGCCATTTTTTTACGATACATTAAACCCGTGGCACGTTCTTGTTCAGTTCTCGCTACCTGTATCTTTAGAGAGGTATTATTCGCAACATTCAAAACGCAATCTTCTCGCAATTCGCCACCATAACACGAATTGATTAGGAAAATTGAAAAAAGAAGATAAACTTTAAAAAACTTCACTTAGTTTAATTACGCATTAATTAATTTTACCATTTCAGGCAGCGCCTCAAAAAGATCAGCAACAAGTCCATAATCAGCAACCTCAAAGATTGGCGCTTCTGGGTCTTTGTTTATTGCGACAATCACCTTAGAATCTTTCATACCAGCCAAATGTTGTACGGCCCCAGAAATACCGACCGCAATGTAAAGTTTTGGAGCAACAATTTTGCCTGTCTGTCCAACTTGCCAATCGTTTGGTGCATAACCCGAATCAACAGCCGCTCTACTCGCTCCGACTGCAGCATTTAATGAATCCGCTAATGGAAAAAGTACGGATTCGAAATTTTCTTTTGATTTCAATGCTCGCCCACCACTAACAACAACCGACGCCGCACCCAATTCTGGTCTCTCAGACTTAACAGTGTTAAAACTTACGACTTCCATTAAATCAGTTTTTTCGATAGTAGCTGAAATCATTCTACTAGGAGAATCTGCGTCAACCTTTTGGGGTTGGTCAAATGCGCTAGTTCTTACTGTTACAGCATGAACGTCGCCCTCAAGTTCTACCTCTGCAATTATGTTACCCGCAAAAATAGGACGACGATAACCTGCATTTTCTAAAAATCCAATTACGTCACTAGCCTGAGGGATATCGAGTTGAGCTGAAACTCTAGGTATAAAATCTTTACCTTTTGAGCTCGCCGCTGCCATCACATAACTTGGGCTTACTTCTTTGCAAACTTGAAGTAAGGCTTGTGAAAAATCAATCGCATTATATTCGGCCAAGACAGGACTCTCTAGGGTAACAACCTCATCTAAACCAAAATTTTTAATTCCATCTGCAGCTGCAGCCACACCAGGACCTCCGAGCAAAACTCCAACAAGCTTTTCTGCTTTAAATTGATTTTTCGCGTTTAATCCAGCAGAAATGACAGGCAAAATCACTTTC
>CAYYIQ010000215.1:0-5598 GCA_964472005.1 uncultured Bdellovibrionales bacterium | reverse complement strand
GGAAATTCATTTCGTGAGCAGGATGTAATGAACAATTAAATTACTCCTCTACGATCTGATTCATCAACTATGAACGAAAACTTAAGCTCAAATGACCTAATTGTCGCAACGATGGTTGATCTGTTGAATGAAATAGGCCACGAATTAAAAAACAAGGTTGGAGCCGTCGGCTCCTTACTAAAAGATATTAAGGCTGGATATCCTAGCGACGAAGAAAGTCTAGACGACTCACTTAAACTTTACGAACAAGTTATTAGTCTTGCCAACTTAATTTCACAAGATCTCTCATTGCAAGACTCACAACAGAATAAAAACGGGGACAGCCAACTTGAAATACTAGAGTATATTAAAACTATTGTCGTAAAAGTTTTCGAACTTAGCAAAAACCGTTCAATTTCGTCACCCGCTAAAAATTTAATTATAAATATCGAGACTGACGAGAAAATCGTTTCAGCAGATATGACGATCCCCGAAGAGCTGCTACGAAAGATTGAGCAAAGCAATATCTTTATTACCCCTGGAAACTCGCCTCAAAAAATACTCTCCCTACAATTAAACCTCATTAAGACTATCTACAATTACGACTCCATAAAAATCAGATTCAAGTCTACAGAAGACAGCACAGACATACTCCACATCGTTTGAAATCAATTTCTTTTATACTCTAACAAACTGTCAGCTATTAACTAGCGACGCGGAATCATAAAAAATTTTTTCTTTTTTAAATCTACTTTAGCAACCCTTGGACCTACCAATCGCGACGTTTCAACTGTATTGGAAATATGACTATCATCTTGTATTTCTAGGTAACATAAGTCGTCCTTAATTCCTGTTACCGTCAATCGGCTACGAGAAAAATACTCCTGCGCAATCAGAAGACAATCCTCCGTTGGATCAATAGATTTTACATTTTTACTACTAGAGCAACCTAGAAAAAAGCAACAAAATGCGAAACAATGAACGGTGATTTTTAATCGATCTAACTTAACTATTTCTCTCATGATTCCTCTTCTGTTTTTAAGCACATACTACCTATACCATCATCATCCAACATTTCATATAACAATGAAAAGAGTCACGGAGCAGGAGTATCGTTTCTATCGTACGAACACTTAACCTACTATACAAATGGATGCCTTTCTCTGCGCTCTCTAGTTAGCTAAAAAAATCAATGCACACCCGTTGTTTATTTGGGGCGGGACCACAAAGACACGGAGCCACAAAGAAAGGCTCTCGTTTTTTAAGCTTGCACTGTGGCGGCCAGAGTTTGGTCAATTTTTTTTGGGGAAGTTTTAACGCAGAGCAAGCGGAGCAAACGGAGAGGGAATTTGTGATAGTGAACCTCCTGACAATCTGAATCACGAACAAAATTGTATAACTAAACACAAGCGACCTCGCCAGCATGAGAGTTTGAGTTTAGAGTTCTTCGCTCCCCAACGGATTTTGAGAGAATTTTTTCCAACCTAAAAATTCATAGCAAAAAATTATCGAAGCCTCGGAGTTAGGCAAGCCAAGCTTGCCGTACGAGAATGAGTTGGGGAACGAAGAACTCTAAACTCAAACGCCCCACGCCCCTCCAAACCCTCTCCGTTTGCTCCGCTTGCTCTGCGTTAAAACTCCCCCTTCCCAACTCCAATCCTCTCCGCTGCCTCTGCGCACCTACCCAGCGAACAACGCCCCATGCACCTCAACCAACGCCGTCTCAATGACACTCTCTTCAACAACAAAAGAAATACTAGTCATAGACTCCGCCTGAGTGACCATCTCCGGATAAATCTTCGCCGCTGATAACGCCGCAAACATCTTAGAAACCGAATCATTCCCCTGAGACAAACTAGTCCCAACAACAGCAAGAATCGCCCGATTTTCCAAAATCCGAATCTCCCCTAAACGCGAAAGCTTAGGATAAGCCCTGTTTAATTTTGCAATATCATTGACCGTACAAGAAACAGTAACCTCAGAGGTCGAAACCAAATCAACGACCAAGCCTTCTTCTCGTAAAATCTCAAAAAGCTGCGCGAGGAAACCGTTTGCATCATACATCCGGTTAGACACAACACTTAAAACGATCACTTTTTTCTTGCTCGTAACAGCAATCGGAGAATTTTTAACCTCACGCACATCGCGTCGAATGATCGTCCCCATTAAATCTGGTTTTAACGAATTAAGCACGCGGATTGGAATATTCTTAGAAATCACCTGTTCCATCGTATGCGGATGGATTACCTCTGACCCAAAGAAAGTCAACTCTACAGCCTCTTTGGCTGAAATTTCATTCAAAACTTTCGCAGAAGGAATTTTACGAGGATCCGCCGAATAAACACCATCAACCTCCTTCCAAATCTGTAACTCGTGAACCAAATCCGGTCCAAGCCCCCGTGCTATTAACGCCGAAGTTAAATCGCTATAACCACGACCCACCTTGTTTAAGATTCCCGAATTCACATAACCAAAAAAACCAGTCACAACCGAAATCTCATTTTCAACCGGGCTAATTTTTTTAACAATCAGATCTGACACAGAGTCATAAAAATTCTCGGACTCATCAAGCACATCATCACTAAGGATGTTAGACAAATCACAAAACTTAACAACCAAACCAGTTGTTTTCAAAATCTCTGTAACAAGCAACGCACTTAAACGCTCACCAAACGAAAGAATAAAATCAAGGGATTTTGAAGACTGCTCTTTAATAATCGATAAAGCTGAAAGAAATGAAACTAAAGACTGAAGCTCTACTTCTAAAATATTAGCAAAACGATCCTTGGCATCACTCGGCAATAGCTCAACAAGCTTCAAATGTTGCGCACGAATGGACTTAATATTTTCATCAAAATCTTCCGAACGGCAAGCCTTATCAATCGCACCTAACAAAAGAGAAGTCGTTCCCTCCTGCTTAGAAATCCCCGAAACCGCAGAAACCACCACGATCGGAGTGTACTCTTCACTAAACTTCTGTACGATCTGTTTCAACGACCCCAGCCGATCAACAAACCCCACACTAGTCCCACCAAACTTCTGAACAATAAATTTTTTCATAGTGGCGGTATCTTAATACGATTTTTTGATTAAGGAAACGGAAAGGAATTATAGTAGGTTATTTTCTGGAAAAGACGTAGCTTAACTCATGGAAGGCCTAAGAAGCCTTTTATAGGCGCGTACTAAATCCAATTATAGGCTAGAGAAACAATCAATTATTATCCCAAGCCTTGTCGCCATAGCGAACTTCACGGTATCGCTGACTACCTACATAAACAAATCGATAGCGAGCAGGGAGACAAATCGGATTCATCGCTCGGGCAAGATCTTGCATTTTGGCATCAACATTATCGTAACCAGCTGAAATATCGTAAGTGGGATCCCAAGATACTTTAGCAGTACGAACTTTCTTCGCCTGATCAACCTGTCCATCTTCATCAGAATTATAAATTGTTAGGTCTAACGCCTCGGAGCCCTCGGTATGATGAAAAACCTCATCCATCACAATTATATTTTTCGTGCAATTATCCGGAACAGAATAGATTAAAGCCGCTCTATCCTCATCACTAAGAGCTGAATCCTTAGGTGTAAATAAGATATAAGCGCTATTACCACGACCCTTATCAAAGGCCACCGAAGACACTTTTATTTTATGTGCTCCTACAGGTACCGTATTCTCAAAAAGAAGATCTTGAGCCCACAAATTTCCTAAGAAAAATTGCGCGGCAATTAGGACTATAAATACTTTTAAACAGTTCATCTAATAATTAAAACTCCCATCACGAGTAAAATATTTAGAAATATCCCCATACCCCTCGAAAATATAGTCCTTACCTCGGTATCGAACGACCCAGGTTGGCGAATATGTAAGACTTAACCGTGAAATTAAAACAGGATCAAATTTAATGGTTGATCCATATAAGTTTAAAGAATCAAAATATTTTTCATACGACTGCGAAAGCATTTCTTGCCTCGGTTTCTTAAGAAACTTCTCTGGCATCTCTCCGTAGATGGACGTTAACACAGGCGCGAAATCATAAAGCCTGTCCTTTTTAACCGCCATCACTATATTCGTAACCTTTACCTTTTTAGACAAATTCACGACCGCATTTAAAGTCTCGAATGCATGTTTTGAATTATCTGCATTTATAATCACGCTAACAACCGGCTTAACACCAGCCGATTCGGCAAATACATTTGAACAATAGAATAAAAGGATAAAAGCAACTGTCTTCATCATAAAATTTCAAACGATCTCGCAAATAAACACTGTAAAAAACTAATTATTGAACAAATTACCAAAAGTTGGCGCAGGTGTCGGTGTTGCCGTCGGAGTTATACTCGGATTAGAGCTGCTACTAGCAGAAGGCGCAAACGACGGAAGTGGATTACCCCCAGAGCCACCACCATTAGCACCACCAGCTCCTCCCCCAAGAATCCCGCCAAGTATTCCACCTAGACCGCCACCGCCGCCTTGTCCACCTCCAGCACCACCACCACCACCACCGGAACCACCACCGCCACCACATCCACCGCCACTGCATCCACCCCCAGCGCCTTGACCACCGCCCTGAGCACCGCAATTTCCACCAGCACAACCTCCGGCATTTTGACCACCACAATTTCCACCAGAGCAGGCATTATTTCCTCCACCCTGAGTTCCGCAAGTCCCACCTGAACAGCTCCCGCTACCTTGGCCGTTTGTTGGCTGACAATATTCTAAACCATTTTCACCCTGCTGAAAGTAACCCGATTGTCCCTGCTGTCCACCACCAGCACTTGCCGGCGCTGCACCGCCTCCACCGCCACGAGGACCCGAATTAATACCACACTGGCCATTCGCACAGTCTTTTTGCCAAGACTTTGTTAATAAATCTCCACAAACTAACTCACTCCGCCCGGACTTGTTTCTAAACATCGAGCACGTTTCAAAAGAGAATGGGTTAATGTCTGGCAATAAATTATTCTTAATCTGAGAAGAACAATTGCTTCCCTCACAATCAACAGCAGAAGATAGCTTGTAAACTCGATATCGATTTTCGGTAAATGGCACCTTTTCGACTCTCTTTAATATCACCCGTTTCTTCCCGCCAAAATTAAACGGAGTAACAAGGTTAAATGGATTATTATTTACATCAAATCCCGCCTCTCCAAATATTTCATCTAAAGCACTAGTGGTTGAATTAGCTGGAGCATCAGCAGCATCTTCGGCTTCAGTGGAATCTTCCGGCTTTTTATCCTCTTCGGACTCCGTTGGTTGCGCATCCTCCGCTAACATACAAATAACTTGCGGAGGTGGAAAATCCTGTTGTCCGCTACCACCCGATGCCTGTTGCGTGCCTTGAGGCAGCTTTGGTTCGACGAAACCAGCCGCTTTTGAATCCTGACTCTGTTCATTCAAATCGAAATTCTGTGTTACCTTAGAAGTAGACTCGGGCTTATCTTGCTTATCAGCCAGTCCTCTTATTATTGGAATAGCCTTATCAAGAGCTGGAGGAACCTCTGCTAAGTTTCTTTGGGAGCCAATAAAGACAGTTTCGTCATGATCGCCATCATTTAAATTCAAACAAGCAGGAGTAGGAATTACAGGCACTGGAATTAACGACCCTTCCACCTTCT
>CAYYIQ010000214.1:0-5635 GCA_964472005.1 uncultured Bdellovibrionales bacterium | reverse complement strand
CTTCCTTGTTGTCATCAACGTTAACTTTGACAACCTTCAATTTACCTGAGTACTCTTTCGCAAGTTCTTCAACGATTGGTGCGATTGACTTACAAGGTCCACACCATGGAGCCCAAAAATCAACTAAAACAGGTTCAGAAGACTGTAATACTTCACTATCGAAGCTAGAATCGTTAACTTCAGTTGGCTTTGACATATTTTGATTTCCTTTCATTCGATTTAATTAGAACTTGGTTAATCAAGTTCAAGTCGTACTTCGTTGTAACCTATTCGGAATAAAGTCTAATATAATAAAATTATATTTTTCAACCGACTAAACGACTGTTGAAAATAGACGAATTAACACAAGATTGATTACAAATATTAAGGGTATAATATAACAACGCTTTGCCGTTTTGGGAACCAATTAGCAGCTAAAAGTTCTCCATGTAGCATTTTAACTCTCTACATACCTTAAACAACTTAAATTTCTCCTATAAAAAGACAACTTCACTATAATTCGGTTTTTTAGGGGGTGCCCACAGAGGCTCAGAAACGAATGCTTCCACTCCGTGTCTCTATGCCTCTGTGGTTATCTACTAAAAAGCCGAACCGATTGAAACGAGTATTCTCCCCCATCTTTCTCCGAATTCCCGATCAGTCGCGAAACCGACTTCTAACCCGAGAGGGCCGATTGGAGTTAAATATTGAGTACCGACCCCTGGTGAATACTTAATTGAACTAAAATCATCTTTTGCATCGCCTAAGAAGTTTGATTTTTGCACAAGAAAACTTTGCCCCATATCGAGAAACAAAACTCCTACTAACTGATCAGTAAGTTGGTATCGAACTTCTTGGCTTAAAGTAATATTGGTATCTCCACCGACAACTAGTCCACTTGTAGCTCTTGGCCCAACTGTAAACCGCGTATACCCCCTTAAAGTGTCTCTACCTCCAATAAAATATCGACTTCCTAGTGGAACAATATCCTCATCACCCGAAACTCTTGTCATCGCACCACGAAGATTAATCGCATACGTCCAAAAGTCTGCAATGGGCTCTAAATCAGTCAGTTGAAAATGTGCTTCATACATTGAAACTTGCGATCCAAGTTCTTTCGGAAAGAAACCTCCACCAATTTCAGCTCGATATCCCTGGGTTGCTACGAATGGATCATCACGTTGATCATACTCCAACGTCGCCCTTAATGCAGAATATAAGCTTGTACCCTCATCACGATCACCCAAAACAAGATCTGGCTGAACATCAAATAATCTTTCACTATAGTAGGTATGGCCCACTGAAAATCTCAATGTTTCTAAAAATGGAACTTTTAAACTATTAGTAACCCCGATCCGATCGTACTTAAAAGTCCTATTTAAATTCAAGTTTGTCTGAAAAAACCCTTCAAGTTGATAGTCTAAAATGCCGCCGAATATTTTAGGATTAGCATACGCAGCACGCGCTCTCGCAGCATCGAAAGTATTTACGCCCTGATTTTTGAAATATCCGTCCAAGCTAACGACTAAAGCTTTACCAGTACCAAATAAATTTCTCTGTCCAACTTGTCCTTGTAAATGAAGGCCATCTTGACTACTCAACTCTACTAGCCCCTGCGCAATTCCAGTTTCACGCTCCTTGACTACAACTTGAATATCACATTCTCCGGGAGGTAGTCCCTCGGTTACCTGATACACCTCTGCTGACTTAAAAATACCAAGTCCCAATAAAATCTTTCTTGATTCATCTAAAAGCTCTTCGTTAAAATACTCACCTTCACTAAATTTCAGTTCACGCTTAATAATATCATCAAGGGTAAAGTAATTTCCCACGGTTAAAATTTTACGTACCTTAATCCGCGGACCAAGGTTTAATGTCAAAAATATTTCACCCGTTCCTTTTCTATACTCTGGATAAAAATGGGCGTACGAATATCCTTGTTCGAGCAAAATCTTTTCGATACTCACAAGCGCTTCTGAAATTTGATCGACTCGATACACATTTCCCGTAAACTCTCTCGCAAACTGAGCCAGAACTTCTTGAGTTTCTTGATCAAAACTTCCATGATTTATGGTTAATACGTTATAGACAAAATATTGCCGTCCTTCCGTAATTTTAAAGTCAAGGTAGATAGAATTTTCGGAATTTTTAAAAAAGTAATTACTTTCTATTTCAACGTCGAGAAAACCACGAGCGATGTAAAATGCCTTAAGCTCTTCGATCAAGCTTGGAACATCTTCTTTTAAGATCAAATAATTTCTTGAAAATATCTGAATAGAGTCTCGTTTTTGATTTTTAGAAATCACTCTAAACAATCGAATATCGGTAAAGTTATCATTTCCGATGAACTCGACTTTCGAATTTTCGTACTTAACACCTTCGACAATCGACGCTTTGAAGATCTGATTGTCTTCTTTGATATTCAAATTAGGATTGGAACATTCGACATCAACATCTAAGAACCCAACTTCTCTGTACTTTATTTCTAAATCTTGGCACCAGCCTTTTAAGGCGACAATCCTTAGAGGCACACTACGATTTTCTAGATCTAATTCATTCAACAACTGGTCTCTAGAGAAATAGTCATTACCCGAAATGTCTATGTGATATTTTTTATTAGGTTTAATTTTAATAAGGATGGCGCCAGCTTTTCTGTCGACAACGTCAACGAAAACACTCGACTGATAATATTCCAATTTAACAAGTTCTTGATAAGTGTATTTCTTAATTTGATTGGCTATTTGTCGGTCGATTGTTTCATCAATAAAATATGACAAAACTTCATTTTTTAAATCGCCAAATTGTCCTTCCTCGACGCCTTCAAATTTCAGCTCTTTAATTTTATAAGGTTCCCCTTCTTTAACCCTAAACTCAAGAGAAACCAGTGGAGTTGTCCTATCAGCAATCAAATTGGATTCAATTTCGATACCACCATAGCCACTTTCGTCATACTTTTTCTTTATACGTCTTTCAGATTCTCTTACGTCTTCCGAAAAAATATGACTCCCTATTTTCAACCCGGAAATACGCAATAGGTCGTCTGAATTAATCGACCTATTCCCAAAAAACTCTACCTGAGAAAGCACAAGAAAGGGTATCGGCCGAAATGTCAAAACTAGTCCCTCTTCAAGAGTTTCTACCTCATAACTAATTTTTTCAAATATATTACGATCTTTTAATTTACTAACTGCAAAATCTATCTTTTCTTTTGTACAGATGTCACCAACATGAAGGTCTAAATTACTAATCAAATCCTCATATTCAAGATTGATATCTGTAATAAACCTTATTTTCTCTATTGCTCGACCTTCAGGGCATTCGCTATTTAAAATAGAATCTTCAGCCAAGACGAAGCTAAGAAAAAATTGCATTCCAATAAATAGAACTATTCGAAAGGAGAACATCAGTCAGACTCCTTTATTCTTGAATCGATAAATGAAATACCTTTAAATGTTTCTTTCAAACGAATCCCGACACTAAAATTGGAAGAGTTTGTTGTCGACGCTTGAGTAACAGATTGAGATCTCCATCCGACAAAAGGGCTCACATCGTCACGTAAACGATACTCTAGTCTAGCTCCACTCGCTCGATCACCTGACAATTCTGTCCATAGAGTACTTCTGAAATCATACGGTAACGGTCGGCTACCTAAAATCTGAGGTACGAATTCTCCTGTTCTCGTTGAAACAGCTGTTTCAATTCTTACCTGATCAAAACCAGTAAGTCCCGCAAACCTTTCGGACAAGCTTAAATCAGAGCTTGGACTGATCACTTCCCTAAACCCAATATTTTTAGCGTCGCTTTGCACTAAATATAATTGACTACCTCCAGATCCTACACCAAGCTGCCGAACAATATCTTTAGGGGGCGTCGCACCATCGGAGGAAAATGAAACTTTGGTTGATCCAAGTGGTCCGGATATATTTAGAAAAATCTTTTCGGTATCCCCTGTGCGTTTCCTCAAATCTCCTTCACTTGAAAGACTAATCAAAGGTTCTATTGAATGACGACCATCAAATTTCATCGATCCACCGAGCACTTCAAACTTTGTTTGGTTTATGACGAAACTTCCATCGACAATATCCACGGCACCATTGATGATTGGATTATTCAACTTACCACTCAATCGTAAATCACCATCCAACTCCGCTTTAAACACGGAGGTATCAACAAGAAGTCCCTGAGATGTTCTCGCTCTCACCGCAAGGTTTAAACCATCAGACTGATCGGAATTGTTTTCATAACTAAGACGCGAAATAGAATTTTTACCGACGATAAATCGAGAAAAGGCAGCAACAATATTTTGAATAGTAATTTCTTTTTGATAAACAGCCTCGGTTAGAACCAGTTCTCCTTGAAGCAAGGGAGATGCTCCAGGAAAAACTAGCAAATTAAGATCGGTATCAAGACGCACCGCCAAACCAGCAGTAGGCTCAAACAAAAGATTTTCGCCAGAAATAAACAGATTCCCCTTCCGTTCTAATTCATCAAAGTAAGAGTTAATTCTACCAGAAATTTTTAACTCTCCATCACCAAAGTTACCAGAAAAGCTTGGTATTGTTAAATCCGACTTATCAAACAGAATAGTAGAATTTACGTCCTCGATTCCTACGACCCCATCCCCCACTTTAAACGCACCAAATCCCTCAGACAGCTGAATCCTCCCATTAACCTCTGGATCACTTAGATCACCTCTAATAATCACCGAACCATTTATATTTCCCGAAACGCTCTCCCACGATAAAATCGACGCGGCGACTTCTGGAAGACTTCCCTTAACTTCGGCCTTAATATCCAAGTTATTAAGGTTTTCGACTTCCCCAAATACTCTAACTGCTAAACCTTCATATTCAAATGTCAGTTCCCTTATTATGAAGTTTCCGTCTTTTAAAACTAACCTGACAGGGTCTTTAGGTGTAAATTCTTTATACGCCGGTCTCAAATCTAGCGAATAGACAGTAACATCACCGGTTAATTTTTTAATATCCGAATCAGGAGAAACAAGATCAAGTTCGCCATTTATCGTAAAATTAGAGTTTTTCTCATTGTCACTAAAATAGAATAGTGGGAAATTTTTAAACTCTAGAAGTACCCTGGTCTCTCCTTTGCTAAAAGCAGAGTATTTGAGATCAAGCTTGTTTTCTTTCTTAAAGAGATTGCCCTCTAATAAAATTTTTTCTCGATCCATTCGTAAAGTCAAAGAAGAGTTATCAACTTTCTTTTCAAAAATAGACTTAACCTCGACCTTACCTTCTAGTTCCGGTGACAAAACTTCACCTGAGATCTTTCCATGAAAATTTGCCGAATGTTTTCCTTTCTTAAAAAGTCCATCAACGAAAGGAATCTTACTTAAATTAAACTCCCTTAATTCTAACGACCCGTTTAACTTCTGATCATCTCCAATAGTCAACGCAATAGATCCTTGCAATTGTTCACTGCCAAAACTTTTTAAGTTACCTGGTTCACGCTTGAAACAGAAAAAACTAGATAAAGAATTTAAATCTATCGAGAAGAGATTATCATGCGAGATCTTATACGAGTCACCCAAACGAAAATTAACATCATTCAACTCGACAAGATTTTCAATTTTAAATTCGGGAATCATCAATACATTATTTGCGAACTCGATTCTGCTAAAACCTTTCAAGGGTTGACA
>CAYYIQ010000213.1:0-5650 GCA_964472005.1 uncultured Bdellovibrionales bacterium | reverse complement strand
CTTCAAAATAACCTTTTTGATCTTTAATTGCCCCGGTAAATGCTCCTTTCACGTGCCCGAAAAGCTGAGACTCCAGAAGTTGTTCGCTGAAAGCGGCACAATTTTTAGAAATGATTGGCTTATTTTTACGTTCTGAACTGTAATGTATTGCCTTCGCAACAAGTTCCTTACCTGTACCAGACGCTCCCGATATTAGGACTGGCGAATCTGCGACTGCGACCTTCCCAATTAGTGAAAAAATTTTCTTAATTGAATCGCTCTCTCCAACTATTCCCGAAACTGAGTTAGTAGTTTTATCATAGTTAAAATTACTTCCAATTTCAGTCTGTAATCTTTGGTTCTGATCCAAGGAATCTTTTAGATCTTCATAGATAGTTTTTGTTCTTAATGCAGCCTTAGTTCTCGCAACAAGTTCTTCCGGCCTGAATGGTTTCGTTATATAACCGTCTGCACCGGCTTCCAGTCCCTCAATTACGTCTTGTAAGCTGTCTTTTGCACTAACTAATACTATTGGAATAAAACGAGTCTCTGACCTTGCTTTTAAACGTTTGGTAACTTGCAACCCATCTATTTTCGGCATCATCACATCTAGAAGTATGATATCAGGAAACTCTGCCTCAACGATTTTTAGAGTTTCTTCGCCATCAGTAGCAGTAATAACCTTGAAACCGGCATGTTCTAAAATTCTTGTGCCTGCATATAATCCATCAGAATTATCATCAACTAGAAGTATCGTTGCTTGCTGTGACTGTTTCATTAATTTGATTACTGCTCTCTATTAAATATTTTATCCGATCCAAAATCTTTTGAATATCAAATGGTTTCGACAATAAGTCCGTAACGCCCGAATCCAATGCCAGATGCCGCAATCTGTTATCTCCGGCATTTATAAGGCCAAGTATTGGGATATTGGCAAACCGATCTTTTTCAACGATCTTTTTTACGATCTTAATATCAGATTCTTGAACGATTCCGTCAAGAAGTATCAGATCACACTCTATCTCATTTAAACTATCTGTAACATCGGAATCTTCGATAAAACTCAGCTTAAAACCTTCCTGTTCCAAAACTAAACGCAATGAATTCCTTAAAACTTCACTTGCCCCAATGATCAATATTTTTTTATCTGGAAGTAGATGTTTTAAACTCGGAACCTCAATAGTAAAAATTGACCCTTGCCCCAATTCACTTTCGACACTTATCTTTGCCTCGAGTTGCTCAGAAGCAACCTTGACAAGCGAAAGCCCTAACCCCACTCCACCAAATTCTCTAGTCGAGCTTGAATCGGCTTGAAAAAAAGCACCAAAAATTTGTTCTTTCGTTTCTTTATTCATCCCGACACCGGAATCGGCAATCCTGATTGAAATTTTACCAGGATCAATATCAGTTAAATAGATATCGACCGTTCCACCTTCTTTCGTAAACTTCAACGCATTACTGATTACGTTAGACACGATTCTTAATAGAAGTTCTTTATCAGTATAAAATACATTTTGATTAGAATTATTTTGATACGTAAAGCTTATTCCACGTTGAGAAGCTAGAGGTTGAATGTCGTTGAACAATTTTTGTAAAAGAGAGTTCGGTGAGATTCTTGCAATATTGAGGTTTCTGGAGGCTGTTACGGTTGAGGAGAATGAAAGCAACGATGTAATCATGCTCAACAAATGTTCTCCATTTCTTAGAACAATTTGAACTTGTTTTTTTTGCTCGTCATTTAACTGACCGTCGATCTCTGAATTAAGAATCGACGCAGTGGAAAGGATAGCGTGTAGAGGGTTTTTAACTCATGGGTTAAATTTGCAACAACACGTAAAGGATCTACATTTTGCACAATACCCCTCTCCAGCTAAGCTACGCGAATATTAGACTCCGCCGCCTTTCATCATATCTAAAAATTCTTTATTCTTCTTGGTACCTTTCATTTTACCAAGTAACCATTCTACAGCGTCATGTGTGCTGCTTTGATCTAATACTTTTCTTAACAACCAAATACGTTGTAAGTCTTCTGGAGAGTACAATAGCTCTTCTTTCCGAGTTCCTGATTTATTAATATCAATCGCAGGGAAAATACGTCTTTCAGAAAGCTTTCTATCCAGAACTAGCTCCATATTTCCAGTACCTTTAAACTCTTCAAAGATAACTTCATCCATTCTAGAACCAGTTTCGATTAATGCAGTTCCAATAATTGTAAGACTGCCACCTTGCTCTATATTTCTGGCTGCACCAAAAAACCTTTTCGGAGGTCTTAACGCGTTCGGATCGATACCACCTGAAATCAACTTACCACTCGAAGGAAGAACGGTATTATAAGCCCGTGCTAATCGTGTAATCGAATCGAGCAAAATCACCACGTCTTTTTGATGTTCAACCAAACGCTTTGCTTTCTCTAACACCATCTCTGCAACTTGTACGTGCCTAGTTGCCTGTTCATCAAAAGTCGAACTAACAACTTCCGCATTAACACTTCTTTGCATGTCTGTTACTTCTTCCGGTCGCTCATCAATCAGGAGAACAATCAGAATACATTCTGGATGATTTTTGGTGATCGCATTTGCAATCTTTTGCAACAACACAGTCTTACCGGTTCGAGGAGGTGCTGTAATTAAAGCACGTTGCCCTTTCCCGATCGGAGACATTAAATCAATAATCCTTGTTGCGTAATCTTCTGGGTCGATTTCCATCTGCAACTTTTCAGTGGGATATAATGGAGTCAAATTATCAAATAAAATTTTAGGTTTAATTTGATCACTTGGTTCGAAATTAATAGTATTTACTTTAAGAAGAGCGAAATATCTTTCTCCTTCTTTTGGAGGTCTAATCTGCCCTTCAACAGTGTCTCCAGTTCTCAAAGAGAAACGTCTAATTTGAGCAGGGCTCACGTAAATATCATCTGGTCCTGGTACATAATTCGCATCAGGTGAACGTAAAAAACCAAATCCGTCAGGAAGAGTTTCTAAAACCCCTGCCCCGAAGATTTGACCGTCTGAATCAGCTTGCGCTTCCAGGATATCAAATATTAAATCTTGCTTTCTCTTAGAAGAAGGATCTTCTATATTCAGATCGATCGCAATTTGGTGTAAATCAGTAATTTCTGCTTTTTTTAAATCAGTTAAGTTCATGGTTTAAATGGTTTAGATATATAGATGTAGTTATTATTTTCAGGTAAATTTACTTAGGGATTAGTCAAATATAAATTGATTATATACTTGGGTCGTTTATGATCCCGCCTCGTTCTTAATAGCATTGCTCTTAATTTAAAATACAATCTCAAATCGATAAGACTATAAACAAACAACACTTTTCGAAATAAAATAAAAAAACTATCCTGAATTAAATACCCTTCGGTCAATGAAATGTATTTGGATTGTAATTTCGTTATTCTTTCGAGTAGGACCCTTCAAGCCTTTCAAAGAAGAACATCCATTTGCGGACGAATTAAGCTTGAATTACTATTGTTTTACTCGAATCTTTTAATTTGGTCAAGAGGAGATTTTATCCCTCGTTCAACTAAAGTTAACGCTGAAACTCCTTTTACATAGTACGGCTCAACCACATTCAGATCATTTTCGTAAATATTCACTTGCCGAGTGATCACCGAACGAACGCTAGAAAATTCTTTCTTACGATCCTCAATAAAAAGAAACGCTCTTAAATAACCTTCCATAATTTCAAAGTCTTGCAGCTCTGATATGTCACATGTTTCAACATCTAAATGTTTTTCCACGTTCCCAATCGATTCGACTTCGATGTCACTCAGCTCTACGGGAAGATCGTTTATAACCTCCAACGTGCTCACGAAATTTTCATCTTTATTCGCCTTAAGTGAAATTTTAGTGCGTGAATTAATAGTTTTTGCTGACACAACTAATCCCGCGGCCAGCAGGTTAGAGCAAAGTACCAACGGGACCTCCAAACTAAACTGCAAGCCTTTTGAGAACGCTAATCCAGTTCTTAATCCAGTAAAACTCCCAGGTCCCACGGAACACACGATCGACCGAACATCCTTGATAGAAATAGCAAGGCTATTAAGAAAATCTAATAAATCACAATCGATTACTTCCGCCATACCCTGCAGAGCAGGATACGACTCGCGTGGGTTCGGTATTGAAATTACGAACTCGTCGTTTCGTATTTTAACACCGGTACTCCTACCAACTTCATTTTTCGCTAATGCGTGCCTCGTAATCAATCCAAACTGACAGTAGGTATTGCTTGTATCAATTACCAAACAGGGAAGCTCAAGCTTCTCCGCAAATGACGTTGCGTTACTTATCATTCCAGCTTGCTTCTTCGTTTAAAATTTTATCCGTATCCCGGGTTAAATCATTCCGAAATGCAACAAGCATCAACAAAAGTAATGCGGCCATCCCAATCGCTTGCACGAACTCTTTCTTCTTAGTGCTGATCGTACCAAACACACCTTCGAGTATGAAGATCAATAAATGCCCCCCATCCAAAACCGGTATCGGCATCAAATTCAGCAAACCTAAACTCAAATTTATGTAAGCAAGTAATCCCAAAAACTCAGGAAGACCTTTTTCAGCCTTGTCACCTGCCACCTGATAAATCATTATTGGGCCGCCGATCGAATCCAATGGGACACTTCCAGTTATCAGTCCGACCATCCCTGTAACAGTTGCAGATCCTAACCGGTACAACCAAATTCCTGAATGTAAAAAGGCGTCGCCAACCGAAACTTTTTTATAAACAGTCGCAGCCGAAATTCCAATCATATATGATGTAATGGGCTCTTCTCCTGGTATTTCAATAGACTTCTTTTCAGCAACAGCATTTAAACTTTGAATTTCACCGTCACGATTCACTTGAATTAATAAAGGCTCGCCATTAGAACCATTTACAATTTTCTGGATTTCCGCAAAACTTTTGACCTCTTTGCCATTCACAGTCAAAATCGTATCATTCACTTGAAGTCCAGCACTAGCGGCTGGCGATTCTTTTAGAACTGTCCCTACTTTTGTTCCATCGGTATCCATCAATCCGATAAACAAGGCCATTCCAACAGCAATGACAAATGCAAGAATAAAGTTAAATAACGGACCTGCGAAAACAATAAAAAACTTTTGCCAAAAATTTTTATAAATAAACCAATTTGATTTATCAGCGATCAAAGCTTTCACTTCAGGACTATAGTCTTCAACGACTTCACCATCTCTTATCGCCTCACCTTTCGCCTCGGCACGCAACTCGTCATCTGTCGCTTGCTTACCCGTGATCAGATCAGGCATATCACCAACCATCCGAACGTATCCGCCAAGAGGAATAATACTGATTTGATATTCGGTCGCTCCAACGATTTTCGACCAAATCTTAGGTCCGAATCCTATCGAGAATTTGAGTACACCAACCCCACAAAGTCGAGCGGCAAGGTAATGTCCAAATTCATGAATGGTTACAACCGTTCCAATAATTATCAAAAAGCTAATTGCACTGAGCATTATTTCTCCAAGGTACTTAAATTATTTTCTAGTATTTAAACTAATAAATGAGTCTAATATTCCAGCAACCGTTTTTTCGGCTTTTTGCTGTGATGAATAAATATCGGACAAAGTTAGTAGTTTCTTATCGATATCCGCACTTTCCAGAGATTTTTCAATAATTTCTGGTATTTGCATAAAACTAACATTTA
>CAYYIQ010000212.1:0-5682 GCA_964472005.1 uncultured Bdellovibrionales bacterium | reverse complement strand
AGAGAACATCCTTTAAGATAAATCTTCAGGAAATTCCAACGTTAGCGTTTATCTTTTGTTAAGAGAATAGAATCTACCCTCTTGCACAAACTATCCAACCATATTCTTCGAAATCTCAATGTCATTCGAGTATGCTGGAATACTAGATGGTATTTCGATTGAATCGCTATGTGCTGCTTTTTCATTGAAGGAGTACTCTGGAAAAATTTCAGATAGATATGCTTGAATTACGAGGTCTTCATCAAACCTTTCTTCAACAATTCTTCGACTATTTAATCCCATTTCGAAAATCTCATCATGTCCAAGTGCAATCATGTCCTCAATTGCGGTCTCCAACGAACTTTGGCTCCCAGGTTCAACTAAAACTCCGTTCACACCAGGATCAACAGTTTCTCTGCAACCTTTCCAGTCAGTAGTAATAATGGCCTTACCCTCTGCCATCGCCTCTAAGAGAGAGCGCGGGATTCCTTCATTATAACTAGAAGGAAGACAAACTACATCTGCCTTACTTAATATAGGTCTCACATCGACGAGCGATTCAAAATGCTTTATGACCCCTAATCTTGCGAATTCTTTGATCTTGTTCAGCAACATTCCGGATTGCGGTCTATTTTTATCTTCGATTCCGAGCACCCAAAACTCGACTTTTTTGGGGTACTTAGCTGTTAAATGTCTCGCAGCATCTAAAAATTTATAATAGCCTTTTTGCGGAAGTAGTCTTCCAAACATTAAAAAGACTATCGGTTCATCGGAGTTTTTAGAAACTTGTGGAACAAAGTTTTTAAGATTAACACCAGAACCTGGAATTAGCTTTCCGATCTTAGGATCAATCAATGCATTCTCCGCACAAAAATTCAAATCTTCTCGATTTTGAAAGAAAGCTCCCGCCATATCCTTAAAGGCTATTTTGTATAACAAACAGACAATCTTATAAGCCCAATCTCGCTTTGAAAAAACTTCACCCAAGCCCGGCACGTTCGCAATTTGTCGACACGGGTAAAACTTACGGCAAAGTCCCGTATACAAATTACATTTGATCGTAAAAGTTAAAACGACGTTCGGTCGAATTTCTTTGATAATTTTTAAAATCTTAAAAATGCTGGAAATTTCAGTTAAAGGATTTTTACTTCGCGCAAGTAAAGGAACCTCGATAAAACGAGCCCCAAGGTCTTCGATATTTTTGATAATTTCTTGATTGTCGTAGGTCGGATCTGTTGGAGCAAGGGCAATAACTTCACAACCTCTTGATCGTAGGGACGTGATCAATCCCGCACGAAAGTTATACAGACACCACGTAGAATTTCCAAAAAGTAATATTTTCATGAGAGTACTACCTCATTATACTAAGGGTCTAGACCCCTTCTTTATTTTTTAAAACTCTATTAAGAAGACTCGTTCTAACTCACAACAAGAGGTACAAGTATCTAGCATAGATAGAATTGCATTCAAGACCAGCTTGACCGCAACACGGCGAAAATGAAACATTCCAGGTTTAATCTTTCACAATAAAATTAAGACCTTAGAAATTCACGAAGAAAAAACCTATATTAAACCTTAATAATCCTAGGCAATTGAAAATCTCAAAGGAATTTGGTTGATTTACTAATAATTATTAAATTTTAAGCACCGACAACTTTTTTGTCTTCTTCAGACCCAGTCTCTGTTTCCTCACCAGCAACCTCAGCAGTCTCTGTCTCGAAAACACTATTAAACTCTTGTGGATAGTAACTCTGCACTGAATACGGTGAGAATCTTAGATGAAGATCGTTTACAACCGAACCTAAGATATTTGCACCAACACGTTCGAGCCTTCTAACAGCCTCTTTAGCAGCAGGTCGTTCACTTCCACCACTTCGGACTACAAAAACGATACCATCAACAATCGAAGCTAAGGTCAGTGAATCTGCAACAGGCAATACCGGAGCTGAATCGATCAAAATGTAATCAAACTCATCGCGTAACAATTCCAATAGCTCTGCCATTTTCCTTGAACCAATTAATTCAGATGGTTTTGGACTTGCTGAACCAGCACAAAGAATATGTAGACCCGGAACCTCGGTCGCAACGAATGCTTCGCTTGCTGGAATATGCCCAGTTAAAAAATCAACTAAGCCTTTTTTACCGTTAGGCATATCGAATTTCACAGCACACGAAGGATTTCTCAAATCACCATCGATTAGTAAAGTTCTGTATGACGCTTGAGCTAACGTTACCGCAAGGTTTGTGCAGACAGTTGTCTTACCTTCGCCGATACTTGAACTTGTCACGAGGATAACTTTTGGTGGCGCATCTGCTGATGAGAACAATATACTGGCTCTAATACTTCTTAACGCTTCTGAAACAGCTGCATTTGGCGATGAGATCGAAACCAAACCTTTGGTAGAACTATTTGGCACCAAGCCTTTTTCGCTCGAGTTCTTCTCGCTGATAGACATTGGTAAAGTCTTAGGCTTAATTTTTTCAATCGCTGGCATTAAAAATGGAAGGTAGCCGCCAATTTTATTTAAATAGTTATCATCCTTATCGGCAAAATCTCCTGTCTCTTCCTTAAAAACTTTAAATGAAAGAATTGATCCCAATACCGGGAGGCCCAAAGCTTCTTCAGCATCTTCAGATGTTTCAATCCTATTATTTAGGATCTCGACTAAAGCAGCGATCGCAAAACCAACAAAGACTCCCAAAATCAGACTAAAAGATAAAATAAGTTTTTTCTTTGGAGAAACTGGTTTTGTAGAAAGCGCCGCATAATCACTGACAAAAATATTACTTCGACTACTCGCGACTGCAATTTGAGTCTGAAGTTGCTCTTGAAGTACGCTATCTGTCAAAGACCTAATTGACTCAACTTCCTGAGCTAATAAATTGTATGTAACAAGCTTGCTAGACGAATCATTAACCTTCGTCTGTTCCTTTTCCAACTCAGATAATAATTCTTTTTCTGTAGCAAGATCACTCTCATATTGTGCTTTCAGCGTACTTAACTTAAGTTCCTTTTCTTCTGCCAAGGATTTCTTTAAACTTGCAACTTGAGCTCCAAGCTCTTTTAGAGCAGGAAATTCAGGCGTTACTTTAGAGTTAAGAGCTGCATAATCAGCCTCCACTTCCTTAAGTGTTAGTCTTAACGACTGGATTAATTTATCATCATCGGTAACTCGACCTGTTTGAGCAGAATGCTTAAATTGAGCTAACTTACTTTCAGACTGAATACGTTCACTCTTTGCATTTGCTAACAACGAACTTAATTCACTAATTCCTTTTAAAACTAAATTTTCTTCCTTAGAATTTTTACTGCTCGCAGTTATCGACAACAACGAATTCTTTTTTGCATAATCAGACATACGTTTTTCAGCATCGCCCAATCTCAATTTCAATTGTTCTGAATGAATTCTTAAAGCTTCAAGATTTGAGCTTAATTCCGCCTGACGCTCTTTTCTCAACATGTCAATGAAGACATCAGCATGCTGATTAGCAACTCGCTGTGACAATGCTGGACTTGTTGTCACCACAGAAACCTGAACCAATGAGGTTTCATTTAAAGGTGTAACATCGATTAAGCCAAGATAACTTTTTAAAAAGCTTTCTGAGTATGAAAATAATTTATCCTGATTTGGCGTTGAATCTATCTCAACTTCATGCGCGAACTCATCCTCGCCAGCTAATGACTCTTTTATGTAGTCAATAAAATTACCTAGAGCTGACTTTCGACTTTTGAAATACCTATGTAAATCTTGCGCTAAATTACCACGTTCTAAACTTTCATTAGCTAGTCCAATTTGTTTCAACTTCGCGGTTGTTGTCTTCTGATAGGCAGCTTTTCTAGTATCTTGCTCAATAGAGTCTTCTGCCTTGATTGAATTTAATAGAGAATCATAACCTCGAATTTCTAAAGTGGTTCGAGCAGAATACATTCTAGGTGCAAAGACGCAGTACAAGAATGCCAATAAAAAGCTGGCTGCCGTAATTCCAATGATTACCCAAAATCGTTTCCGAAGCACACGCATGAGATCTTTTGCGGAACCTTTGTCAGAAATCGGGCCTCCACCATTTCCATAGTATGACTGTGGTGGTTGCTGTGAATAAGCATATTCAGGTTGTTGGTACGGTTGAAGATATTGTCTATCTTGATTTTGATATTCAATTGATCTTGCCGGCAACCTCGGATTACGTCTTGATGATGCCATAAAGTTTACTACTCCTTAAAAAAATTAGGGTCTGACCGATCCACTTACGCGAAACGTACCATTTAAAAATTCTACAAGTTGTCTTGTTCTAAATAATCCAGGATGACTTGGAACTACCACTATATCGGAATCACGTAACAGAACATCGTTAAGTCCTGTCCTCGCAACTTGCTCAATGTCTAAAACTAAAGACGCTCTTTTTCCCGATCCGATGTCCCGTACAATTTCCACCTCACCAACATCTGCGGAATAGGTTAGCCCTTCGGCTACAGCAATTGCTCCGACCAAGGATGTTTTTCCTGAGAGGGGATAAGAACCGGGCTTACGAACTTCACCAGAAATTTTAAACGATCCTGCTTCGGGAATAATTATAGTATCACCAGGCATCAATGGAATATCTAAAGGTCGCTTTTCTAACGTCCCTATTAAATCGGAATAATCGATTTCGATCCCAGATGAATTACTGATATCATTTAGTTGATTTCGAGGATCGACTCCTCCACTGTCTTTTGCAGGGAGCAAAATCATACGATTGCTAGCCTTTTCAGTTCTTCCACCTGCAAGCGAGAGAATTGACGTCAGAGAGCTATCAACTCCCTTTAAAGGATAAACTCCCGGTTTTTCGACCGCGCCAATAACTGAAACAGAACTAGAATTATACTGTTTCATTTCAACTTTTATCTTTGGTGACCGAACATACGTTTTGTAGGCTGCTCTTAATTTCTCTTGCAATTGCAAAGTAGTCAGCCCAGTAACCCGAATTGGATTTAAATAAGTAAGTACAATAGTTCCGTCACTTGCGACTGTAGAAGTCGAAGTTAAATCTGGGAAACCAAATACATCTACCTGTAACGTATCACCTGGTCCAAGAATATAACCTGAACCAGCTCCTTCAACCTGCATCCCTCTACGAGTCATTAGAAAGGTATTGAGTCTTTCTTTTAATTTATCTTCGTAGGCCTTGAATTCTTCAGGTCCGCCTACTTCAGCTAGCTGATCTTCAGATATTTCGTCGTCTGTAAGTTCTGACCTGGATGGCACATAGCGTAGACAAGCTGAAAAACTAAAAGAGAATATGAATAGCGCGAGCAATGACTTGGTTTGTATTTGAGATAACAATTGAAAGTTCCTTTGGTGATTTTTTAAGGACGAAACCTATTAGGGCGTAAAAAACCGCAGGTTCTTATCATACTTAAGATCACAAATCAAAACTTCCTGCGGTTTAATTGTTAACTTTAACAAGACCTAAGGCATTGATTTCATTATAAAGCGTCTCAGCGTTTAATTTATTTCCTTCGGCAGTCAGGTGACCGTAGCAACTTTCATTTCCTAACTCGCAAGGATCTCGGGTACCTATATAAGAATTCAAATTTTCGCCAAAGTTTATCGCTTTAATATTATTTTTAGCTAATTCATCAATTAGTGGCTGAAACGTCCACTGACCAGCTTTCCTAAAATATTCGATATCATGAACATTAGCTGACATTACGACGATCGGAGT
>CAYYIQ010000211.1:0-5683 GCA_964472005.1 uncultured Bdellovibrionales bacterium | reverse complement strand
AAGCTGTTATCGTGGTTGGACTTGTCAGTTCGGTGCAGTAGGAGTAAATCGCGCCACTACAAGTTCCGTCGTAACCTCCTCTGTAACGATCCTAATTTTGGATTACTTTTTGACATCAATTTTAACTAAACTTTTCATGAATTAATGACGGCGAATAAAGTTCCAGAAATTTCGATTGCCAATGTTAGTAAAAGTTTTGGGTCAAACCTAGTACTTAATAACATCTCATTTAAAATCGAAGCGAACAAAACTACTGCGATCATCGGACCAAGTGGTACCGGCAAAAGCGTTCTTTTGAAACTGATTTTGGGTCTTTTTACTCCCGACTCAGGCTCGATTACGATTGGCGATCAAAACATTTGTGATTCACGGGAAAGCCAGAAAAAGAAGATTCGTAAAACAGTTGGTATGCTTTTTCAAAATGCAGCCCTTTTCGACTCGATGACTCTATTAGAAAACATCGCATTTCCACTTGAAAGAAACAGTACGTTTTCCAAAAAAGAAATCGCTGAACAAGCTAAAATCTATATCGAACAGGTTGGTCTTTCGGAATACTCCCAACATCTACCGGGGCAAGTCTCGATTGGGATGAGAAAGCGAGCCGGAATTGCGCGGGCAATGATCACAAAACCAAAAATCCTTCTTTTTGACGAACCAAATACCGGGCTCGACCCATTGGTCGGACAAGACATTTATGATTTAATAAATGAAGTCCGCGAAAATAATAGTTTTACAGGCATCATAGTTAGCCATGAGATTCCTGAGGTTTTTCAATGTTGCGACAAGGTAGTGATGTTATACGGTGGAGATGTTAGATTTAATGGTACGGTAGATGAATTTTTAATTGACGACAGTCCTATCGTTAAGCAATTTACAACAGGCTCAACCACAGGCCCAATTCAAATTTCAGTTTAGGAGATTAATGGAAACAGAAAACATAAAAAGCACGAGCAATCTGGGAATTCAATTTTGGGTAGGAATATTTGTCATACTCGGAATTCTTGCATTTTCTTATATCGCGATAAACCTCGGAGGTATGAGATTTTCAAACTCAGGTGAGTATAAAATAGATGCTGAATTTAACGACATCTCAGGTTTAAAAGATGGCGCACCGGTTGAGATTGCGGGCGTACAAATTGGAGAAGTTAAGGGCATTCGCTTAAATTCGACTCGCGCGATTGTAAATCTACAGATCAAAAACGAATTTAAACTCCGTTCAGAAGACATAGCTCAAATAAGAACGAAAGGAATTATTGGTGATAAATATGTTAGAATATCTCCCGGTGGTTCTGACATCGTATTAGAACCAGGTGAAATGATTACTGATACAGAGTCGTCTGTTGATTTCGAAGACATCATCGGTAAATTCATCTACAGCTTAGACAAAGATTCGGACGATTCAGCTAAATAAACTACTAGGGATTTAAAAATAACATGAACAAAATATTATTAAGTATCTTCGTCTCGCTTTTAACTTTTTCGGTCGCAAGTGCTGCTGAAAAAACTGAGTCATCTACATTAGTAGCTGAGACTGTAAAAAAAGTTCAAAAAACAGTTGTCGATAAAATTAACGTAACAACACCCGACGAACTTGACGATCTACTAAGAGAAATTATCGCTCCTGTTTTTGATTTCGAGGAAATGTCTAAGAGATGCTTAGGTGTTAATTGGAGAACTGCAACGCCAAAACAGCAAGCAGAATTTCAGGATCTCTTCTCAAATCTTCTCGCAAAAAACTACCTCAAGCAAATTAGAGAAAAAGCTCAAGGTGCACAGTTCAAACTCTATTCCGCAAACGAGAGAAAAAAGAAAGCTACAGTCCAAACCATCGTCACAACTGACAACGGAACTTTAAAGATCGACTACCGACTCTACAACAATGCCGGCAATTGGAAAGTATACGACGTAATAGTAGAAAACATCGGCCTAGTCTCAAACTACCGCTCAGAATTCTCCGACATAATCGGCAGAGAAGGAATGGAAGGACTGCTAGTACGGCTGCGAGCAAAGTAGATCTGAAGATCTACAGGAGGGTTTGTTGGGAGTTGTAAAGATGTTTGGCAAGCTCTGATGATATGGGATTAGGCGGCCTTGTTCTGGGGGGGGGGATTTTAACGCAGAGCAAACAGAGCAAGCGGAGAGGAAGGGAAACTAATTTCTGCAATCCCATTTCGAACCATTCTTCCACTATCTGTTATGCGGCTGTCGAATTCGTTGGCAAAACAGGAACTCTATTTAAACTCAAACACCCTAACCCCAAATTCTCCCCCTCTGTTTGCTCTGCTTGCTATGCGTTAAAATTCCCCTCCCCTAAAAAACCTCCGCTCACTCACGCAACCAAGATTTCCGAGACCACTCCGTCCACCAAATGAAACTGATCTAACGGAACACTCAAGACCTTGGATTCGAAGTTTAAGAATCCGCGTTCGAAGAGACTTGTTAATTTACCGGAATTGATTAGGTCTACTAGATATTTACTTCGATAATTTGTTAGATCTGAACAATCGATTCCTTCTTTTAACCTTAAGCCAAAGGAAACATATTCAGTAAGAAATTCTTTTTCTGAGACAGGGTCGGAATGTTGGACGGCTTCGCCTGATTTTTTTATTCTGTTTGCGTAGACATCGGGACTTGGGGTGTTTGCCCAGCGTAGGCCCGAATGATTGTCGTGCTTGATAAATCCATGTGCCCCCGCGCCTAACGCCAAATATTCACCACCCTTCCAGTAAAGCAAGTTATGATTGCACTGAAGCCCTGCCTTAGAAAAGTTTGAAACTTCATATTGCTGATAGTCATTGTCTGTCAGAAACGCCTGCTTAACACCATAGTACTCTGCAAATTCATCGTCGGTAACAGTGAAACAACCACCTTTCTTGCTCATTTTTCCAAAAACGGTGCCCGGTTCGATCGTTAACATATACGCAGAAATGTGTTCTGGTCCCAATGAGACGATTGAATTCAAATCATTTTTTAAAATATCGAGTGTTTCAATTTCAAGCCCATACATCAAATCAAGATTAATATTTCTAAAGCCCGCCTTTCTCGCAAGCTCGAATGTCTTGACCGTATCTTCAACTCCATGCCACCTACCAAGAAACTTGAGTTTCTCAGCATTAAACGACTGTGCCCCAATTGAGACTCTGTTTATTCCAGAATCAAAAAATTGTTTAAACTTATCCTGCGAAATATCTTCTGCAATAGACTTTGGATTAACCTCCATGGTCACTTCCGTTTCCGGCTGGAATTCGACAACTTTCTTGAACGCATCGAGCAAACGTTTAAAACTCTTCCCCGAAAATAACGAAGGCGTTCCACCTCCAAAAAATACACTGCTGCATTTGCGGCCAGCAACTTTAAACGTTTCAGCACGCACCTCAAACTCCCTTATAAGAGAATCCACATACAAACTTTCTTTATCTGTAACTTCGCTGCTGGTGGTTGCGTATGAATTAAAATCACAATACGGACATTTACGCTGACAGAACGGAATATGAACATAAATGCCAAAAGAATTAGCAAGATAATCTTTTCGCATTTAAATCTTTCTTGGCATGGCGGTTTGCTTTTATTTAATCAGCTCTATTTTAAAATTCTCTCCGCTGGCAGCAAGATAGAATTCATTAGAATCAATAGCTTTCGTTTTCAAGAATCCCATTCCCAAAAAGCCCTCAGCCGAATTAATCGAACTTGTAACATTGCCTATTTTTGATCCATCCGCAGAGACGACATCGAAAATCTCAACACCTTTAGGACACTCGGAGGTTGATTTATATTGTACAAACTTTCTATTTGGCCGCCCTCTCGCAGTTGCCATTTCAACAACTTCTTGACCAGCATAACAGCCCTTCCCAAGTGATATAAAACTCTCCAAATCCATTTCGGGAGCTAACACAGTCTTATCAACATCGACCCCCATCAGCGGTATTAAATTCTCTATTCTGAATCGTAAGAATTCATTTGCTGAAACTGGCTTGAAAATTTCATTAATCTTTTCCAAGTTTGATTCAGCAACTGGTTTAGTTGGGTCTATCCCAATCAGTACTAAACACTCAGAACCAAAATGATTTTCTCGTTTGAAATACGAAACTGGAATTTCCGAGCCAATCTCTTTAACGAATTGATTTTTAAATGATTCGATTTCCGTCTCAGAATAATTATGTAAACTTAAAACGGAAAATTCGCTCGACACATCCGTGAATTCAAATTGATCCGCAACCTTAAACTTTAAAAATGACGCCGTAAAATCTTCGACCGGATTATTACTGTTTAACGGATCGGTTAAAATAAAAAAACCATCAGCAGATCGATTAATGCTAAACTTCCCTTCAATCTTTCCTTGAGGTGATAAAATCAAAGCATCCTTAGACTGACTTTCCCCAACGGCCTTAACATCCTGAGTACAACGTCCCTGAAGATACCTCTCCGCACTCGGCCCACTAAGTCTAAAAACTCCTCTCATTGGCCACAAATAACTAAACTGTTTTGTCTTCATTTAAAGTCCTAACATATTATTTTTTATTTTCTTATCCAGCCCTACTCACCCGGTGCGCAGAGCAAACGGAGAATTTGTTTTTTGGGGAGGGGAAGTTTTAACGCAGAGCAAGCAGAGCAAACAGAGGGTAGGAATTGGGCAGTGTCGTCAATAGCTTAGTGCCGTAAATCTAATTTAACTTCCCACCCTTCGCTCTGCGTTAAAACTTCCCCTCCTAAAAAAATCTATCGAATGATTCTAAAAATACGATCGAGGGGTTTGGACCAGTTCCACCAGATGATGAAAGCGTTGCCTACGATTCTATCTCTACTGAGGAATGGGTAGCTCCAAAATCTAGCATCTCGAGACTTATCGCGATTATCTCCAAGTAAAAGTACAGTATCCTTGGGAACAATTATTGGACCGAAGTCTTTGATTCCGCCTTCTCTCCAAACTGCATATCGTTCATCCTCAAGATATTTTTCGCCATTGATGTAAACAGCAGTTCCTTTAACTTCTATTTGATCGTTTGGAAGTCCAATGACGCGTTTGATAATATCGGTTGATGGATCCTCTGGTAGTGTAAAGACAACAATATCACCACGACTTGGCATACTGTAATCAAAAAGAGTTTTTTCCATTAATGGCAATCGAAAACCATAACGCAGTTTATTAACAAAGATATGATCGCCAATCTTAAGTGTATCTTCCATCGAACCAGATGGAATTTTATACGCCGCGAGCGCACTCGCTCTAAAAAACAACGCAAGCGCAATAAAAAATGCGAGACTCTTAACAACACTCCAAAAATCTTCTTTTTCAGACATAGCTCTTTAATACTTTAAATAACAAAACATGATAAAAAATTTACGCGCGCAACAAACTTTATGTCCCAATCTAAACACAGCGAATGAAGCGGCATCACAAATAGAAGCAAGTCACGATCTAAGAGGACTCTCTCTAAAATAGATTACAATCTTAAGGAATATATAACAATTTCAACTGAGATAGTAAAAAAAAAGAAATTTACAGTGTAGAAATGGCGCACGGATGGATAACGGCTTAAAAAAGCCAATTTTAGTATCGAAATAATTTAAAAGCTTACTGCAAGATCTTGGCAGAGAATCACCCAAGACAGGTAGCAGCGCGATAGCGCAACTAAAGGGAACATTTCTGCTCCCAGATAAAACATCGTTAGAAACTTATTTTTCT
>CAYYIQ010000210.1:0-5780 GCA_964472005.1 uncultured Bdellovibrionales bacterium | reverse complement strand
AACAACATGACTTCTCCCAAAGTAGCGACAGTACTTTTTACCATGGCTCGTACTCTCGACGAGATCTTCCTGAAATTCTTTCATCATTTGACGTGGGAGTTATTCCATCTATCTTTAAAGAAACTTTTTGCTACACTTTGGCCGAAATGCAACATGCGAAGATCCCGGTCCTAGCTTCTAGAATCGGCTCCTTAAACGACTTCATTACGGAAGAAAATGGTCGTTTTTTCGCTCCTGGCGACATTGAAGATTTAATAAAGGGAATTGAATGGTTTACGGAAAATTTCGACTCCAAAACATTTGAAATTGCCGAACCAAAGAGCTTGGAAAGAATGAGTCTTGAATATAGAGACATTTATCAATCACTAATAGGTATACAGGTTTAAGTGAAAACAATTGTTCAACTTGTTCTAATTGACGAAACCGGTGACAGCTACTACAGAATGCGTTGGCCGGGCAGAGCTTTATGCGAACAGGACAAAGATGTCTGTTTAATAAATCTTGACGCAAGGGCCAGTGAAAGATTTTCTCTCGCTGAGGAAGCTGACCTTTTGGTGCTTTTCCAATCGAATGATCTAGACCTTATTCCTATCATTGAGAAGCGTCGAAAAGCTGGCAAGAAAACTTTGGTTGAATATAACGACAATTTTTATGCTCCACCACCGGCCTCCCCCGTTTATGGACCATGGAGCAAACCAAACATTTGGCAGACTTATGAAACGATAATGAACAGAGCTGACCATCTAATTGTAACCGGTCAAGGCTTGAAGGCTCTTCTCGCAAACAAAACATCTTGTGAAATCACAATTTTAGAAAATCATATTTATGAAAGCTGTGCGAGTTTTAATGAATGCTGGGAGGACACAGATGAAATAAGAATTGGCTGGGCTGGTTCGGTTGGTCATATGAGTGATCTAATCGCCATTCTCCCAATTCTTGAAAAATTCGCTTCAGAAAACGACAACGTCAAATTATATTTAATGGGAAATGAAAGCATCCCGAACTATTGCAAACTACCCAAAGACAAATTCGTATTTTCTAACTGGGGCACAATGAGTGATTATTACGACTTCCTTAAAAAAATCCACGTTGGAATTGCACCATTAGCCGACTCTCCTTACAACCATTGCCGGTCAGATATAAAAGCCATCGAATTCGCATCAAGAGGAGTTCTCCCAATTATTCAAAACTTAACTCCATACAAAAAACTAATTGCAAGTGGCTCATTTTTGAATTTCTCTAATTTTGAGGAACTGATTAGGACTCTTAGTAATTTAGTTTCCAATAAATCGGGTATCAAGGCGCAGGCAAAAAAATGTTTCGACTATGTAAATAATCATCGCCTAGCATTACAAAATACAGAAAGAAAAGAGCTCTATTTAAGCAACATAAATAAGAGCAAGAAACCTAAAAAGTCTGTCTTCCAATCCTATCAAACTGGATACCATGAAGTTTTAGGCACAGCCAACACAGAACTAGAATGCCTAAAAGTTGTGACTGACTGCCAATTGCTTCTTAAAGAAAATCGATACAACGACGTAATTGAAAATATCAAGGCTAATAAAGAAATTTTAGGTTACGAACCAAATTCCAATCTCATCCTCGCTGAAGCAATGAGACATTCCAGCTTAGACGACGCATTAGAAATACTTCAGGACGGAGCAAGTCGATTCCCTCTAGACCTACGATTTAAACTCCGACAATTGAAACTCCATAAAACCACTACCGAAAAAACTGCTAGATGGATTAATCTAATAGACCAATTGAGTCGAGAAGACTCTCATTATAGAAACTTTTACGAACAATTAGTTGTTCCACAATATTTAAAAGATCTTGCAGACAATTTAATCCCTCTCGAAACAACAACAAAAATTGTAGAGATTTTTCCAAACAACTTTGAAATACTTTTTGGCGTAGGTGAATTTTTACTGAAAGAGAGAAGGTACAACGAAAGTCATTCAATTCTGACAAGCGCACAAAATCTTTATCGACTAAAAAACTCTTCGGCTAATATTAGTGACGACGGCACAAATAAAATTTTGCTAACTCTTATTGAAGCGGCTGATTACTCTAGACGGATGTAAAAATTAACTTTTAAGTTTGACTTGCAGTCTGCCGGCTAAAACGTAAAAGGCAGATAATACTACAGTATAATTCCCGCTTCCGTTAGGGCTCAATGGATTTCTAATTAAAAATGCGGGGGGAGGGACTCGAACCCTCACACCGTTGCCAGTACCAGATTTTGAGTCTGGCGCGTCTACCAGTTCCGCCATCCCCGCAAAAATTAAAAACTATTTAGTGGTGAGGGGAAATACAATTAGAAGTCTAAAAAAGCAAGTTGTCCGATTAAATTATATTCTTAACATACTGAATGTACTACAAATCTTTCCTCAGATCACAAATTAATCGATGCGCTTCCACTAATTATTAACCGACCTATCACCGACTCAAAGGCTTACTCGGGCAAATCACCTAGAATATGTAGCAGATATCGACGCTTTCTCTAAGGCATGAGCATTCAAATAAAAACCAACAAGGGCACCCGACGAATCGCTATTAATATCTAACTTTTCCACGTCCAGGGCATATACAGTGAAAATATAACGGTGAGGTTTGTCCCCTTCCGGTGGGCAAGCTCCACCAAACTCTGATTTCCCGTAGTCCGTTCTGCCTTGCACTACAGCAGGAGGTAACAATTGCTTATTCGTACTAGCCCCCTTTGCTAAAGAGCTTATATCTTTCGGGATATTAAAAATTGTCCAATGCCACCAGCCGCTACCGGTTGGCGCATCAGGATCATAAACATTAATCGCAAAACTTTTAGTCCCTTCAGGGGAGTTAGACCACGAAAGTTGAGGAGATAAATTTTGTCCCGTACAGCCAAATCCATTAAAAACTTGTTCGTTTTTTAATTTTTCGCCAGCCCGAACGTCTTCACTTTTCAGACTAAAAGTGTCAGCATATAAGTTAGAACTAATAACAAGCGAGAGTAAAAAGAAGGTTTTTTTCATAAATGGTAATTATCTGGTTTTTGTTTCGTCCTTAACCTACAATAATCAATCTAAAAATAAAATTTAAAATTGTTATAATCACTATGACTCGACTAATCTTTACCCTTATTCTTCTTTTTCAAACATCTGCTTGTGTTTACACTGATATCAAATTCCCTTTAGATAGAGATGTCTGGGAAACAAAAATTGGAACGAAAGTAGGTCGATCATCGAATCACTCGATCCTTTGGTTAGTGGCTTGGGGAAATGGTGGTGTGAAAGAAGCCGCTAAGAATGGAGACCTGAAGGTTGTGAATCATTTAGACATGCAAGTAGAGTCTTATTTGTTTGGTGTCTACACTAGGATCGACACGATTGCTTATGGCGACTAACAGTTAACTTGGATTCTCGTAAATTGAAAGCTCTCCTAATTAGTTTCTTAATTTCTCTTTCCGCATGTGCTCCTGGATTGATCTATTCAGATATTGTCCGACCAGAATGCACTGATATGCGCGGCACAGGACTTGGTACAAAAGTTGGACGAAGCGGTTCGTTTAAGGTCGACATTCCAACATCAAGAATCGACATAACTGCGGAAAGAGGTTCGAAGGCCTTTGGAGACATCGCAAAAGAAAATAATTTCACGAAATTCTATTCCTGCGACGAACGAACGATTTCAATACTTGGTGGATTGTTTCGGAAAGAAGAGCTGATTTTATACGGAGATTAAAACGAGTTCAGAAAATTCAATATGTTATCATCGGGCTGCACGACAGTTTATACATATAAATTCAACTCGCTCCTTTATTTGTAACTATCTGTATCTATAAGCAATATCAGTACCTCTCTATAATTCAAGATTAAATCAATAAGAATGTTGCAATGACATTTTCTTTACGGTATTTGCCTCCACGAAAATCGACATCAAGATCTTGAAATCCTTAATAGCGGTAGAAGAATTTAATTACGCCCTTTCCTTTTTCAAAATTAGAAAGTGCGAAATTTGAGAAAAGGTTTCTTAAATAGGTTAGCAATACTGCACGCACTTAGTTTCTCATCACCTCCCCTCGGAATGAACTGTCTATGTCACCACAAGCACACCCCTGTTCGGTAAAGCTTCGAAAACATGTTGAAACAATCCTTGCGAATTCTGCCCACGTACGTCGTTCACGGATCACTGTTACGGTTTGTAATGAACACGTAAAGCTGAGTGGTCGCGTCAAGTCATTCTTCGAAAAACAAATGGCTCAGGAAGAAGTGAGGGATGCTGTCGTACGTCGTGGTCGTCGTCGGATTATCAACGAGACTACCGTAGCTTAACATCGGCACTCATCACAAATGCCGAGATGAAAAATTAACAAAAGTGCGGATTTGAATTGCAAAAGGTTTTACATTAACCAAGGTCAATTCATATTCGCACTTTTAAATCTAACACATCACGAAACACTACTTTAGAATCTTTTCAAATCCGTCTTTTTTTACCACCTTAACTGCTACTGGCAAGGAGTAACGATTGTCAGGTCCAGCTGAAAAAACACCTAACTCACCATGATAATTTTTAACTTCGTGTAGAAAATTATTTATTTTAACAGAGTCCAAATTATTTTCACTCGCGGCTTTCTCAATGAGCATTATCGAATCATATCCATTCGCTGCACCGAAAGAAGATTGATTGGGGTATAGCTTTGAGTACCTCTCTAAGAAATCTCCGTTAGTGTCATCGGCCTGTAAATACCATTGATCCACCAACGCTCCACCGGAAAGTTCAACTTCGTTGGTATCTTCAAAAAGCTCAATTGCAAAAAGGGGTTGAGTTACACCGAACTGTCTTAGTTGTTTTGCAAATAATCCGACTTGTCCGAAAAATACATTTGCAAATATCCCATCGACTTTAAGATTCTTTGCCTTAAACCTAGTAATGATAGATCTGAAATCTTTTATCTCTAACGGAAATTCTTCGCTATAAACGACTTTCAACTGGTTCTGATTTGCCTCATTAAACTTTCTAAGTATTGACATAGTTCCTTCATGTACAGTTGAAAAAACAGCAATACTTTTATATCCCCTCCTCATGGCTTCTTGAACAAGTTCTCTTGCTTCATCATCAGGAGTCGCCCAAAAGTTCATCGCGAATTTTTTTCCCTGGCTTATTTGATCGTCAGTAGCGATTGCAAACAAAGGGATTTTCATTTCTTCTAAAATCGGCACGATTGCTTTAGATGTTCCAGAGGAGGCTGTAATTACAATCTTCGGGGTTTTTAAAGCGAGGTTCTTTTTTAACGCTGAGACGGTATTCTTTGGCTGTCCACCATCATCTTCAAACAACACATTAAGGTGAGTTGTCTTTTTTATGGCCATTTCCATTCCATTTCTAACCGCGTTCCCAATTTGTGCGAGATCACCGGTCAAAGGAAGAATAACTAAAACGTCGACTTGTGGCTCGTCAGCGTGAACAAAATTATTTGATGCGAATATTGCGAGAAACAGAAAGATCTTACTAATCATTTTTACCTTTATGGTTACTTCCTTTTGTCATAATCGTACTGGCAGTTTGTGTCTACAGACTATTTGCAATCATCCCAGCGATAAACTGTGATTCCTAGGCCACACCGTCATCTTTGCACGTTACTGTCATCATTATACCTCGCCGTCATTCCTGATCCTCGAGGTCATTCCTGCGAAAGAGTCTGTCCGAGTAGTACAAGTTGGACTTTTTCCCGTCATCCTCGCGAACACGGGGATCCAGGTGACTGAAAACATTAGTTCTCCTGGATCCCTGCTTTCGCAGGG
>CAYYIQ010000209.1:0-5896 GCA_964472005.1 uncultured Bdellovibrionales bacterium | reverse complement strand
CGGACACTGCCCCGTAAAACATATAAATCTAAGTTTATAGGCAATCTACAGAAAAGGACTAAGGCGAAAGTTGAACTTAGAAATCGCTCCGAGTAAAAACAATCAATGTTTCACGTGAAACAAAGCTACAACAGACGGGGAAACCTAATCATAAGTTTAAATCTAAAACGACAAACTCTAAAATACATTGCTCTTCTTTTCCGATGTTTCACGTGAAACACTGGAAGTGTTAACCAAATTTAATTATCCCTCACGAACTCAAGCGATGGAGTACTTTAATCGCATCCCAAAAATGTTTCACGTGAAACATTGTACAGAAGTAAAACAAATAACAACTTTGAGCACTCCATCTTCAGAAACGAAAAGGCTTTAGACTTACGACCTTCCACATAGGTAAACGAGAACCTAGTTCAATTGTTTCACGTGAAACAATTGAACTAGGATAAGCATGATAGGTTAGACTGAATAATCAACCTAAACAAGACGATCCACTCCCTAAAACGTTTAAAAGCCAATAGAAAAAATTTATTGTTTCACGTGAAACAATTTTACATTTTCCCCTACCCAGCCATTAAAAGTCATGTTACTCACCTAAAATGAAAAAAATAATAGCTGTAGCAAATCAAAAAGGTGGGGTCGGAAAAACGACAACATCTGTAAATTTATCCTCCGCCTTAGCCCTTATGGGAAACAAGGTTCTAGTTGTCGACATAGATCCTCAAGGGAACGCAACCAGCGGATTTGGAATTGATAAAAACAATCTTAACAGCACGTTATGCGACTTATTCACAGGCGAATTTAACCTTCACTCTATCTTAGTAGGTACAGAGCAAACCGGACTGTGGGTTGCTCCATCTAATAACGATCTTATCGGAGTAGAGCTTGAACTTTACGATAAGCCAGGGCGAGAGTTAATCTTAAGAGACGAAATTCTCCGTTTAGAATCTCATTTTGACTATGTCATCTTGGATTGCCCCCCTTCTCTTGGACTACTAACAGTGAACGCACTTGTCGCCGCTCAAAGCATCCTCGTTCCATTGCAATGCGAATACTATGCGCTAGAGGGAATCTCTGCATTAATGGAAACAATTGCGCTAGCCCGCACCCAACTTAATCCTAACTTAGAGCTTGAGGGCGTTATTCTAACAATGTTTGACGGTCGAACAAATTTAGCTCGCCAAGTTGCACAAGAAGCAAAATCCTTCTTTGGAGATAAGGTCTTTAATACGGTGATCCCAAGAAACGTTAAACTTAGCGAGAGTCCAAGTTTCGGAAAACCAATCTTTATGTACGATCCAGAATCAGTTGGTGCGAAGGCCTATCGAAACCTTGCTAGCGAAATTTTCAATAATCACCTTGAAGAGGAAGCAAAGGCGAAAGAAGAAGGTACTGATTCAAGCAATGTCAACAATTTCGAACCGAACTTGTCCGCGAATCCAGAATTAATGCAGAAAGTGGCAAACTAGGTATCAGTCATGTCTAATTCAAACCCGTTATATACAAAAAAGGAGTTTTCTCTAGTGTCGAGAGCTATACAAGAATTCAATAAAACATCTCCAAAATCTAATCCAAATTCAACTGCGCCAGTGGTGTCAGGCGACAATGAACTTGGAGGACTTCCACGAAAAGGAGCAAACCTTCCCAAGAAAAGATCCGTGCTGGGGAGAGGTCTTTCATCATTAATGTCTTCAACTGCAACTGTTGATATTCAACAAAACGCCACACCAAAGCCCAATGAGACAACGCCGATTAAAACGGCTGAGGTAAACGAACAAAAATCTCTCGTTCAAAAAATCGAAACGGTACAGATTAGCGAAGAAACAAAAAAACCAACCATCAAAAGCGAAAACACATTTCCTTTTGAAATGCTTTCGATCGATCAACTTGCAGCAAATCCAAATCAACCGCGAACAACTTTTGATCAAAAAGAAATTCGTGAACTTGCTGCATCGATTAGAAAATCTGGAGTTCTTCAACCACTTTTGGTTCGAAAAAAGTCTAACTCGACATCTGCCTTTGCTTCATTTGAAATCGTCGCAGGAGAAAGAAGATGGCGCGCAGCAAAAGAAGCTGGATTGATCAAAGTCCCTGCAATTATTAAAGAATTAGACGATCTTCAAACGCTCGAAATTTCAATAATAGAGAACATTCAACGACAAGACCTTAACCCGCTTGAAGAGGCCATTTCATATAAAAGGTTGATGACAGAATTCGGCAATACCCAAGAACAAATTTCACAAAGTCTTGGAAAAGATCGATCTTCAATTGCGAATTGTCTTCGACTGCTCAATCTTCCAGAGAGTATTCAAGAACTTCTAAGAGCAAAAAAAATTACCCAAGGTCATGCCCGAGCAATTCTAAGTTTGGAAAGTGAAAGTGAACAAATAGAGCTAGCAAACCAATTAGCTTCCGAAAAACTTTCGGTAAGAGAAACTGAAAAGATTGTAACGGAGAAAAAAGCAGCAAAAGGCATTACAGCTAACGGTGCCCAACCAAAAATGTCTGCAAATAAAGCTGCAAATGCTGCTCTAGAAGAACGACTTCGAAGAGCCCTCGGAACAAAGGTAAAAGTTAGTCTTAGCAGTGATGGTAAAGGTGATATTAAAATATCCTTCTTTTCTAAAAACGAAATTGATTCATTCTTAGAGAAAGTTAAAGCTTAAGAAACAAACTTCCATAATCTACAAAGTTCAATAATTAAGGCTGCTTAATAGACGAGCTTCATTATCTTCGGCAAGTTAGTGATACCTGGTGAAACTGGAATTAAGTCAGATGTCGATCAAAGATTCCAAAATATAACCAAGGTCAGATAGACGACGAATCTAAGACAACTCCGTCTCAAGTATAATCACCTAAACATAACTGAAATTTCAGAATATTCATCGACCAGTGTTTGATTACAAACACTGGTATCGCACACTGCCCCAAAAAATACTTAATTTTTATAAAATTCAATATAGCCCAATAAATATCGCATCACGACTACATACCATCTAAATTTATGCTACTATCGGATATCGAAAAGAAGTGGAGCGGCCCGTTTTAACTACTTTAAAGCTACGTTTATTGAAAGATGAACCATTGCGCTAACGATTAAAACATCCATCCTCAAAATAAAATTTGAATCCGAGAAGATGATATTGAGCATTTAAAAACTTTTTCTCCCTGTTGGAAGTAAAGTTTTTAAATGCTAGCAGACTCAGCAAGGTTTAAATACTTGGCGTACTCTAGAGTGCTCATTCATTTGTTCGCTCTACGTATGTCAAGCTAGGAGGTTCTAAATTACTGGAGGACGGATTTTCTTTCTTACCTGTAGAAGGTGTCATCATGACGAAGAAAGCAGAACTGATTATTGTTGGAGGAGGACCGCGAGGGTCCAGTTTGTTCGATGCAGCACGTGAATACTGCTCAACTTCGAAAAACGTTAGGCTTGCCGGCATTGTTGCCGACAATCCTGATCTCAACGTACCAGGGAAGGGAAAACGCTATACATCGTATAGCCAATTTGATTGCTACCCAGCAATCATAAAAGCAACTGCACAAAGCATGGAGTATCCCTACTACGATTCGTTCGTTCATCGAGAAAAAAGCGAACTCAAAGAAGGTGAGTATTCTAATTTTGAAAAATGGCTTTACAATGAAGCTTTAGGCCGAGAACTTGGTGATAAGAGAGGTTTACGTCTCTTCTTTATCATGGCGTGCTTCGGCCAAAGGTGGCGCTGGCCAATTATCAATCTTTGCAACGGCTGGTTCTTCAATACCCATCCCGTCGCGCATGGTTCCATCTGGGATCATGACAATCCCTACCGTGGAACGGTTCCTTATGAAACGATGCATGCGAATGAGGTCGAACAATGTGACCTCATTGCGCACCTAATCGACAATAAATTTGATTGTGGGACTGAAGCGACAAGGGTTGGTCCGATAGACCTATGCGAGTACAACGGTCGTGAGATGTATTATCGTCGTGGACAAAATTCCACCGTTTCCAAAGCTCGAAACGACGACCTACAAAGAGTTAGATTCAAAGAACAGGGAGAATTTGTTTATCAAATGCACCTGAAAAACGCATGTGCGACAAGATTTCTCGCTCAACAATTGATAACAAACAAGGATCTAATTCAATGTATACTTGCGGGAAAATCGCCTTCTGCAAAACGTATGCGAGACATCTTTCCAAAAAAGAAAGCATTTCGAACTCTGAAATCTCGACCAAAACCGAGATTCGATCTCTCCTCCATAGTCCCAGTCTAGCTCGATTCAAATTGATTCTAAAGCTACGCAGACAGGTTTTACATACTCAAGGTAAACCAGTCTGCTAGCTTTCCAAAATTTTCAACCGCATACAAAAACTTAATATAAAACCTTATGCATAATTTAAAACCAAAAACACAAGAAGAAATTAACAATTCTCTCTCACAAAATTTCGAAGAAATACTTGGAAGCCTCTCCGAGGGCCTAATACTGGCAGACATTAACGGGATTTTGTATTTTGCAAACCCACGTTTTTGCCAAATTGTAGGACAAGATGAAAAAAGCATCTTAGGAAGAAAAGTTTATGACATCCTCTACCCTAACGAAAATGATGATAGTCAAGAATTGAAACTTCAAATGCAAAGGCGATACAAGGACCGCTTAGACGGCCTCTCTGAAACATACGAAATAAATTTTACACGACAAGATGGTCTCAGTCGTTGGTTAGAAATAAGCGCAGCTCCTCTAAGAAATTTGAAGGGAGAAATCATCGGTTCTATTGGAATTAACATCGATATTACCCAAAGAAAAGAGCTTGAAGAACAACTTAGATTGTCTCAAAAAATGGAAGTAGTTGGGCGATTAGCAGGAGGACTAGCTCATGACTTCAACAATCTCCTAACTGTCATTTCCGGTTACGCGAGTATCCTTTCACGAGTTTTTAAAATCGGTGAAAAAAATCATCGTCACGTTGAGGCAATTAAAGAAGCGAGCCAAATGGCAACTGCTTTAACACAACAACTCTTAACTGTTAGCCGACGTCAAATACTGCAATTAGAATCATTAGATCTTAACAAGGTCGTACTGGATAGCTTAAGCATTATTCAAAACCTCGTAGGGCCTAATATCTCCGTAAATTTAAAGCTTGATAATAAATTAGCTCCCATTTTAGCTGATCCAAGCCAACTCCAGCAAATACTAATAAACCTTGCACTAAACAGCCGAGATGCAATGCATGGAGAAGGACGACTGAGTATTAAAACATCAATATTATCCTCACAAAACGAAGCAGTAAAACTTCTTCCTGGAAGTATTTCAGCTCCAACCTACGCAGTGCTAAGCATCTCGGATAATGGATCTGGTATTTCAGAAAAAGTTAGAAAACACCTTTTTGAACCCTTTTTTACAACAAAAAAGAAAGGTACAGGACTAGGATTATCAACAGTTTATGGAATCGTTAAACAACATAATTCGGAAATAACTGTAAAATCAGAGCCAGGAGTTTTTACGACTTTCGAAATCTTCTTTCCGACAACAGAAGTTCCTATATCGCAGTCTAAAAAAGAAAAACTTAGCACGACTCCTCAAATTTCATACCGAGGAAACGAATCTATTCTATTAGTAGAAGATGGGATTGAAGTTAAAAAACTTGTGACAGAGCTTCTTGAAGAACTTGGGTATAAAGTTACCGCCACAGACTCTAGCAGCTATGCCGCCGAACTTCTTAAAAACAATATGGGGAAATTCGATCTTTTGATTTCAGATATTATCATGCCAGAAATGAATGGATTCGAAATCGCAGAGATTGCACGAACAGTAAACCCTAAAATGAAGATAATATTCATGTCTGGATGTGTTCAAGATTTAGAAGTTCCTCAATCTTTAAAAACGCAAGAAATCCCGCTGATACTTAAGCCATTTA
>CAYYIQ010000208.1:0-5940 GCA_964472005.1 uncultured Bdellovibrionales bacterium | reverse complement strand
TGTGTACGATTTAAGGTTACCTTCCGCATTAAAGTTTTTTTTGTACATGCTTTTATCGACTTGATCGGTTTTGCTGTTAACTAGCAGCATCGGAAGTAAAGCTAATAGTCCTAAAACGATTAGTGCTAAAAATACATATACAAATATTGAAGCAATCATATTATTTCACCAAAAAAATTTCGATATATTATCTCCCGAATAAACCCTTGGGTACAAATCTTAAAACAGTTTCGGGTGTTCTCTTGCAAATTATTACAATCTCCGGCGGCTTTGGGCTAGTACGAGGTCGAGAAAATCCAGTAGGACAATCCCATCGTTCCTGACCTAAGATATTTAACTCTTCGGTGATTTTGCTTGGGTCAACTTCTAATGGGAAGACCAAAGTTTTATATTCAAGTTGGGAAAGTTTTTTTACTTCTTCAATCGGTTGCGAAGGATTATTTGAAAGATCATTAATTGTAGTTTTAACTTTATTTTCAAGTTCCTGCGCGATCTTTTCTTGACTTGGATTGCATGCCGTCGTTATCGAAAGTGCAGTTATTAAAATTAAGAATTTTTTACTCATAAGAATTTGTTTATTTTCGTAAACACTTTATATTTAAGATGAAAACGGGAAGAAGATAGATTCTTCATCTCTAATATTACCCCTTAGTTATAGCCTAGTAAAGAAGGATCGATTGCTAAACGACTTCTACGTCGTCTACGAGGTCGCAAAGTTTCTCATGTAGGAGAAGTTTATCTCTTTCGAAAGTGATTGGTACGAGAGGAGCTAGTCCAGTGAAACTCCTCTCAGTACGTTGATGGAAAATTAATGTGAAGCTAGTTTTCGCGCCTTCACAAAACTTTTCTTTTTCGGTTGTCGACGGATTGCTCTTGCAATTCGCGGAGCCATCGGTCTTCTAACGCTGTCGTACGAATGAGTAAACCATCTGTTTGTCGGAATAGGTTGAATAGCGCATCGGAGGTTGCCATCGGTAAGTTGATGGAGATACCATTCGATTTCCTTTACTGAGAAGCCTTCGGAAAGTAGGAACGCTTTTAGTTCTTCATTTCCCGCTTGCATCACAGTTTTGCCATCGTTGCAGAGAACTGGAGCGTACCACGAGTCTTTAACCAGAAAAGCTTGGACCTGACCCTCCGTTAGGCCAAGTGCCTTTTGAAGTTGTTTGACGACTTTTTGGGGATTAAGCAGCCACTCATTGTGGAGCAGCCAAATAGTCTTGTTTGGACCTTGCTGGATAAGTTCGCACGCCGTTCCAAGGTGTAACGCTGAGTGGTCACAAGTAATAGCAGTGCCGAAGTCGGGACCGAGCTGTCGCCTCAGGAAGTTCGTAAACTGTTGCCTGCCTTTTTTGTTTGTTCTAACGGGTTTTCCTTCGGGAGTTCTACTTTTAGGTCTGCGACCGAGTAAGGAGATCCAAACGACTTCACCGTTCGCTTTAACAAATTGGGCGGTAATCGAGTCTCCACCTTCAAAAACTGCGTCGTCAGCGATAACTTCGTATTTATTGGTGAATTGAGCGATGAACTTTCTTATTTGCTCGGTTTCAGGTCGTCGCGATTCGTTTCCCATCCTCGGATAAAAGACAGCATCTGCAACAACATTGCAGCTATCGCAAAGGTAAAGGTCGTCGGAATGTCGAATCGTAGGGGAGTAAGCAATATGCGGTATCCCCAAATACTCTAGGCCTTCAACTAGACCTTCGTGTTCCGACGTTAAAATTGCATTGAATTTTTCAAAACCAATACGACTAATTAATTGCTGTTTCTCATCCTCCCAGTGTTGTGAAGCACCTAAGTGAGAGATTTTTTGATCTGGGAAAACGAGTCCAACGCCCAGTGCGTAGTTATGAACCAGTTGTGGGATTTCTATCAAGCGCCTAGATTTCCCATTTTTGGAATGTTTTCGCTTAGATTTTCTGCTGATTGTCAGTCCGTTCATTTGGTCGCTAACTCCAAATACTCTGAATTTGTTTTCCACAGGATATGACTGAGTAGGTCCATATCCAGGATTAGATGACACTCATCCGCAATTTAAAAAGACGAATTTTAAAATTGCGGATGAGTGTCGCTAAAACGAACAAACGTAAAATTTATGTTTAAACCTTATTATTGGACTAGTCCTTTCTCGGAATGAATTTGGAAAGGGCTATAACTTCTACTCGATTATATAGGTCGATATGAGCCCATTATAATCCCGTTCTCGAATTAAACTGTAAAGCGATCATCTTTAAAAAATCGAAATATAGTTGCAGGGCGGAGGTTTTTGGACATCTTTGTCCGGCTTTGGACATTCTTCGCAAAATCTTTCTTTCTGAATGTTTTTCAACAACTTGCAAATACATATTAGTTAAACTAAAGTCGTCTTGAACTTAAAAAGGTGAAAAATATGTCATTAACTTCTGCTCAAAGATCTTGGTTGCTTGAACAAATCGAAGAATTATTAGGTGTCGAAGAGAAAGTATTTTCCACTCTTTCTAGTGATGATTCTATTGCTCTTGATGCAAGTAGAGTAGGTCTCTCTGATTACGAAGATCAAGCTAAAGTGAACTTTTTTTAATAAGTTCTACTAAATCTTTTTCAAGTTGTTGCGGCTTGATTGAAAATTTCTTGTCAATCGTCGATCGTAAATCAAGCCCTTCATCGTTCATTGTTTCGTAAAGAGAAACAATTCCTCTCAGTCCAAATCTGTCCTCAATTACCTTAAAATACATCGATGCTCTTGCGTAGTCTTCCCCTGATCCTGAAAAGGAAAAAATTTCTGGGGAGTTTCTGATCGAGTAGCCTGCTCTAAGTGCGGTAAGTTTTGTCAGTTCTTTTTGATTCAGAAAAGATGAATATTTTGCGGCATACATTTCAAACCATGTTGCAAATCCCTCTGCTCTCATTTTTTCAAATGGATTGTTTTTGTTAAGCATGTGAAATTCAAGTGCGTGAGCCATCTCGTGGACGAGCACCTCGGTGAGTGATTTGTCCGCTTGTGAAATATTAGATTTTGCTCCTCCGCAACCTGCAGCGACTCTTTCTGCAACGATATAAATATTAGCAGGGGGCGTCATCCATCCTGGGTGACAATTCGAAATTAGGTGAGTGGGTATTTGATTCTCGGGTAGACTTTCATCCATGAATACTACGTTCCATGTTAAATTCATATTCTGGATATAGGTTGGAAATGACGATGAGCGTATTACGTGACTCACGGTTCTTGCTGCGTCGACCATGGCTCGTACTGGGGTGCGACCAAAAAGACTTTCGGCAGATCGTGGCCAACGTAATAGAATTTTTCCAAGTGATGAGTTTAATTCTTCCCGACGAGTAGTGCCTCCTAGGTCAATTTCATCTGGCGCGGCTAAATGCGTTCCAGTTTTTGCTGTCTTTGTTGGATTTTTGGCGCAACGTATGGTGGATCTAAATTTAGATGGTACATCCGCTTGAGAATTAACAATTTTCATAACTCCCTTGTCGTCTAGATAGGCGCAAAGTTCATTTGCTTGCACAAATGGAGTTATGAAGAAGATTGCTGCCAAGAGCATTAGAGAGTTGAGCTTAGGACTAATCAAAACCTGTAAAGACCAGTTTGTTTTGCGAGTTAGTTCTAAATTTTGTCTGTTGTTGTTTTTTGATTTCCGCATAGCTTTCTTTGCCCAATTTGCGACTTCGTCCGTATGTATCTTATTTAAAAATTCACCGAATGGCGTCTGAAGTTCCTGCTTTGAAGTCGGACGTGGTCGCGCCAACGGTCATTAAACTATTAGCGGATTTCATTTCAGAAAACCTTCATACCCAATAATGTTATCGACATCTAAGGGTGAAACTAAAATTGAGATTGTTTGAGTATGTCTGGAATTGCCTGAATTGTAATTTTAAAATATCTTATATTGAAAAGTGAGTTATTCTCGGTGGTTGCGTTTCTAGCGCGATCCCGGAGGTTTTTAGCGAAAATTACATGCCTTTGAGCTTGTATTGATTGAGGTACTAATTTTAACTCCAGTTGGATACTTATAATTACAGAACACCTACCTGTCTCTTTTAAGCTTATTTTTGACTTGAAGAAATCTCTCTTCATCTTAACTTTAGATGAACACTTCTTCTAAACTTTTGGCTTCATGCAAGTCGTTATTATTTCAAGTTTTAAGCCGAGGTTGTCGAAATAATTAAAACAGCAGTTAGGTATGTTATTGAGTTAAATACTGGTCTGCGGCTATCGGTATTGCGAATAAATCAAAGAATGATTTCGGCTTTTGAAGCTACGACATATAATTATTAAATATAACAATTTGTTCTTAAAATGAGTGACGACAATAGTACAGAGATTCCACAGTTTGCTTCTCTCTCGTGTTGCCTGCTCGTAGATTCCAGCCATAAGTCACGAATTGAAATTATTAAAGATATAAAAGCAAGTTCACTCTTCCAAGATATTGTCGAAGCCGGCTCAATTAAGAATGCTCAAGAACTTCTTAAAGTAAGAGTTTTTGATGCGTGTATTTTTGGCCCGTCGCTTTCGCTAGAGGTCGTCTCATCTTTCATTAAAAAAGGTAAAGAAGAAAATATTTCTTCGGATTGTGCATATATTAGCATAATCAAAAATGCTGCAGAGTTTCATGAATATACAGATCCACATTCTGTGGTTGTAGTTCCGACTTCAAAGCGAACTTTTTTTGAATCAATCGTACGTGGTGTTTTATTGGCGAACGAAGGCAGTGTTTGGCCGGGAGTGCGATTAGGAGATGACGGAAGTCTTGAGATGTTAGAAGGTGGAACATGGAAAATCCTAGCGGGGCCACCGGTAGTCTCACCTTATGTTTTGCCAGAAAATTTTGAACTGCGCGGTACTAAGGAAAGCATTAAAAGTTTTTGTGAATCACTGGCGTCTACACCAAGATCAAGAATCGATAAAATTGTAAGTAATCTATTAATCAATCCAGAATTGAAAGACGATCCTTTTGTTGCATACTTCATTTCGGCAATTAAGGAGTGGCGGGATGATCAAGCGTTCTTGAGCTTGAAAGAAGTTTCTCATAACTTAAAGAAGAAGCTATTAGAATTTGAAAATTAGTTTTTATATTTTTCCATCATCTCCTGCTTCAACTTAGAAGATTCGTCATTTTGATATTCCTCGTCGGTCATTATTTTTTTAGGTGGTCCCTCATTTGACTCTAAGACATCCTGATGGATTTTTGTCTCGACCGGTTTGGTAGAATTTTTTAAAATATTTGTTTTTGGTCGTGATTCTTGCGATTCTACAGCGCTACCCCCTTCGACTTTAAAAGCTAAAGGAAAGAATTTCTTCATTATCGAAAGTATTTCGTTTACACGAAACTCAATTCTTTCAGATTGCGAATTAGCTTCGAATTGACTCATCTGATTATAAAGATTTTCAGTCGTTCGTTGCAGAGTTGAAAATTTAGTTAAGACTAAGTCCATCTTGCTGTCTAACAACGTGATTTGTTTGCTAGTTGGTAAGCCTAGCAGGTTAATCAATGTCGTGACAGTTAGCTCTTTCGGTTTGTTGTCTAGTTGCGAAAGTGTTCTTGCAGAAGTTTTTTCCTTCTTTACTTCTTCTGTGTTTTTTAAGATTTCGTCGTCTGCTCCTGGATTTTTGGGATCTGGTTTAACATCAACGCTTTCCGGCGTTGCCTTGTTCCGATTAATTGGAGTGAGAGGAATCTCTCGATAGGACGAGTTTTTAGCATCACTTATAGTATCCTCGACAGGATTTAAAGAGTTTAAATTTTTGTTCTCTTCGTCAGAGGTTGGCATAAAAGAGCCTTGGCCTAAAAAATTAATACCTATTGTTTCTTTCTATCTCGATCGTACCTTCATATAAATTCAATCAAAACTTTTTTGCCGAATTATTTTTAGCGAGACAGCTCTGTTATTCGATATGCGAATAATGGACTGTACTCGATTCGGCCTCAACTTATATGTCGCAACTAACTT
>CAYYIQ010000207.1:0-5960 GCA_964472005.1 uncultured Bdellovibrionales bacterium | reverse complement strand
CGATTATGCTGACTGAGCAAAAGCTTTTAACTAATAACGACCTTGAGAAACTACTTCCTGCGCTTTCCGAAGCATTTAAAATTGCTGAAAAGGGAGAACTGGAAATTCCTGTAGAACTGGAAGATTGTCACACGACTATCGAATCCTTCTTAATCGAAAGATGTGGCGACTCAGGTAAGAAAATTCACCTAGGACGATCGAGAAATGATCAAGTCCTAGTCGCAATGAGACTCTACCTAAGAGAAAGCTCACTTAAAATCGCAGAAAAGCTCTTAGAACTCGCCGATAGATGCCTAAAACGAGCGGCCTCTACCTACGACGTTCAGATGCCCGGGCACACCCATTTCCAACAAGCCATGCCATCATCGGTTGGGATGTGGTTTGCGGCTGTCGCAGAAGGAGCTATCGAACTCGCTGAAGAAGCTTCAAATTACGCTCAATTCGCGAGCAAGAACCCACTTGGAGTTGGATCAGGATTTGGCACCCCATTGCCAATCAATCGATCGAGAACCACAGAACTGCTAGCCTTCAATGAGACTCAAAGAAATCCAATAAACACTCAAAACTCACGAGGTAAATTTGAAGTAAAATATTTGAGAATACTTTCAGACATCTCGTCTTTGATTGAAAAATATTCCTTCGATCTTATTTTATTCTCGATGCAAGAATTAAACTTTGTAAAAATCCCAGAAGACTTCACAACTGGATCATCTATTATGCCGCAAAAACGTAACCCTGACGTTCTTGAGTTGCTTAGAGCTAATTCCAGTAAAGTCCGTTCGAAACAATTTGAAGCTGAGCAATTAATTGCCAAATTGCCATCAAATTATCATCGAGACTTTCAATACACTAAAGAACCCGTTATCGACTCAAATGATTTAACAACCAATTTGGTCTCAATTTTTTCGGCTGTCATCGAAGGAATTGAATTCAATCAAGAGACCTTGTTAAAATTAAAAACGCCGGAAGTGTATGCAACCTACGAAGCCTTCAGATTAGTTAAATCAGGTTTGCCTTTTAGAGATGCCTACAAGCAGACGGCAGAAAAGCTAGAAAGCGGTCTAATCGACGTAGATTCCTTAGAAAAAGATTTCTCTCATATTATTAGTGTATTAGAAAACGAAGCTCAAGTTTCTAAAGAAAAAGTCGTCAAACTGTCTGCAACAATCAATAACGATTTAACAAGATTAAGAAAGTTATCTCGTGATCTCTTTTCATATAAATGCTAGATCCTTATAAATTATCAAAATCATTTTTTGCTTATTATGAAAGAAACCACTAGTCCGCAATTTTCATATTTCTATTCAGCTCTTGGGATGGTGCTTTTTGCATCGCTTGTCGCGCTATATTTTACCCCACTGAAAGACATTGCTTTAATTTGCTGGAACGATGACGATTATTCACATGGATTGATATTACCATTGGTAATGTTTTACATGTGGTGGGACAGACGAGAATTTATCTTGAAAAAGTTCACTCAAGACTCCCCTGGCAATTCCCTCGGATTAAATATTATTTGCGGAATACTCTTGCTAATCGGCGTTGGAATTCTCGGTCTAGGAGTAGCGTCACACCTATCATTCTTTTCTTGGATATCATTTTTCCCGGTCTTACTTGGAATCGTTGGGCTCACTTTTGGAAAAAACGTTCTTAGCATTTTCGCTGGGCCTTTTTTACTACTCTACATGGCGAAGCCACTTCCAGACTCGGTTGTCGTAAGAATTTTTTGGCCACTTCAAGTCCTAGCAGCAAAAATTGCAGCTTTCACATTAGAAGTTCTACAAGTTCCAGTTTACCTATCGGGAAACATCATCGAAATACCAAGTATGAAACTAATGGTGGAAGAAGCTTGTAGCGGAATGAGATCAGTAATGGCGCTTTTAACACTAGCGTTCATCATGATCTATTTTTCAACTTTAAACGCATTTGGAAAAATAGTTTTAGTACTTTCAAGTCTAGCACTTGCAATTGTCTTAAATGTATTTAGGGTTTCGTTAACGGGAGTACTAGCACATTTTTATGACCCTGAAGCTGCGACTGGTTTTTTCCATGAATTTTCAGGGTTAATTGTTTTTATTGTTGGATTACCATTTCTTTTTTCAACTGCGACATTGTTATCAAAGTTTAAATACACTCGTTCAAAAGAATTATAGACACTATGAATAGCGTTCTAGACATATTAAAAAACACACCCGTCAGAAGAGTCGGCTTGATTGCTTCTACCGCCGTAATGTTCGCTTTCTTACTTTTTTTTAATTCATTAGTTTTCAAAGATACTGAGTCAGTAGAAGCATTGGACTTCAAAGACTTTCCGATGCAATTTGGTGATTGGAAAGGAGAAGATTCGGTTGGCTTAGATATTCGATCCTTGGACATATTAAAACTCTCAACCTATGTCCGAAGACGTTATACGAACTCCGCAGGTGAAAGTGTTTTTCTTTATATCGGCTATTGGGCCACTCAAAGTGGTGAGTATCAAGCAGCCAAACATTCGCCAGCACTCTGCTTACCTTCAAATGGATGGCAGACGACTTCCCTATCAGACACCCAGATTGACCCAACGAATATCAGCAACTTGGATGAACCCATCGTAATTAGAAGGCTACTAGGAACATTCCGTAAAACATCCGAAGTTTTTCATTACTGGTTCTTTGCCGGTAATAAATATTACTCCCAAGAATGGTACGCACTAATTAAATTGAGTATCTCAAACCTACTCTATGGCAGAAATGACGGCGGAATTGTCGAGATCTCATCTGACCTCCCAACAGGAGTCTCACAAGACGAGGCCTTACGAAAAGCTGACCAAACTATCGATTCGTTTAAAGCCGAGTTAATTCCATACCTACACGATAAAATTAATTCGCACTAAGATATGATAGTTAATTACTGTACATATCCTAATCTTAGGTAAGAAACTCATCTTGGTTAGAAGAGTATGTCTTTGCTCAGATGGCTTAAAATGGATTCTGTGGTTTTGACTATCCTAAATAAAGACTAAAAAAACCAGATATCCTAGATATAACTCATTGATTTCAATTCAGACTTCCTCTAAAACACTTAAAGGTTTATAATATAAGGAATTAGAGAATAGTATTGGTGTTTCAGACAGATAAACACTAATAACGTTGGAGCCAACTCTTTAAGAATTTCAATCATTAGAAATGCTTACTGACGAAGTTGCCAAAATCTAATATAATATAAAATCAGATCTCTTTTACATTAAAAGATTTAAGCGCAGATATTACACAAAACATTAAATAAAATTTAAGGTCGAAATATGTTTGGAGCCAAAGACGAACCGTACGTCACAACGAAACTTGATGCTGCTATAGGTTGGTGCAGAAAGTATTCCCTTTTCCCGTACCCCTTTGTGACCGCATGTTGTGGAATGGAATTCATGGCGGTAAGTTGTTCACATTATGATACCGACAGATTCGGAGCTGCGCTCCCACGATTCACTCCTAGACAAGCTGATTTATTATGGGTTGTTGGGACGATCACTCATAAACAAGCTCCTGTTCTAAAAAGAGTTTACGAACAAATGGCGGATCCTAAATGGGTAATTGCATTTGGTGCATGCGCTTCATCCGGTGGGTTCTATGACAATTATGCAACCGTAGCTGGAGTTGATAAAATTATCCCTGTTGATATGTATATCCCTGGTTGCCCACCACGGCCGGAAACAATCATCGATGCATTAATAAAATTACAACGCGACATTCACCGTCAAAATCAACCGATTCTTGCTGGTGACAAATTGAAAACCAACGACATCTTGGAAGAATACGCTCCGTACTCACCAAAGATAGAATCACAACCTTAGTTTTCAACCAACTGAAACAGTACTAATCATTATACGAACAGTACTGTTTCAAAAATATTAGCAGCTACATCAATTACACAAAAGCTAGCGACTAAGAACTTCCTGCTCACAAACGACCTTAGAATTTATTTCAGTTTAAATAATCGCTTATTTGAATCCTCGTGACTGCGTTTATCGACGATCAAACTAGCAATTACTAGAATGACTGGATACAAAACCCATTGATAAACTTCAATTGGGATCAACGATAGAGGAAAGTAAGTCAGAGATTGTAGAAACAAATCCGATCTAACAATTAGGATAGAGACTGCAAAGCATACCAAACAGAATACAAGCTGAATCAAATAGTCTTTTATTGGGATATTCAACTTAGAACCAAACATTTTTTTGACCAGCGAAACTAACACTAGGACGACAAAAAACAGAGGCAATAGAGCCCATACTATTTCAAAAGTGTGAGGCATAGTTATTTAAGCGACTTTCTCTTTCCATAAAATTTGTTTTACGAAACGAGATTGCCTTATTCCCAAGATTTGTTCAACCGACTGAATCACGGCTTCCCCTGGATCCAGATCTCGACCACAATGATTCTCATAATCGACTAATTTTCCAGCATAGTTCGCAATATGAATACCATCTCTTGGAGTGTAGTCTTCTCCTTCCCTCCTAGCAACAGATAAAAAGTCTGCTACGTAGTCTAAAACCGTAGGATTGGTGAAAGGGAGGTTTACTTCTAAGATCTTCCTTTCTTCAGAACGATCTGGGAAATCTAGATTGATATGTGGATGAAGTCTAGATTTGATATACTCGGGCAACTCGAAGCAGGACGCATCATCGTTCATTGTTGCTACAAATCGAAACCCTGGATGAGCCTTAAGCATCAACCCAACGGAGATTGATTCAATATAACGTCGAGAGTCCAATAATGGCGCTAGAGATGCCCATGCTTTTTCTTGCATCCGATTACCTTCATCTAAAATACAAACGCCCCCAACTATCATTGCTGAGATCACTGTACTCGCAATATATTCCACATGAGAGTTGTCACCCGAAGTTTCAACCACCAATGGATTAATTAACAAATCATTTGGCTGCGTATCAGCAGTACCTTGGAAAAAATAGACTGGATTGTTTTGGAATTGCCCGGCTGCATAAGCTAGGGCAGTTTTACCGACACCTGGCTTTCCAACAAGCCTTGGATTCATTGGTTTGTCTCGGTTAGTAGTACAATGCCAAGCTGCTTGAAGCTGATGTAGAACTTTACGGTTACCGACCCACTCAAAATCTAAATTATAAGGCTTGGCCAAACGGATATTAAGACCACAGACATTTACATACTGCTGGTCGGTTGAAGCATCAATCTCGATCTTGAGATCTTCACCGCTTACCTGAACTCTATCTTTTGAAGACATTTTTAACCTTTTTTAAAATAAAAAATTCTTAAAAAACTTTAGAGTGAACATCTCCACCCCAATCCGATGAAGACACATATAAAAACAAATTTCATTCGCATTAACGAATAATTTAAAGATCAGCTCTAATCTATTTTGAAAGACTATCTCCCTATAATCAAAGACTTAGGGCACTTTGCCTCTACTCACACAACAAGTGATTGTAATTACAGAACTATATTCTAGTCTTTTTCCTCCGTTTTCACTTTAAAAATACCTTTAAAGTGCCGATAGAAAAGTAAGTAAACACGTTAATTGGTAATAAATCTTGGATCAAAACATAGAAAATAAGAACAATGCAGTTAGTGTCAAAAAACTAGCGTTAGGTTCTGTCATCTCCGAACGCTATAAGATAATTTCTCATATCGCCGACGGTGGCATGGCGTCGATCTATCTAGCTGAGGACGTCTCCGGAAATATTCAAGAGAAAATTGCTATGAAGGTCCTGCATAGCTCGCTAATCTGTGACCCCACTCATGTTCAACGCTTTATCCAAGAAGCAAAAGTTCTTACGGAAATTCACCACAAGATGGTCATGGAACTCCTTGATATTGGCCAATGTGAAGATTTAATTTATATCTGCATGCCTTATGTAAATGCTCCAACACTTGAGCATCTAATCTATGAAGGTGAAGAGATACCAGAACAAGCAATACATAAAATTTTAACCAATATCATCGAAG
>CAYYIQ010000206.1:0-5981 GCA_964472005.1 uncultured Bdellovibrionales bacterium | reverse complement strand
TATTATTCGGATAAACTCCTTCGCGGGAATGACGGCGGGTTGTTAATTGACGGGCTAAAAGTAAATTATCGTTTTACGGTTATTTTCGTATGGCTTCGACAGACTCGATGGCATGGATCTAGGCAAACCCGTCGTCCTTGCGGCGAAGGCAGCGATCCGAATTTGTGTAAAATTTGCATCTTTTCCTAACTGCCTCCTCCCCTAGAACGACGAACTTGCGCCTCAAGCTAACAAACTCGTGAGTAGCTACAACCTAACTCACTCGACCAAACATCGTTCGCCCTTTAGAATTTCCGTTTTGGTATATTTATAGTATTAAGTTATTTAGAATCCTTGCCAGTAAATATATTTAGGTCGTATCACAGCGAACCATTCGAAATACCGCGCAATTGATGCTAAAATTGTTAATATCTTATAAGTGGATTAACTTTACCTATGATTTTTAATAAAGATAAAAAAGGTCTTTCAAGAGAAGCTACAAAAAATAACTCCGTAGAAGACACAGCTATCGATAGATGGCGAACTATCAATACGACCGATGACGACGATGGAGAATTTACTCCAGACCACAAAGATGATCCAAACTTCAAGGAAAGATCTAGCTTTCTAAACTCCCTAATGAAAGACGGACCCGCTAAGGCAAGAAAGGAACTCATTCCGAACGAAGGCGAAATATCTGCAGGGACTCAGAATGGAGCCATTTCGCTAACAAACGAGATGAATAGCTCAGAACCGCTAGTCGAAGAAATGACAGAAGAAGAAAGCTTTCAAGAATTTGAAGAAACTGAAATCGTAGAAAGTCTTCAATATGATATTTTCAATAAGAAAGATGTTGAAACTTTGAACGCTAGTGCAAAAAAACCGCTAGAAGAACAAATTACACAAACTGAGAAGAAACCTGAAAAAGTTGAGCCTAGAACGCCGGTAGCAGACTTCGCCAAAGACACCGAAGAAGACCTGAAGAATCGCTTTGGAATGAACTTAAAATCAGCATTAGGCGAAGGAACGGTAATCGAAGGTACCTTTTCATTTGAAACACCAGTAAAAGTAAATGGCTGCCTAACTGGCGAAATAAAATCGCCTAGCGCTCTAATCGTCGGAGAACAGGCTCAAGTCAACGCTAAGATCAAAGTCGGAACATTAATCGTTCTTGGATCAGTAGAAGGTGAAATCGAAGTAAGTGACCTAGTTGAAATTAGATCAACAGGCTCCCTATCCGGCGAAGTAACTACCAAAAGAATCGCACTAGAAGAAGGTGGCGTTTTTAATGGTGCCTGTACCATCATTCCGTAATTAAGCTTTAGAGAGCATTACTGATACCGTTTCCATCAATGGTCGCATCTTGACCTAACTGCCAGACTAGTAGCATCTTAGGCATGCTCGAACCTCTGCTTGCCTGAAAAACACTCAATAGATAACAACTCTAACGTCGCGTTCTTTTAAAATTTACCGTGGTATTATTGTCTTGATGATGTTTTGGATCTCGATTGAGACCAAGAGAAAAACTAAGATGACTTGAATTCCCGAAGCATCGAGCTCCGGGAATCTTTAAGGTAAGAAAATTACTAAACCTGAACAGGTGCCTTGTCGTAATTTCTAGCTTGTTGAATACGTGCAGCCTTACCACTTCTTTCTCTAAGATAGTAAAGTCTTGATCTACGTACTCGTCCTCTTTGCTTCACTTCAATTTTAGTAACTCGTGGTGAGTGAAGTGGGAATATTCTTTCAACGCCTACCTTGTAAGAAATTTTTCTTACAGTAAAAGTTTCGTGAATTCCACCGCCAGTTCGAGAAATAACCACACCTTCAAATACTTGTGTGTTTTCCTTTACGCCTTCTTTAATAGCTTGAAATACTCTTATAGTATCTCCAGGATTAAAAATTGGAAGATCGGTCTTAAGTTGATGTGTTGTGAGGTGGTCTAAAACTTTCATAAGAATTAAAAAAATAGCTGTTTTATAAAATTATTGGAAAGGGATATAGAATACACTCAATATAAAGTCAATTTTTATGTCTTTCTGACCACTTTAATAACCTATTAATTTCACTCGTTTTCTATATATGGCCCGGCTTAAATCAGTTTTAGTTGTATTAATTGGTGACGAATTATTAAACGGATCAATTCAAGACAAAAATGCTAAGTTTTTACTTACAAATCTCTCCTGTTTACCCAACCTAAGGACGGAGGTTCTAATAATTCCAGATGTCCGCGAAATAATCGTAAGGCACCTTAAATCTGGAATCGAAAATTTTGATCTCGTAGTGACCTCTGGTGGTCTGGGACCCACGACAGATGATCTAACAATTGAATCAATCGCAGAAGCGCTGGACGTAAACCTAGTTCAAGACCAAGCTTCTCTCGACAGACTTCTAGAAAAATACAAAAAACGTGGTCGACCAGTTACGGAAAACAGCTATAAGCAGACTTTCTTTCCCGAAGGCTCGCTAATTTTAGAGAATCAAGTTGGAACCGCCGATTCGTGCATTTCAAAAACAAAATTCAACTCGGCCATCGCCTGCTTCCCCGGCGTACCATCGGAATTTGAATTCTTTATAAACGGCTCTTTTTGGCGCTGGTTAAAAAGTGAATACGAACTAGAAACAACTTTGTCGACCATCCAATTTAGAGTCTTTGGCATTTCTGAGGCTTACATTGGTTCTCAGATTGAAAAACTTAAAATTGATAAACGAGTTTCCGTGGCCTATCGCCCACAGTTCCCTGAAGTACTCGTAAGTTTAAAATCAAGTACGCTCTCAAAAGCAGACCTTCTTAAAATAAACGATCAAGTGATCGATTCAATTGGTCCAGAGTTTATTCACCTTTCTGGGGATGACTTAGAAAACGACAAGCTTCCAAAAACAGTTTTAGAATTGCTAAAAAGCAAAAGTTTCACCCTCTCGGTTGCAGAATCATGTACGGGAGGAAGAATTGCTTCCGAATTAACAAAAATACCTGGTAGCTCTGCGTCTTTTCTCGGAGGCGTCGTTTGTTATTCTAATGATTTGAAAATAAATTTTTTAAATGTTGATAAAAACATAATCGAGACTAAAGGTGCCGTTAGCGAAGAAGTCGCATACTCGCTTGCAAATTCGATTCTAAAGAAAACTAAAAGCTCCTATGCCATTTCAGTTACGGGAATTGCCGGCCCGAGTGGCGACACTAAAGAAAAAGAGATCGGCCTCGTTTACATTGGGATCGCAAACTCAAACACCACAAAAGTTTTCAAACACAACTTGCCTTGGGATCGGGTGAGAAATCAAACTTATATTACCTGGCTTGCGCTTGACCTAGTTCGCCGATCAATTTTAAACTATGAATTAACCTGGGATACTAAATAGGAACGAAAAAAGGAACTCTATGTTAAAACTAAAACCATTATTTTTAATTGCGGCGTTAGCGATTACAAGCATCTTTAGTGCAGCAAATGCCGACTCGGATGACATTTTCCCGATCAACTTAAAAAATACAACAGGCGATCAGATCACAATCCAACCGCAAGAAGATGAAATTACGGTTCTTGAATGGTTTAACAAAGGCTGTCCATTCGTTAAAAAATTCTACAAATCCGGTCATATGCAATTTCTTCAAGGAAAGTATAAAAGCGAAAATGTGAAATGGTATTCGATTAACTCGACAAAAGCCGGTCACGGTGACTACATCGCAGAAGATCAAAGAGTAGACTTGTCAGAAGAATTGAAATTTCAAAACACAGAAACTCTTTACGACGAAGATGGCAAAGTTGGACAACGAGTTGGCGCCAAAACCACTCCACATGTATTCATCTTCAAAGGCGAAAACCTTATTTACTCAGGTGCTGTCGATGACGCTCCAGACTCGGACTCAGACCCAAAGGATGCCGACAACCACATTGAAAATGTTCTAACAGCTCTAGCAAAAGGTGAAGATGTTTCAGTAAAAAAGACTCGTCCATACGGATGTAGTGTTAAATATGCTGAATAGTTCGGTGTTAAAATTGAGTTTCCTTGCCTTTTACAAAGGTACTGAAACTCAATCACCTAAAACCTAGCACTTTAACATCTTTCAACAGCAGATATTTTCTTTCTTCTACTACGACGAAATCCAACAACGCTCGCCCCAAGTAGTAAAAGTAACGAACTTGGCTCTGGAACGGCAAATGAACCTTCAATCACATCACTTCCATTTTTCGTTGTGAAATGGAACCCTAGATTCCCCCCATTCGCCATTGCTTCAGCAACCACCACGTCAGATAAAGTTGTGGAGAAAATGTAATACCCATCCCTAAATGAAATAGACGTGGACATCCAGCGATATGGAGAATATGCAGCCTGTGGAGCATCCGGAGGAATAATTATGGTTGGTTGGCCAAGCCCAGTTGAATCATACCACCACTCTTGACCCGCTCGATAATTCTCCCCACCTGCAGAACTTGTGTAAATAATATTATCATCAACCACAGGGTAGTAACGACTAAAATCCTGATAGCTTGGGCTTGTAAGACTAACAAAAATGCTAGTAACGTTACCCCCAGTTAAAACTACGTATTCCCAATCTTCTCCATTAAAATGATTGTCATCAACATGCGGAGATTGATCATAAGGACGATAGCCATCAGTGCTAAGAAAAAGTCCCCCGAAGATTTGATTAAGTCTTTCAGGAAAACTATGCGGCGCCTTGCTATAAATTAAGAGGCGATATTGTCCAAAGCAGCAGCCAGCTGGGAATCTGTGAAGTTCTGCTCTTTCAATATCTCCGAAGGTATCGTCACCTATGACATCATCAGAACGAGTCGCAGAATTAGATGAACTCGCACCAACGTAATTATCATAAACGACGCTAATGAGGTCTGCCTTCGCTGCTCCTACTAAATGAAAAATTATAAAAGCAGATAAAAAACATAATCTAATTAAATTTTTAAAGTTCATTACAGACACTCAAGAAGTTCATTCATAATTATTAACGGTTTCTGATGAGTTTTACCAAAAACAGAATGCATTCTCAACAAAAACCCGATCATTCCCGTAGAAATTGTTTCCTAAGAACATCTTCGGTTCCTGCGAAGTATTTTGTAATAGACTGAAAATCCAAAGGAATAACTAAACTTGAACGATCTAATGTTTATATTGAACCAGATTAGACAATCGTGCCTCCAAACATCTAGCCCGAGCACCAATGATACTATTAAATAGATCTTGCCATGAAGTCGGGAATAATCCTTGGTTTAGATCAACTCAAAGTTTTATTCTTAGGAACTCGCCAGAATTAAAGGCAAAAAAAAGCTCGGGATAAACCCGAGCTTTTAAGAAAGAGTTAGAAAGAACTACTTGTTCATTTCTAGACACTCAACTCTACGATTCTTTGCCCATGCAGCTTCGTTATGTCCTGCATCTGAAGGTCGAGATTCGCCGTAGCTAACTGTGCTCATTCTGTCTTTTGTAACACCTAGGCTTCTTAGGTATTCGAAAGCTGATCGTGATCTTCTTTCGCCTAAAGCTAAGTTATACTCATCAGTTCCTCTTTCATCACAATGGCCTTCAAGGATGATCTTACTTCCTGGAACTTTTGTAAGATAATCAGCGTTCTCTTTAAGAGTCACTTTTGCTTGTGGGCTCAACTGTGAAGAATCAAAACCGAAGTAGATTGATTTCAAGTTAGCGTTTTTAGCACCGCCAGATGAAAGATTATCATCTTCCATGTCCATGCCTTCAACAGCCTTTGCTCTTCTGCCCCAACTGTAAGTTAGAGAAAGAAGTGCTTGTTGGTTCCACTCTGTGTCACTACCAGCAAGAACGAGTTGATAATCACCTCTGATTCCAAAGCCTTTAGTAACATAGTAAGTCATACCAAGATCAAGTCCACCGTATGGGTCCCAATGCTGATCATTTGCCAACTCTTTACCGTAATACATCATTCCACCAGTGATACCGACGAATGGGTCGAATCGGCTAGCTGGGTTGCTTACTAAATGGAAAAGTAAGTTAGATGAAAAACGTAAACCGAA
>CAYYIQ010000205.1:0-6006 GCA_964472005.1 uncultured Bdellovibrionales bacterium | reverse complement strand
CAAATGCGCTCGCGGCATTAAAATTTGTAGCTGGTTGAATAGAGAGCAAATAAGATGATGTTAAAGCGGATTTTGGAAAAAATCCTAAAAGATTTTCATCGCGAATTCCGTCATCTAAAAGATACAACGCACCGGTAGGATAAACGACGAAATGCCTTTCTTCACCATTAAACTCACCTGAAAAGTAGAACTCACTTGATCCATTAATTCCCGATGCTGGCAAACCGCTTGTTAGTCTTTTCAGTTTATACTTTGCAAAAAGGTTTCCAGCATACTGCGTTGGAGTTCCCGGATGAACAAAATATCTCAATTTACTTTGATCAACGACATCTTTATCGGTCCCAGTTACCTGTATCGACTTTTCACCTTGACTATGGTTAAATGTTTTTGAACCAATCGCTTCTAGAGTCGGAACATTATTATAAACATTAACTGTAAATTGCTTTAATGCATATTGACCCCAACTATCCTCAACTTTCAAAATGGGCGTGTAAATTTTAGGAATTCCTCTACCGAGCTCAATATTAAGTAGTCCTTCAAATGAGAAACCAGCCAATCTACCCGGATTGCCATTCGCCTGGTCGAATGGCACTTCAATGTTGCCACGAGGTAAGAGTTCGTCATTAGAATCTGGATCAGAAATCGTAACGGGAACGGTGACAAACTGCTCCCTCCAATGCAAATCAACTGGAGGTATATTAGCGACAATAGGTGCACGATTCCGATACACAATCCTAGAACGACTTTCACCCATTGAGAGTCCATCAACGGCTTCACCGACTAACAATATTTCACTACCGTGCCCGTCTACGAAATCATCCGGAAAAGTAACCACTAAAGTATCACCTTCAACGATCAAACCTATATTTTTTAACGGATTTACGTCAATGTAGTCATTGGCATACCTACGTCCATCAAGTTCTAAAGGGTTATAGTAGGCTTCCTGAGAAACAAATCGAATAAAGGTACTAGTCTCAGGTGAACCCGACCAGTTTGCATAGAATGCACCAGTTGGTAAAATTGCAAACTCTGTCGTAACACCTTCGAACTTACCGAACATTTTAATTTCACGCCAACCGTCTTCATTATATCTAAGATGTAGTTCCGTTTCCGGCCTTAAGTCATATTTATCAAATTGCGAATATGGACTTAGATTACCAGCAGCATAAAAATTCACCGCAAGGTTCTCGTCCGCCATGTCGAAGTCTTTTGCAATGATCGGAAGACGAAGTACTTTATCACTATATGAAAACTCTACGTCATTTACATAGTAAATTTCACAAATCTCACCTGAACAAGGAACTGCTGGATCTATTGTAGGTATAGTATTATATTTATCAAAGGTAGCTAATCGCGTCTCTCCGAAACCAGATCCAATGCTAACCTGAAGCACTACTTTCCCGATAAAGCTATCGACAGTATCGACTTCGAGTATGTTTTCAGAAATAGATATCGAAACGTTCGGCTCAACCTCGCTTGGTGGGCTTATTAACAAGTCTATGTCATGGTAAAAAACAGATTGAACTTGACCAATCTTGGTTCCATTTTCAAGCGAATACGCGGTGTCTCGATTTTCCCCAAGTTTATCATGATAACATCGATAGATAGATCCATCTGGTAATATCGCATATACTTTAAAAATAGGTACTGTATATGCTATCCCACTAGATGCAACGTTTTCGATATCATAACCAATGAAATATTTTTCATTACGACCGACTTGATTATCAACAGGTCTAAGAAAGGGAGGAATTCCCTGCTCCGAATAAACTTGATCCGTTCTAAATGCAAAGTTATAAATACCATCAAGCCGTCGAGCCTCTGTTGTGTCTGCTAGTTTTACCGAAATAGAATTAGAATTAGGTAACGTTCCTTCTATGGGTAACTCAACTATTAACTTATCTTCCTTCCAATGACTTCTCAAATTGGGGATTTCTCCCAATTTAAATCCTGCACCATCTATATTTGAATTAATTGCCAATAGAAATGATTGTTCATCGAATGAAAATTTATCGTGAGCTCTCACTCTGACGAGAGCTAGTCCGTTAAAAACGGAGTTTGCTGAAATTTTCAATTCGCCATTCTCAATAACTCCACTTAAAGGAGGAGGAGACGAAATATTGGTAGCATCAACCAAAATTGTTGGAGTTTGATAGAAGACAGGTAAAAGCTTTTCAATAAAAGTACTTTTATCAAATGACTCACCAGCTTTATAAAGGCTGCCATCTTTAGTTATAAATACTAATGTATTCGATTGACCGTCTACTGTTGCCTTAAGATACTTTTCTTGTTTACCAAAAATATTAAAATTAAGGGCTCCTCCGAAAACCTCGAAATTGTATTTAGAATCCGACTCATACGCCAAATTTGTTGATTCGAACAAAACTTCATAGGTCAAATCTTCATCGTCAACATCAGTAGCAGAAAGAGGTACGACCAAAGGAAGCTCGCTAGGGCTAAGTGATTGATCACAAATAGGATTTAGTTCTGGCGGATTATTATAAACTGTAACCTTTGCAATTTGAGTAGAAATGGCAATACCATCGGTCACACTGACCTTAAGATCGTAACTTCCTAGGTAGTTTTTGATTGGGTTTATTATTAAAATATTGTCTTCGACACCTATACTTGCAAGATCCTCCAACGACGGAGTTGTAAATGCTGCCGCATATTGAAGTGAATCATTATCTGGATCGATTCCTTGCATTTCAATTGATTTATAATCTTCTGTTATAGGATGTATTCTAATTTCTTGGATTGTTTGAAGTACTGGAAGTGAATTTCTTATAGTTACGTTGAACGTCTGATCTACTGAAATATCACCATCGGTTGCCACGACTTTAATTTGGAAGTCAGATTTGAAAGGTTCAGAAGCGGAAATGTAAATGTTACTACTATCATTAGTTACAGTCACATCTTGTGTAATTTGACTGTTTAGTGAAGCGATCGCAGTTACACTATCCTGTTGATCAGGATCACTTAGCACAAAAGGGACTGTAATATCGCTTTTTTGAGGACTAGCTTTTTGATTTGATATAGGCTCTAACACTGGAGGAGAATTATAACTCTCGAAAGAAAAATTTTGCGTGCTAGTGATATTCCCGTCATAAGCTGTAACTTGGATTTGTGAACTACCTTTTAACAGCGAAGGAGGATTTATATTCAAGTTATTATCAGAGACATTTAACGCGACACTACTCGAACCGGAAACAACCTTCGCAGTAACGGTTAAGCTGTCATTATCTGGATCGGAAATATTTAGAGGCACATCTATAGTATCATTTTTATAGAACATTCTCTGATTTGGAATAGGTGAAATAACCGGCGCCCCATTCGCCCAGTTTACTAGAAATTGCGATTGACTATTCGCTCTACCGTCCGAAACATTTACAGTTACTGGGAATTGCCCAATAAATCCTGGTTTAGGATCGATGGTTAATTCACTACCATTTAATATCAAAGTAATACTTGAAGCATTCGTCGGTGATACTGCTGCTGTGTATATCAAAGTATCCATATAATCTTGATCAGCCGCAATAACATCTACTTTAATAGAATCAGTAGTCCAAGAAGCTGATTGATTCGGTATCGCAGAGATAGCAGGAGCACGATTTAGAATGGTTACAATTACCGGAATTTTTATAACTTTAATATTATCGGTGATAACTATATTGAGATTAAAAGTCCCAATAAAACTTTTCCCAGCTCTTAGATCGACTCTATTATTACTAACGCTTACAATCGCACCTGAGGACTGTCCGTTCGCATCAAGTTCAGATGTAATAGTCAATGGATCTCCATCTGGATCACTGGCTGTGAAACTAAAACCAGCCGAGGCATCTCTGTAGGTTGTAATAATACTTTGTCCACGATATTGCGGAGATCTATTTGTTACATTTAAAATAGCGGTGTTACTTCTAACAGATCCTGCCACGTTTGAAATAACTACCCAATATTGTTCAAAGGCATTGTCGCGAGTTACAGGAGATACTGTCAGGGTACGACTATTTGCTCCAGTTATTGCGGCACCATTCTTAAACCATTGAAAACTTAAGTCCTCTCCAATTACCTGAACACTAAAATAGGCAGAAGAATTTGGATTCACAGATATGGAAGAAGGATGTTGGGTGATAACAGGAGCATTTTGATCTACCGAAACGTCCCAACTTCGACTTTCTTTCATGTATAAATCTCTAAATGACTCGTCTTTAACCCATGGCGTGGTGTCTACCACTTCAGCTCGAATATTATGGACACCATCGGTAAGTGGATAATCATTCGGTCTAAAAGTATTATTAATAGCACCAGTTAATGGATTACCATCAACAAACCACTGTACTTTTAATGTCGAACTACGAGTTCTCATCGGTGTAACCGATAGAGTATTTTGTCCCGTTAAATCATTTGAAACCGCCGTCGAATCATCAATTGGCTTTACCTTTCTATATATTTGCTTAACAATTGATTCCACCGAAGGAGCGTTAAAAGGCTCATTCAGTTCTTTCATTTTAGAGGTAAGAGTTGGTCGATATATGCCATATTGGTATCCCATTGCACCTTCATGAGTACCAATTGTCTTACCCAGGGCAGTGACACCGAGCCATTTTGCCCATTTAATATCTTGCGAGGTCATCGAATCTGAATTTTGAGGTGAGACGTTCGGTTCTGCGGGCTCAAAACCTGTATATGTCGGCCACGGACCTGTATCAAACTCATCTGCTAAATTCCCAAAGCTATGTCCTAGTTGATGAAGAACACTATCAATACTCTGTGGCTGGAGTGCGCTAACTACGGAAAGATCGCTAAATGGATACGCAGCCGAACCAGGTGAAGTCGAATTTGCAAGAACTATTATATGATCAAAATCTCTGGCGAGTGCTGCGTAACTCCAAGCTTTTGAAACATTAGTACAAAGAGTTGCTTGTTTACCCGAACACCAAAACTCCGTATCTAAAACAGTATCCTTTAAAACGCCTACTTCACCGTCATGATCGACACCCGAATCATTTGATGAAATATCAACACGATGGACATTGAAAAATTCCGAATACTCCTGAAAAGGCTCTTGAGAAACTAGTCCGGAAGAATAAGTTAAAACCTGTTGCGAAAAATCTGTCAGTTCACCCGACCGATACCCATCACCAAGAAAAACTATATCAACACGATTTGTTGATCTACCGCTATCAATTACGACTTCAGGAGAACCTGAAACATTCAGTATCGAGGACTGCATTGAGTCAGCTGAGACTTCGGCTTTCAATCCAGATAATTCTCCACCTGCCTCGACCGAATCAAAAAGCACCAACTCCTTTCCATTTTCAATGTTTGGCAAACCTAATGCTGGCCTAATAAAGAGAAGCAGTAAAGAAAGATATAAACTTACAATTCTTATCATTCACAGCTCCTAACTTCTCGCATTTCCAATGTGAACTGCTCAACGTCATTTTTATTACCGTCACTTGCTGTAGCTGAAACAATAAGAGGCTCAGAAAATTCTTCCCGCGCAACTATTTCGATATATGGGGGTGTGCCAGATTTCACTTCCAAGTCGACATGAACAACTTCTTCTTGATAGGCACTGATTAGTAAATTCGGATCATTGTAATACTCACTTCCTAAGGTAGAAATCAACGAATATGTTCCTGAAATCATTTCATACAATGCTCCGTCATATCGAATATAAAAGACACGATCGTTGGCCGCTTGTATCAATTTCCAATAATAGTCATACACCGTAGACTGAAATGAATTGAATCCATACTCTTGATCAAGTTTCGCAGCGGCGGAAAGTTGATTGCTTGAAACAACTTCTGCCGTATATGACAGTGTCTCTTTCTCAATATCAAAAGCAACTAGGGGAACAGCTAGTTTTCGTATTTTAGGATTTATGAATTGGCGATTAATTGGTAATAGATTGGGAGCATAGTTTGTGTTATCTGAGGCTATAGTTGCGGCATCTGGAATTCCAGCTTTTACTTTACCAACTAAATCTGCACCAACATCTGC
>CAYYIQ010000204.1:1871-6057 GCA_964472005.1 uncultured Bdellovibrionales bacterium | reverse complement strand
TGCATCCAGTGCACCATGCTCGCCAGATGAGGCCCGGTCCTGGTCCGTCGCCGTATAGGGATCAACCGCCCAGTCGTGGAAGTAATCCTCAACAGGATCCGCCGCCTGCTCGCCAAACAACCGTACCATTTGCGCACGGCAGGCGTTTTTAACCTCAGACGCAGTCACCAACGAGGATTGAGCAAGGGCCAAAACTGCGATTCCACTTACGTGGGGTGTCGCCATAGATGTTCCACTCAAATATTCATAACCGTTACCTGGAACTGTACTCAAAATACTGACACCCGGCGCAGCAATATCTACAGTATTTGCACCATAGTTTGAGAACGAAGCTCTAGTCCCATCTGTATTTATAGCAGCTACGGCAAGTACGTTTGGCGCATCATAGCAGCTAGGGTAATTCGCCGTTACGTCAGTATTAGTATTCTCATTCCCTGCAGCAGCAACAAATAATATGCCCGCATCTTCGGCTAACTTTATAACATTAAGGAGCGCTGGGTTATATCCACCTCCCCCCCACGAATTGTTGAGAACTCTAAGTTGTCCACCACGATTCCTCATGGTTATTGCGTAGCTAATTGCCTTAATCGCAGCAGAATCAGACCCTCTACCCTGAGAATCAAGGAATTTTAAACCCATTAACTTTACTTTCCAAACAACACCAGCAACACCAATACTATTTTCCCCTCTACCTCCAATAGTTCCAGCACAATGAGTACCATGCCTATTATCATCAAACGGATCTCCCGAATTGGTAATAGCATTGTAACCATAAATATCATCTATCACGCCGTTCCCATCATCATCTACACCGGCAACTCCATTCAATTCTTCTGGGTTAGTCCAAATATTATCAACCAAATCAGGATGATTATAGTCAATGCCAGTATCAACGATACCTACAATTATATTTTCTGTTTGCGAGAAAGATGCTTTTTCAGCAGCTTGTGGACCATTGATATCTATATCATTCGATTGAGACATTCCCCAAAGACTTGAATACTGAGGATCGTTTGGAACATTAGAAATTTTTCTAATAAAATTCGGTGCAATATATTCTATTAGATCAGATTGAATCAGATCAACAGCAACATCAACATCAAGTTCTATTTTATTATCAGCTTCAATTGTATTAGCTTCAATCAAAGGGAGCTTCTCGACGGTGTCAGCGGCGAGTATTTCAGTAAGGGCGTTTTCAATAACCTCTTCAGAATACTGAGAAAGTTCCGGCTCACTTTTTAAGTTCTGAATTTCTTCCGCGCTATACTTGACGATATATTGTCCCTGATACCATAGAGGATCAGTATTTGCGAAGACAAATGTCGTGGCTAAACATAAGAAGAACGAACAAAAAATGATGAGTTTACAACTTTGATACACTACAGATACAACCTTTGAGTGAAATATTGTATCTAACTTGCAATAATCGATCCTTTTATTGCCCTAATAAGAACTCGTAGAAATTCACTCCAATTACCCAGTCAAACAATTTTGAAATCACAATTAGCACTTTAGAAAACTATGGCTGTGTACATTTATGCTTAACGACTTGCAATAAATGTTCAAGAGTTCGTTCAAGCCAGCAGAGGATGGAAAACTATTTTCTAAAACAATTTACATACCTCTTAATAATTTTGACTTATCTCCCGATGGTTAGGTCAACAGATATTGCAAGGAGTAGTAGAAGTTTGAGAATTCGTAAATCCAAATTAATTTGCATATCGGCTATTGTATTTGTGACACTGCTTATATGTCTACCCAAAAATGAACCAACCAAGGAAATAAGGTCTCCTCTAAACGAAATTAAGTTTGATCCAAATCAACTTAATGTAACAGACCATATAGAGAGAAGCTCGCCTACAAAAAGAAAGACTCCTAAGCCTGGGGAACCGATTTTCCACGATGAGGAGCTCACACAAAGTAAGTTTAAAAACACTAAAACCTATTTTCAAATGATGAAAAAAGAGTCCTTTTCCGAAGAAGAAATTCAGCCCTTTTCGGCTTTAACCCCAGCGGAAGTGAAAGTAGCTGCGAGAAAAAATGTTATCGCACGGCTTGCAACCCATCTTGAAAATAAAAAGGACTAGAACGTCATAATATTATTTTCATCAAGCAATAATATACTATCTCTCAACATAAACTCTATTATTTTATGAAGAGTATCAATCTGACAATCTTCATAAAAACAATTCTACTTAGATTTGGTTTAATTCAGTATAGTATTTTGTTAAGCAACAAGCTAGCTGGAGTTTTAATTCCAACTAGCTAAAAAAACATTATATAGACAATCAGTCTTCTATGAGTTTAGTACGAAGGCCGTCACATCCAAATCGCACAAATGTGGATCTACAGAATTGTGTGGAAGTTTCAATGTCTGAAACTCTCCATGACGATTCTCAATCTCACGAGTCGAAAATATCGTATACCTTCTGTCTGTAACATCGATGGCTCCATAGCCTGCCCACGGCGCAACACCACGACAACTTTTTTTACTTCGAAGATAGCAAAGTTGTTCGATGCGATTCCTTTGAACAAACTCAGGAGTGCCTGGCGCATGCGGAACAAAAGAAACCTGAATAGGACTTACTGGTCCCTCTTCATCAAAAACATCTGGCTTCACAACCCCCAAAAGCTTCCTTGCAAAAGCTGCTCCAAGGTAACGTAAAACACGTTCCAAATTCTCATCTGGGCTCAATTCGATATCACAACAAGAGTTTGACCGTTGTAGATAGTACTCTCGCTGAATCGTAGGAATAGTGCCGCGGAACCCAATCTTATTCAAATCAAGATAAGATTCATACTCTAGACACTTCTTAGACTCTGGATCAGAATTCGAATCCATCCAATATTGGCGGAAAAGTTCCTTGAGCTGATCTGCAAGCAAAAAGAAATTGTCTTTCGAAGCAGTACCTGTGAGTCCAAACTTATCGCATACCTCTGGAGAAATCAGTTGGTTTGCAAGAATTTCAGATTCAAGTTGAATCGAAATGCTGCCTTGCCCCAAACCAGCGAATTTCACAAGTCCCCCAAAATACTCATCGATTCTTCTTTGAGTTTCATGAGTACTTGAATAACTCAGGTAATGCCGACCGAGATCTTCCAAAATTACGGTAAAACGAATTCCTTGTGAAAATTCAGATTGAACCATTTTTTTGATTTCTGAAAGTTTAAGCATCCAAAAATATTCGGCAATATCCGGAGATGGGCTCTTAGAAAATCCAAAAACTTTGGTCGATCCCGACATTGAAAGACAATGTATTGGCTGCCCTAGCCTCTTAAATCGACGAATTTGCTTCCTCAAAAAGTCTAGATGCTCAGACGTAGGTTTCCAATTCCTTGGCCGCATTCGGCATGGCCCCATCAGGATATCCAAAATCCGACTATCGCATTGGCCACCTTTAGCGCATGGGCTAAGGTCACTGAAGCAATTGGGCACAGCAGACAGAATACTATCCAGCAGGACACACATGGCATTCTCCAAATACCAGAAAAAACCGCAACAAACCGTTTTTGTTGCTTAAAAAAATACATACATTAACCCGAATATACAATTTAATTTTAAAGAACGAAGTCGCCGATATATTATGAAACGAGCGCTAACAACAATGCCCTATAATAAGGTAGAGCCGCGACGAGAGAGGTTCCTCATCCACCTAATTGTCAAATAACCGGCTGATGAATAGTGATTTTAGTTAAAATATTATGTTTCTTAGTATCCCGACTAAGAATAGTAAGTGACTCGCTCTAAAAAAGTAAAAATAAAATCTTACTCTATTTCGTTATCTAAATGGGAAACTATTCCACTATATAACTTCATTGAGCACAAAACATAGTTTCCCTTGTGAAAATAAAAAGGGACGTATTCGTTCTTTTTTAAATCATTTGAACTACATCTGTTAGTTGAAGTAAGTATTCCAATATTTTGACGGTATCTATCTGACCTAAAAACGTATTCTCCACTTTTCAATATTTTTAAACAAATGTATTCATCACTACTCAAGACAACGGTTTCGTTTTTAGTATTCTTATCTATCTCGATTCGACTCTTGCATTTCAAATGAGTATTCTCAACAGGTTTAAACTCATGAGCACCTTTAATGTAGTCTCGATATTTTTGCTTAGTAAGATCGAACTTAAAATATGTTTGAGCAATTCTTCATGCGGAAGGTCAGTGATATTATCAGGT